>JANNDE010000245.1:0-6879 GCA_031387395.1 Hymenobacter sp.
CCCGACGACATGAACAGGTCCTTGCGCACATCGTTCATGTCAATCTGTACGTCCAGCTCCTCTGCTTCCGGCATCACCACAATGGACGCCACCGACGTGTGAATGCGGCCCTGAGTTTCGGTGGCCGGCACGCGCTGCACGCGGTGCACGCCGCTCTCAAACTTGAGCTTGCCGTACACGTCCTCGCCCTTCACGGCCAGAATAATTTCCTTGTAGCCGCCCGAAGTGCCTTCGGTGGCATCAATGAGGTCCATTTTCAGGTTGTTCTTTTCGGCGTAGCGCATGTACATGCGCTGCAGGTCGCCGGCAAAAATGGCCGCTTCGTCGCCGCCCGCGCCGGCCCGGATTTCCATAATCACGTCTTTCGAGTCGTTCGGGTCCTTAGGCAGCAGCAGGTCTTTGATGAGTACTTCGAGGCGCTCCTGCTCGGGCAGCAGCTCGTCGAGCTCGGCCTTGGCCATCTCGCGGAAGTCCTGGTCTTTCTCGGTGGCCACGACTTCGCGGGCGTTTTCGATGTTGCTGAGCACGCCCTGGTAGTTGCGGTACTGGGCCACAATCTTGCCCAGCTCCTTGTATTCCTTGTTCAGGGACTTGTAGCGCTTCAGGTCCGACATCACGTCGGGCTGCATCAACTCCTCGTTGACGTTCTCGTAGCGCTGGTTGATGGCTTCTAGTTTATCGAGCATCGGGTGTTCGGGAAATAATCAGATAGATGGCAAAGATACGGCATCTGAACACCTCTATTATGCTAGTGGTTCTCGGGTTGCCGACGGAGGCGAAGCAGCCGGTGCCACAGGCCATTGCTGGTCGGGGCCCAACACTCCTTCCGCCCGCTTGTTATCTTTGCTGAAACTCCCACCTCACCACCCCACTCATGTCCTCGGAAGCAGACGTACTCTCCCCCGAATCCAAAGCCCACACTGCCCAGAAAGGCAGCACCAACGCTAACGGCTTCACCGACTATTTTGACCTCGACGGCCTGCTGACCGAGGAGCACCTGCTCATCCGCCAGTCCATCCGCGACTTTGTGAAGAAGGAAATCAGCCCCAATATCGAGAAATGGGCCCAGGACGCGCACTTCCCGAGCGAAATGGTGCGCAAATTTGGCGACGTGGGCGCGTTTGGCCCCACCGTGCCGCAGGAGTATGGCGGCGGCGGGATGGACTACATCAGCTACGGCCTCATCATGCAGGAAATTGAGCGCGGCGACTCCGGCATGCGCTCCACGGCCTCGGTGCAGGGCTCGCTGGTGATGTTCCCGATTTACGCCTACGGCTCGGAGGAGCAACGCCGCAAGTTCCTGCCCAAGCTGGCCAGCGGCGAGTGGCTGGGCTGCTTCGGCCTGACGGAGCCCGACCACGGCTCGAACCCCGGCGGCATGACCACCAACATCAAGGACATGGGCGACCATTACCTTCTGAACGGGGCTAAGATGTGGATTTCGAACTCGCCCGAGTGCCAGGTAGCCGTGGTGTGGGCCAAAAATGAGCAGGGCCGCATCAAGGGCGTTATCGTCGAGCGCGGCATGGAAGGCTTTAGCACGCCCGAAATTCACAACAAGTGGAGCCTGCGCGCCAGCACCACCGGCGAGCTGGTGTTCGAGGACGTGAAAATCCCCAAGGAGAACATTCTGCCCAACATCGACGGCCTGCGCGGCCCGCTGTCCTGCCTCGATTCGGCCCGCTTCGGCATTGCCTGGGGCGCTATTGGCGCGGCCATCGACTGCTATGAGTCGGCCCTGAAATACTCGCTCCAGCGCGAGCAGTTCGGGCAGCCCATCGGCGGCTTCCAGCTCCAGCAGAAGAAACTGGCCGAGATGATTACCGAAATCACCAAAGCCCAGCTGATGGTGTGGCGCCTGGGCGTGCTCAAAAACGAAGGCAAAGCCACCAGTTCCCAAATTTCCATGGCCAAGCGCAACAGCGTCGAAATGGCCCTGCACGTGGCCCGCGAAGCCCGCCAGATTCACGGCGGCATGGGCATCACCGGCGAGTACCCCATCATGCGCCACATGATGAACCTGGAATCGGTGGTCACCTACGAGGGCACGCATGACATCCATCTGCTCATCACGGGCGCGGATATTACCGGGATTCAGGCGTTTAAGTAAACCCTGTAGCACATGCTTCAGCTTGTGCCCTATAGAACGAAAAACAGCCGCCCCAGCAATGAGGCGGCTGTTTTTATAGAGCCCGGATATAAATGAGCAGCAATGCTTCTCCAATCAATATCGTTGACAGGGCTTCCGCACTAAAAATAAGTAGCCAGAATGAAGTAGCCAGTAGTAAAACTGCAATGACACAACGGTCAATTACTTGACCAAATATTACTACTTGTTACTGCTGTCTTGCTACTCATAAGCTGTTTATTGCTCGTCACGACGGGGAGTAATTGCCAGGGGTTACACGGCTACCCCGTTCGGGAACTCTAAGCCGTGCCACCAGGGCTGATTGCCTTCAGGAGATTATGGAATATCTTATCTATCAGCCGAGTGTCGGCTGTGATGATTTCCGCGGTGGCCAGCATGCCCGCCCGAAAAACAATTGTCTTATTATGAGTGGTTTTCAGGCCTCGGGGTAAGGTCACCTTGGCCAGGAATGTCCCATCCTTCAGCGGAACAGCCGAAATGTAAGCTACTTTCCCCACCACCGCGCCAAACTCCTGAAAGGGGTAACTGCCAAATTTGATTATAACCGTTTGATTGACCTTAATCTTTCCAAGGTTGTACTGTGGAATATTCACTTCACCAAATGCTTCGGTGGTGGCGGGTGCGACGGTAAATACTTCCTGGCCAACAGTGACCAGCTGTTTTTCCTGCAAAAAAGAATTGAAAAAAACAGTGCCCGATGTTGGGGCCGAGAGGATGTACTTGCTCTTCCAGCTCTGCACGGCACTTTTGAGGCTGTACAGGGCCTGCGCAAATACGTTTTCCTGCTGAGCTATTCGGTTGTCGAGCTCGATGAGCTCTCCACGCTTGGCCGTCTGTTGGGCTTCATTCGTCAGAATGTTCGCTTGCATCTGCTCCAGTGGGAATTTCTTGGCCAGATAGCGGCTTTGTTCCTGCCTGAATACCACAGGGGCAATCACCTTCTTTTCGAATAGCTCCTGTTGGGCGGCGAACTCCTGTTGGGCGAGGAGCAGGTCTGCCTGGTAAAGGTTTTTTTGTCTTAGCAGGTTGCTCTTCAATGCGCCAAGGGTTTGTAAATCATGCGCAAGCATTTTTCTTTTCTGGGAGTAGTAGTGCCCAGCCCGAAAGGAAAGGTACTGAACCAAAGCCATGTCAAAAACCTGAAAATCACTCTGGAGCTCCCCCAAACGTTGAAAAGTAGATGCCGACCCCAGGCGCTGCAAGTCCCGCTCGAAGGAGCCATCTGGCGTGCGAACCGAGACTTGCAGCGCCGCCAGCCAGGCGGCGAGCGTTAGCACCTGCTCGTGCAGGGCAGTGCTTTCCAGAAAAGCAAGGGCATCGCCGCGCCGCACCTGCTGGTTGTCCACTACCAGGAGCCTGACCAGCTTGCCTTCTACGCGAGCCTGCACGGGCTTGGGGAAGTTGGGCGTGGTGAGGCGCAGCGAGGTGGAAATATTGTCGGGGTATTTGATGAAGTAACTCCCCCAGATGACCATAGCCAACAAGCTAAATATCAAGGTAATGCCCCATCGCAACATCCACGACGGTATTTTCTGCATTACCTCAAGCATTTCCTCACTGCGCAGCGCCGGATGATGGAGGGGCAGGGAATGCGGGGGCGGAATCGGAAGTTCGGGCATAGCCAGAAGATAAGGGGGTTGACGGTTACAAGTATTTGAGGCTTCGCGCTTATCCCCCCAACTCCAACTGGTTGCGAATCAGCTCGAAGTATTTGCCTTTCCGGCCCACGAGCTCGTTGTGCGAGCCCTGCTCTACCACCCGGCCTTTCTCCAGAACAATTATTTGGTCGGCATTGCGCACCGTGCTTAGGCGGTGGGCCACCACCACCACCGTTCGGCCGCGGAAGAACTCGGCCAAATTATTCATAATCACAATCTCGTTGTTGGCATCGAGGGCATTGGTGGCCTCGTCGAAAAAAATGTAGCGCGGGTCCTTGTACACCGCGCGGGCAATGAGAATGCGCTGTTTTTGCCCCTGGCTGATGCCGTTGCCTTCGGCCCCGATTTTGGTGGCGTAGCCCAGCGGCAGGCCTTCAATAAACTCCCGGATGTTGGCCACCTGCACGGCGTGCAGCAGCCGGGCAATGTCCAGTGTTTCGGCTCCCAGCGCGATATTGTTGGCAATGGTATCGAAAAAGATGAACCCTTCCTGGCTCACCACGCCGCAGTTGGCACGCCAGTAGTGGTGGTCTACATCCGCGAGGTTACTCTGCCCAAGGCGAATTTCGCCCTCGCTGGGGGCATAAAACTTTAAGAGCATCTTCAGCAGCGTGGTTTTCCCGCTGCCGCTCGTGCCCACGATGGCAGATGTTTTGCCCTCGGGAATACGCAGCGTAATGCCGTCGAGCACGGGGCTGCTACCGGCCGTGTCGTAGCGAAAGCTCATGTTGCGGATGAAGAGGTCCTGGTGCTCGGGAGGCAGTATAAACCCCTGCCGGGCAACGCTCTGCTCGTCCTCCATCTCGTGAATTTCACTGAGCCGCTCCAAGCTGATTTTCGCCTCCTGAAAAGATTGCAGAAAACTAATGAACTGCTCAATTGGGCTGTTCAGTTGCCCGATGATGTACTGCACCGAGAGCATGGCCCCAAGCGTCATTTGCCCGGTAATCACGGCCCGCGCCGCCAGGAAGGTGATAACAATATTTTTTCCTTCGTTGATAAAGTGAGCGCCCGTTTGCTGGTACTGGTTCAGGGCCAGTGATTTGGTGTTGAGCTTGAACAGCCGCATCCGGATGGATTCCCAGCGCCACCGCTTGGGAAGCTCCGCATTGGCAAGTTTAATCTCCTGCATGCCGTTGACGAGTTCCACGATGGCACTCTGTTCTTTGGCTTGCACCTCGAAGCGCTTGAAGTCCAGTTTCCGGCGCGGCTTAAGAAAAAGCAGCACCCATAGGCTGTAGAGGGCGCTGCTGAGGAAAAAGACTGCAAATATTCTGGTGTTGAAATACAGGAGGACCAGCCCGAAGGAGATGAGGTTGAAGAGGGAAAACAGGATTTCCAAGGAAGAATTCGTCAGGAAACTCTCAATCCGCCGTTGGTCATTGATGCGCTGCATGATGTCGCCGAAGAGCTTCACGTCGAAAAACGACATGGGCAGGCGCATGAGCTTGATGAAGAAGTCGGTCAGGACCGAAAGGTTGAGCCGGATGCTGATGTGCAGCAAAATCCAGCTGCGGATGAACTCGATACTCGTTCGGCCGAGGAACAGTGCCACCTGCGCCGCCAGTATCAAATACACAAACCGCAGGTTCTGCGTGTTAATGCCGACATCCACGATGGACTGGGTGAGGAAAGGCAGCATCAGTTGGATGCTGCTACCGGCCAGCAACCCGATTAGCAGCTGTACGATGAGCTTGCGGTAGGGGGTAAGGTGCGCAAACAGGCTCCGGAAGCCGTACAGCGTTGTTGCCGGCTCGCCTTCTTCATCCTCGTAAAAGCTCGGGGTGGGCTCAAGCAGTAAGGCAATACCGGTGCTGCCTGGTCCCTCGGCCGAAGCGCCCCACTTGGCACAGAATTCTTCGGTGGTGTAGGTGAAGAGGGTGCCCGCGGGGTCGGCCACGTAAACTTTGTTGCGTTTAAATTTATAAACAATAACAAAATGCTCTTGCTGCCAGTGGGCGATGAGAGGCAACGGAACTTCCGTAGTCAACTGCTTAAATGTCAGTTTTGCGCCAAGAGTATGAAAGCCGAATTTTTCGGCGGCCTGGCTGATGCCCAGTAGCGAAACCCCCTCCCGGCTGATGCCGCTGGCATCGCGCAAGGCCTGCAAGCTCAGGTTGCGGCCGTAGTGTTTGGCAATCATGCGCAGGCAGGTTGGCCCGCAATCCATCATGTCGAGTTGCTTGTATAGCGGAAAGCTGCGCATAAAAAAGTCGAAACGAAGAAGGATTAAGTAAGTAGTCAGAATTGAGTAGTCAGTAGTCAGATAATAAAAATTTGATTATGAGCGTATTAAACAAAGTCTGACTACTGACTACTTAAGGATGGAGGAGGAACAGCTTGGACCAGCCTGTTTGGGCCGGGCTGGCAAAAGCCGTTAGCACCAGCCCCGTGCCCGCGAGGCCTTCCAGCAGCCCGTAGCGCTGTTCCATATCCGTCGGGCTACCGGGGTCGAAGGGGCGGATGGAGAAATCGGCCTGCAATGCCTGCAACTGGGCCGGCAGGTGTTCAAGAGTTATCGCCAGCCACTCCTGAGCCCGTTGGCCGAGCGCGGCATCACCGGTTAGCTCGAAGAGGCGCTGAAAGAGAAATGCAATGCCCGCCGTGCCGTGGCAGAATCCGGTGTTCATGCGCTGGTCGCTCCCGACATCCCGGCCGGCAGCATGCAGCGCAACCTGGAGTCCTTTTCGGTACCAGGCGTCGTTCCGGAAATAGCCTCCCGCACGCAGCAACACGTAGGCGATGCCTAAATCGCCGTAGCACCATGCCAGTTGGCTGGGCCCCAGGCCTTGCTGCGTGTCGGCGGCAACGGTGGAAGGGAATAGCGAATGCCCGTCTGTCAGTTCCTGCGCCAGCAGAAAAGCCAGGGCCTGTTCCAGCAGGGCGCGGCATTTCTTGGGTGCCACGCCCTGCTGGTGTAGGCCGAGCAGAAACATAATAATGCCCGGAGAACCATGGGCCAACCCGAGGTTAATATTCACGACTTCGGCGCTTCTTTCGGCGCTTTCTTCGGGGCTGTTTATTGTCGCGTTCCACGCTACGCCCACTGGCATGGGCAGGGCCAGGTCCTCC
>JANNDE010000325.1:0-32915 GCA_031387395.1 Hymenobacter sp.
CGACGACTTGTTGGTCGTCGCACCACTCCGTTTTGCTACCGCCAAAAAAAAGTGCCGACATTCCTGGCAGGGAATATCGGCACTCAGATTCAGTAGCGGATAAGAGGAAAAACGGGTCGGAAAAAGAAAACCGAGCCCCCAGAACTCTTTTACAGAATCAACATGGCGTCGCCGTAGCTGAAGAACTTATATTTCTCCTTAATGGCCTGCTTGTAAGCTTCCATCAGCAGCGGGTAGCCGGCGAAGGCCGCCGCCAGCATAATGAGCGTGCTCTCCGGCATGTGCAGGTTGGTGAGCATGCAGTTGGCGATTTTGAAATCGTGGGGCGGGAAGATGAACCGGTCAATCCAGCCCTGGGTGGGCTTCATGCGGGCATTGGCCGACACCGACGCCTCCATGGCGCGCACGGTGGTGGTGCCCACGGCGCATACCTTCCTTTTCGTATCGAGGGCCTTGTTCACTACTTCGCAGGCCGGGGCCGTCACGATGAAGTTCTCCGAGTCCATCTTGTGCTTGGTCAGGTCTTCCACGTCTACCGTGCGGAAAGTGCCCAGGCCCACGTGCAGCGTCACAAACGCCGACTCAATACCCTTGATTTCCATGCGCTTCATCACCTCGCGGGTGAAGTGCAGGCCAGCCGACGGGGCCGCCACCGCGCCAATGTGCTCGGCGTAGATGGTCTGGTACCGCTCCTTATCGGCCGGCTCGGTCTCGCGGTTGATAACTTCTTTCGGCAGCGGGGTTTCGCCCAGCTCGTACAGCGCCTTGCGGAACTCCTCGTCGGTGCCATCGAACAGAAATTTGATGGTGCGGCCGCGCGAAGTCGTGTTGTCAATCACCTCAGCCACCATGTCCGACTCGCCAAAGTACAGCTTGTTGCCTACCCGGATTTTGCGGGCGGGGTCCACCAGCACGTCCCACAGGCGCAGCTCCTTGTTCAGCTCGCGCAGCAGGAACACTTCAATCTTCGCCCCGGTTTTCTCCTTGTTGCCATACAGGCGGGCCGGAAAAACTTTCGTGTCGTTGAACACCAGCACGTCGCCCTCGTCAAAATAATCGAGGATATCCTTGAAGCTACGGTGCTCAATCTGGCCGGTCGCGCGGTGCACCACCATCAGGCGGCTTTCGTCGCGGTTGCGGGCGGGGTGCAGGGCCACCAGCTCTTCAGGGAGTTCAAATTTGAACTCGTGCAATTTCATTGCCATAGGGCTGTATTTAGGGAATATACGGAAATTTGGGAAGGCAAAAGTACGGCTTTTATTTGAGATTGGTTGTTTTTTGTGCTGGAAGCTTCGTGCCGGCCAGCGCGCGGGCGCAACTTTCCGGCGCAGCCCCGTCTTTTGCACCATGCTCACGCTCCGCCTCACCCTCGAAAGTTTTCTCTTCGCCTGGGATGCCCTCAAATCCAACCTGCTGCGCACGGTGCTGTCGCTGCTGGGCGTCACGGTGGGTATTTTTTCCATTATCGCCGTTTTCACCATCGTCGACTCGCTGGAGGCCAATATCCGCAGCAGCCTCGATTTCGTGGGCGACAAGGTAATCTACGTGCAGAAATGGCCCTTTGAGTTCGGGGCCGATTTTGCGTGGTGGAAATATTTTAACCGTCCTAACGCTTCGCCGCGCGAGTTTCAGCAGCTGCGCCGGCAGCTCGGGACCAACAACAAGGGCGTGGCCATTTTTGCGGCCAACAACGGCAATACGTTCAAGGCTGGCTCCAACTCGGTGGCCGACTGCGTGCTGCAGGGCGTGAGCTACGACTACCGCGCCGTGAGCAACGTGCCCATCAAGGAAGGCCGTTATTTCACGCAGCAGGAGATGGACGGGGCGCGACCCGTCGCCATCATCGGGGCCACCATCGCCGAAAATCTGTTTCCGGATGGCAACGCGCTGGGCCAGCAGTTCAAGGCCCGGGGCCAGACGTTTACGGTAATTGCCGTGCTGGAAAAGGAGGGCAAAAAGCTGCTCACTATTTCCAGCAACGATGCCAACTGCCTCATTCCGTTCACGATGTTCACCAAGCTCTTCACCCTCAATACCACCGGCTTCGGGGGTGGCCCTTCCGCCTCCATTGCCGTGAAGGGCCGCGATGAAGATGCCGGCCTGCTCGATTTGGAGTACGAGATGCGCGGCCTGATGCGCAACATCCGGGGCCTGAAACCTCGCGAAACCGACAACTTCGCCCTGAACCGCCCCGAGATGATTGCCTCGGCCATTGGTAAATTCTTTGGGGTGATTGGCATTGTGGGGGGTATCATCGGCTCGTTTGCCATTCTGGTGGGCGGCTTTGGCATTGCCAACATCATGTTTGTGAGTGTGCGCGAGCGCACCAACATCATCGGGATTCAGAAGTCGCTGGGGGCCAAAAATTTCTTCATCCTGTTTCAGTTCCTGTTCGAAGCCATTTTTCTGTGCCTGATTGGGGGGCTGGGCGGTCTGCTGCTGGTGTGGCTCGTGACGCTGGTGCCGCAGGATGCCCTGCCGCTCTCCATGTCGGCGGCGCGGGTGGTGCTGGGGCTGCTCATTTCGGTGGGCATCGGCATCGTGGCCGGCATCGTGCCGGCCGTGCTGGCCGCCAATCTGGACCCCGTTATTGCTATTCGGGCCAAGTAGCCGGTGCAGCGCGAACTGGGTAGTTCGCGTCCCCGCGCTGTTCATCACTGTTTCGGAACGCGAGCTACCGGGTTCGCGCCACAACCACCGCATGACTTTGCCGCCCTTCCTCAACTACACCATCCTGGGCAACACCCTGGGCCAGTACCTGATTGCCGCTTTGATTATTCTGGCTGGCAGCATCTTCCGCCGGCTGCTGTCGCGGCTACTCAGCAAGCTGCTATTTGCGCTCACCAGGCGCTACGCCGCCGGCGTGAGCGAGGAGGAGCTGCACAGCCTGCTCATCCAGCCCCTCTCGACGGTGCTGCTACTCGTCACGCTGCAGCTTGCCGGGGCCACGCTCACCTACCCGCACAGCCTGCTGGCCCGGCCCGGCGAAATTCCCTGGCACGAGGTGCTGCTGGGGCGGCTGCTGGCCCTGGCCTTTATTGTGGCTGCCGCGCAGGTAGCCCTGCGCCTGGTCGACTTTGCGCTGCTGGTGCTGAACCGCCGCGCCGCCCTGCGCCCTCAGCTTAGCCCTACGCGACTCGATAACCAGTTTCTGCCCTTCGCGAAGGATTTGCTGAAGGTGCTGTTCATCATTGTTGCCATACTGGTGGCGCTGGGGCAGGTATTTGGGGTGAATGTGACGGCCCTCGTTGGGGGCCTGGGTATTGGCGGGCTGGCGGTGGCCTTCGCCGCCAAGGAAAGCCTCGAAAACCTCATCGCCTCGTTCACCATCTTCCTCGACCAGCCTTTCGGGGTGGGCGACCTCGTGACGGCTGGCGACGTGAGCGGCACCGTGGAAAAAATCGGCTTCCGCAGCACCCGCCTGCGCACCGCCGAGAAAAGCTACGTTACCGTGCCCAACAAAAGCATGATTGACAAGCCCCTCGACAACCTGTCGCTGCGCACCTCGCGCCGGGTGGGCTTCACCCTGGTTTTCGACCAGAAAACGACCAGCGCCCAGCTGCACGCCATTATTGCCGGGGGCGTGGCCGGCATGCAGGCCCACCCACTCGTGACGCAGGACGTGCAGATGAAATTCAGTGCTCTCACGCCGGCCGGCAAAGAGGTGGCGGTGCAGTACTTCGTCGAAACCACCAGCTACGACGAGTACATTGATGTGAAGGAGGCTCTCAACTACTGCATCGTGGAGGTGATAGAGCGCGAAGGGGGCAGCCTGGCCGGCGCGCCCGGGCTGGTAGCCGCGCCCAAAGCCTGATGTGGCGCGTGGCGGCACCGCGCGGCAACGACCAACAAAAAGGCCTTTCCGCGCACGGAAAGGCCTTTTTGCTGAAGCTGCGAGGGCCTGGTTAGGGCCTAGCGGCCGCCGAGCAGGCCGCCGAGCAGCGAGCCCATGCCGCCGCCCATCAGGCTGCCCAGGCCGCCGCCGCCCGAGCTAGCCGACCGCTGGCTGGGCTGGCCGCCCAGGCCGCCCAGCACCGACATGATGGAGCCCAGGCCGCCGCTGCCAATGGCCGACTGCTGCTGCGGTACGCCGGTGCCGGCCCCGCCGCCCATCACGTTGCCGAGCAAGCCGCCGAGCAGGCCGCCCATGCCACTCTGGGCCGCACCGCCAAGCAGGCCACCCATGCCCCCGCTGAGCAGGCCACCCAAGCCGCCACCCGAGCTGCCCTGGTCGCCATAGCCGGCGTTGGCGTTGGCGTTCGAGCTACCGCCGCCCATCACTTTCGAGAGCACCATGGGAGCCACCACCCCGAGCAGGCCCGCCATCAGCGCGCCTTTGGGGATGCCGACGTTGGAAAGCTTGTCGCCGATGCTGCTGAAGAAGCCTTCTTTGGCGGGGTCCTGCGGGTCGTGGCTCACGGTGGCGGCCTGGTCGACTACCGTTTCCAGGGTTTGCTGCTGCTGCTGATTGATGCCCAAGTACTGCGACATTTTGTTGACCATGGCTTCCTCGTCGTTCGAGTAAGCGCCATCAGCGCGGGAAAAGCTGATGAGGTCGGTCACGAGCGAGTAGCGCAGGTCGCTGCCCTTCAGCACATCGAGGTGCTGCTGAATGCTGGCATTGTTGGGGTCGTTGGCGGCCGCCGAAACCTGCTGCGTCGAGCTGGCCGACAGGCCGGCCTGCTGGCATAGCGCCTGCAGGAACTGGCCTTCGGCGGGCGAGGCCTGGCGGTCGGCAGTGGCGAGGCTGGCGACGGCGCTCAGGTAAGCGGTTTTTTCGTCTTCCGAGTAGTTCTGGAGCAGTTGCGTGTTCATGAGGTGGAAAAGAGGGGGGTGAGAAGTAACTGATTTCGTCGTTAACGGCTGCCTCCCGATTACGTTGCGCGGGGCCGGAAATCGCATTTTAGAAATTTCTTCGAAAAATTTCTGGTCCTGTAAATGAAATTGTTGGCGGCGAAACCGGGCCGTACGTTAGCCCGGTAATGGGGAAATACGGGCACCGGGTTTGGCATTTCCAAAAAGACCTGCCATCTTTGCATCACCAAACGGCAGCACTGCCATTCGGGGGATTAGCTCAGCTGGTTCAGAGCATCTGCCTTACAAGCAGAGGGTCACTGGTTCGAACCCAGTATTCCCCACACTGAATAACAGTCACTTAGCACAAGAACTAAGTGGCTGTTTTATTTTTGGTTCGAACGTCGGTTCGGCCAGATAGCCCGGGAGGTTAGCTCAGTTGGTTTAGAGCGCTTGCTTCACACGCCAGAGGTCGAAGGTTCGAATCCTTTACTTCCCACCACAAACAAAATGCCCCTCGGTTTTCAGCCAGGGGCATTTTGCTTATGGGGCCGGTGGCCCGTGCGTGGTTGCGGCCTGCCCAAAGCCGGCCAGGGGCGGGGCGGCGCGCAGCAGGCCGGTGGCCGGCCCTGGCCGCCATTCGGCTCCTCGCCTGGTGCGTTGGCACAGCGCCAGCCAGCATTGGTAAAGTTGTTGGCAGAAGATGCTCCGCGCCGGGTAACTTTAGGGATTGCCCGGGCCCCGTTGCCGGGCTGCGGGCACAGTTGGTGCGGCCTGGAGCTGGTGGGGCGTTGCGCATGCACTAAATCCATTTGTCACTTTCGTATGGATGCTTCCCTGCCCCAAACTTTGGGGGTTACAAACGACACCGCTGCGGAGGAGCTGCTGGCCACCGGCGCCCGAGTGAGGCACCTGGAAGCGGAGCTGGCCCAGGCCCGCGCCGGGCAGGCGGCCGCCACCCAACGCCTGCACAGCCTGGTAGGCTACCTGCGCGAAGGACTGCTGCTGCTGGATGCGGACTTGTGCATTTCGCTCATCAACGACCAGTACTGCCACCTGCTGGAGCTGCCCCTGCCCGCCAGCCAGTGGCTGGGCGCGCCCATGGCGACCCTGGTGAACATGGTATTGGAGCGCGTGGCCGACCCGGCCGCCTACTTTGCCGAGCTGGCCCAGGCCCGGGAATTCCCGGTTTCGCACGTGAATGCCCTGCTGGCCCTGCGCAGCGGCCGGGTGCTGGAGCGCGACATCGTGGCCGTGGAAATGGGCAGCGGCACGGGTTGGCTGCTAAGCTGCCGCGATGTAACGGTGCTGCGCAAAGGGGAAGAGCAGCTGCGCCTGGTATCGCGCTTGTCCGACGAAACCCCCAACCCCATTGCCCGCTTCGACGCCGGGGGCCGCATCATTTACCGTAATTCCGCCGCGCTCCGTATCGGGCAAACCGTGTCGGAAGAAGCGCTTGGCTTGGTCTGGGGCCGGCTACAGGCCATTGCCGCCGCCTGCCTGGCCACGGGCCAGCGCCAGGAGCTGGAGGTGGAAATCGCGGCCCGTGCCTTCACGGTATTTGTAGTGCCCGTGCCCACTGAAGCGTATGTCAACTTGTACCTGATAGACGTGACGGCCACCCGACAGGCCAACGCCCAGCGCGATGCCCAGCGGGTATTTTACGAAACCATTCTCGACGAGCTGCCGGTGGAAGTGGTGGTGATGGATGAGCACCAGCGCTACGTGTATGCCAACCCCCAGGCCGTGCCCGATGCCGCCCAGCGCGCCTGGCTGCCAGGCCATACCCTGGCCGAATACAGCCAGCAGCACCCCTTTCCGGTGGCATTGGCCGAGCAGCGGCAGCGCATGTTTGCCCAGGTATTGCACAGCCCGGAGCCCATTGCGTGGGACGACTCCACGCCCCACCCCGACGGTGCGCGCCATCACCAACGGCACTTTAAGCGGATGACGCAGGACGTGCCCGGCCAGTTCTTCATCCTGGGCTACGGCCTGGATGTGACGGCCCGCATCCAGGCGGAAGAGCGAAGCCGCCGCAGCGAGGCCGCCCAGCGCGAACAGCAGGAGTTCATGCAGCTGGTGCTCGACACCAACCCCAGCGCCATTTACGTGCGCGATGCGGAAGGACGGGTCGTATTCGGCAACCGCACCCTGCGGCAGCTGGAGGAGCTGGGCCGGGCTGCCCAGGCCAGCCCCGGGCTGCAAGCCGCCAGGGCCCGGGAAGCTGCCCAGTATGCGGCCGTGGATGCGCAGGTGCTGGCCACGGGCCAGGAAGTGCTATCGGAAGCCTCGGTGACTCTGGTGGGTGAGGTGCGCTGGTTTCAGAGCGTGAAGCGGCGGCTGCTGCTGCCCGACGGCACCATGCGGGTGCTGGGCGTGAGCACCGACATCACGGCCCTGAAGCAGGCCCAGCACACGCTGGAGCGCAGCGAAAAGCAGTACCGCGACCTGATGCACTACGCCCAGGCCCTCATCTGCACCTACGACCTGGCCGGCACGGTGCTATCCGTGAACCCCGCGCTGGCGACAGTGCTGGGCCGGCCCGTGGCCGAGCTGCTGGGGCAGCCCGTGGCCGCGCAGCTGCTGGCCGAAGACCAGGCAAATTTTGCCCACTATCTGGCGAGCATCGAGGCCGAGGGCGAAGCCCGGGGCGTGCTGCGCGTGCGCCCCCACGGTTCGGCAGCCATATGCTACCTGCTTTACCACAACGTGGTGATGCACGAAGAAAACCAGGCTCCCTACATCATTTCCCATGCCCACGATATCACGGGGCGCATTCTGGCGGAGCAGGAAACCCAGCGGGCCCGCCACGAGGCCGAAGCCACTGCCCGCGCCCGCGAGAACTTCCTGGCCAACATGAGCCACGAAATCCGCACGCCCATGAACGGCGTGCTGGGCATGACCAACCAGCTGGCCAAAACGGCCCTCGACCCGCGCCAGCAGGAGCTGGTGCGCGTGATTACCTCATCGGGGCAGCACCTGCTTCGGGTGCTGAACGACGTGCTCGATATGGCCAAAATCACGGCCGGCAAGCTGGAGCTCGAAGCCACTCCCTTCAACCTGTGCGACTCGGTTGCCGAAGCTCTGCATCCGCTCATCATGCAGGCCCAGGAAAAGGGGCTGACCTTTCGGGGAGTGGCCCTGCGCGAGAGTTGCGCCCTGCCCTGGGTGGTGAGCGACCCGCACCGCCTCAACCAGATTATGCTCAACCTGATGAGCAACGCCGTGAAATTTACCGCGCAGGGCAGCATCAGCGTCCGCAGCGAGCTGCTGGCAGAAAGCAGCCAGCAGCTGACCGTGCGCTTCAGCGTGACGGATACCGGCCCGGGCATTGCCCCCGATAAGCAGGCGCTTATCTTCGAGAGCTTCACGCAGGCCCACGCCGCTACCACCCGGCAGTACGGGGGCACGGGCCTGGGGCTGAGTATTTCGCGCGCGCTGGTCGCGCAGCTGGGGGGGCAGCTCACGCTGGAAAGCACCGTGGGCGAGGGCAGTACTTTTGCTTTTACGCTGGTGCTGGCCAAGGCCACGGCGGCGGCAGCGGTTGGGCCCGCCCCCGCCGTGGCCTACGATACCGGCCGGCTGGCGGGCACGCGCGTGCTGCTGGTCGAAGACAACGCCATCAACCGCACCGTGGCGCGCCTGATACTGGAGGCCTGGCACGTGCGGCTGACCATCGCGGAAGATGGCCCCGTGGCGCTGGCGCTGCTGGCCGACCAGGACTTCGACCTCGTGCTGATGGACATTCAGATGCCGGGCCTGAGCGGCGTGGGCGTGACCAAGCGCCTGCGCCGGCTGCCCAACCCGCGCCGGGCCACTACTCCGGTCATTGCTCTCACGGCCAATGCCTTCCGGAACGATATTGAGCGGTACCTGACGGCGGGCTTCAATGACTGCGTGACCAAGCCCTACGATGAGGCCACCCTCTACCGCAAGATGGAAGCGCTGCTGCCCACCCCGGCGCCCGTGGCCTACGACCTGCGCGAACTGCGCGAGCTGGCGCAGGGGCGCGCGGAGTTCGTGGCCACCATCATCCGGTCCTTCCTCACCAACATGCCCGAGAGCCTGGCCCTGCTGCGGGCAGCGGGTGGGCAGAATGACTGGCCGGAAGTAGCCCGCCTGGTGCACCACGTCAAACCCAATTTGCTGGCCATGGGCGTGGCCGGCATCGAGCCCGCGATGGACACCCTGGCCCGAAAACACCCCCGGGCGCGGGCCAAAGGGCCGCACGACTCGCCGGATGCCCTGCGGGCGGCGCTGGTATCGTTGGTGGCCGCCGTGGAGTGTGCCCTGGCGGCCTTGCCCGCTGAGCTGGCCTCCCCGCTCCGCGCCGCGCCGCCCGGTGGTGGTGGCTGAAACCTTCGCACACGAATGCCGCCCGTTCGCACAGGTAGCAGGCGTGCCAGGCGATTTTAGGGGTTGACTGGTTATAAGACAGGTTTAATTTGTATTAAATCCTGAATGTCAAGGGTTTGTTGCATCTCCTTTTTCCCGCCATGAAAATCCTGATTCGCACATGGCCCCTGCCGGGCCAGCCGCACACCTACCTGCCGGGCGCTGGCCTGGCCGGCAAGCCCGGCCTCGGGCCGGGGCCGGCGCGAGGCCAACGGCCGTGGGCCACTCCGATGGGGCGGCCTGAAATTTTGCTGGATTCGGTACGCACGCCGCTCGTGGAGGCTGCCGTGGTCGTGCCGGCTGCCGCTAGCGGCCCTGGTGCCGATGCGCGGGCGACGGCGCTGCGCCCGCGTGCCGCCATTCTTTCGCCCCTCGCCGCCTGCTCCCAATGATGTCCGACTATTCGCTCACCGCCAAAATCCTGGCCAACGTGCATCGTTTCGGCCGCTTCTACCTGGCCTCCGTGCTCACGGGGGTGTTGGGGGGGCTGCTGCTGCTGCTGAGCGCCCATCTGGAAAATAACACTGCGCCACAGTATCAGGAGTATACCGCGATTGGGCCACGGCAACCGCAGGCGCGCGTGCCCCAAATCCATCTGCGCCGGGGGCGGTAGCTGCCCCACATTATTGCTTTACAGGTTTCTGATACACGTATTAAGTCGCAGGACATAAGTAACAAGTAGCAATATTTTGTTCAAGCAATTGAATGTTGTAGCACGACAATATTACTACTTACTACTTCATTCTGGCTACTTACTTAAACCCTCCATAAGCCATGAATACCCTGCCCCCCTTCGCCCACGAAACGATGCCTTTGAGTAACTCCCTGGCCAATGTTTTTCGGCATTCCAGCGGCTATCTGCGCATCGAGTGGCATATCGTGCCTATGGTGAGCAGCGAAGTGCGCGGGCTGTTCGGCCAGATTTTGCGGCTGCTGCGCGATGAGTGCCTGCACTGCCTGTTTACCGAGCGCACTACGGCCCCGCCCCTGAGCACGGAAGACCGGCACTGGATGGTGTGGGAATGGATGCCGCAGGCCATGCGGGAAGCCGGCCTGACCCACTGTGCCGTGGTGGAAAGCACGGAGCAGGTGGAGGCCCGCTTCCTGCATTCAGTCGAGTTAAACGGTAACGCAAGTAAACTGCACCTTCGGTTTTTCGACAGCTTTGCCCAGGGCGAAACCTGGATTCGGGAAATGGTCTGAACGCCGGCCCCGCCTACAGGTTGCGCAGGCTGCGATGAAAAGCCTCCAGGTAAGACTTGCCCACCGGCACTTCGTAGGGCCCCAGGCGCAGCATGTTGTCTTCGATTACCTCGATGCGCTGGGTGTTGACGATGTAGGAGCGGTGCACCCGCTGAAAATGCCCGAACGGCACCCGCTCTTCCAGGCTTTTGAGCGTGGCGTACACGATGTGCTTCTGGGTAGCGGTAACGAGCACGGAATAGGTCGAAAGCGCTTCGATAAACAGCACGTCGTCGAAGTTGAGGCGCACCATGCGGTTGTTGACCTTCACGAACAGGTGCTGGTCGGGGCTGCCGGGCTCGGGGAGCAGGGCCGTGGCTTCGGGGCGGGCCGGCCGGGCTTCGCGCTGGGCCAGGGCCCGGGTGATGGCCTGGTGAAAGCGCGCGAAGTTGACGGGCTTTATCAGGTAATCGACCACCCGCAGGTCGAACGCCTCAACGGCAAAGTCGCGGTGCGAGGTAACCAGAATGATGGCTGGCGTGGGCTGGGGCAGAATACGCACCAGGTCGAGGCCCGAGAGTTCGGGCATTTCGATGTCGAGCAGCAGTAAATCGACGGGCGGGCTGCTTTCCAGAAAGCGCAGGGCCGCGATGCCGTCGCCGAGCGAGGTCAGCAGCGTCAGCGACTCGTTCATGCTCACCAAATGCTCCAGGGTAAGCCGGTTAAACTCGTTGTCGTCGATGATGACGCAGGTAAGGGGCCGGGGAGAAGACATAGCTATAGCGAGAAGGAGAGGGGTAAACTGCTCGGG
Organism: Hymenobacter sp.; assembly: GCA_031387395.1. Taxonomy (GTDB): domain Bacteria; phylum Bacteroidota; class Bacteroidia; order Cytophagales; family Hymenobacteraceae; genus Hymenobacter. The sequence goes on from JANNDE010000325.1 coordinate 11,183, forward strand.
TACGCAAAAGGTGCCTTCGTTTAGGAAAGGTACTCGTTCGGCCGGTTTGCGCAGCTATAGGCCAGCTGCCGGGCTAGGTTTGCTTCACCTTCACCGCTCAACTCCGGGCTAGTCAACGGAAGGCCTTTCCCTATGAAGCTTCTTTTTATTGGCAGCATTTTCCTGCTCAGCTTGTCGGGCGTGCCCCTCAAAGCCCAAACCTGCTCCCTCACCACCACCGAGCGCGAAACCCCAGCTCCGCAAGCCGACGCCGAGCTACGGAGCCTGGCCCGCCAGCAAACGGCCGGGTTGGCCGACCTGCTTCTGCTCGACCAGGGCCAGGCCCATCGCCTGCAACAGGCGCTCTACGACGAGCTCTGGCAGCTGAAGGTGCAGGAAGAGGCCCAGCCGGCCGGCCAGCCCGTGCCGGCCGCCACGGCCCAGCCCCTGCTGCGCGGCTACTACCAGCGCCTGTTGCGGGTTCTGCGGCCCAACCAGTACGCTACCTTGCTGCGGCTGGAAGGAGCGGCGGTTATGCCCTTCGCCCCGCTGGCCGTGGCCTCGCGCTACGTGCCGGCCGGCCGGTGGTTGGGCCATCGCCCCGCGCACCGCTTTTAATCGCCCCAGGCTTCAGTGGCCCCAATGTTCGCCGCGCGGTGTTCCGCGCCCGGTTTATTGCTCAGGACGTATGCACTTTCAGCCCTGCCGGTTACGTCCCCCTGGGGATGTATCGTTCCAAAGCGGTTTCGGAGTTGGGATACACCTTACGGTTGAATTAAAAATCAAAAACGATAAATCAAAAACTTGTAAATCAATGCTTTGATGATTTTAATTCTGTTTATTAGTTAGGAAACCGCTTTAAACGATTCCGGTCCGTCACGGGCGGGGGCAAGCCGCGCTCCTATATCGCTTACCTGTACACCAGCCAGAAAAATGCTATAGGCCAATGGCTTACTGCCGATGGGCCGCGCCTGTGGCTCGGGTAAAACGCCTTGATGGGCGCGGCTGCGCCCACCAGCTTCGATGCCGGGGCCAACAACGTGTTCAGCATCCTGCCCGCTACCAAGCTGCAGGCCGCCCGCAATGCCCACGCGCCCGGCGGCTTCGCCTCCGTTCAGGTCTTCGCTGCCTGCTTCAAAGCCAAGAACGGCTACGAACCCTACCTGCCCTGCGTCCGCGACATCGTGCCTCCGCTTGAAAAGGGTAGACCAGACAGGCAACTGCGTAAATACGCCCTTCTGGCCATATGGCCGGAAGGGCGTTTGACTCTTAGAAGCTGTTGAAGTTAAAATAACGGTCATGCTTCGGCAAGCTCAGCATGACCGTTTCAAAAGGGTTTTCGGTTAACTTAAACAGCTTCTTTGGTAAGGATAAAAGGCCAGGGCTGCCTACTCAACAGTCAGCAATGGCACTGCTCATTAAGTAGCTGCGCAGAAGCAAACGAGTAAATGCCGGCCATGCTGCGTGCAGCGCCCGCTTGCGAACGTAAATCAGCTATTTGTCGCGGTTTTGGGGTTGGTGCACGGAGTGTTTGGGGCGGGCGGCTTTTCGCCGCCCGCCCGCTGGTCGTTGTCACCGGCAACTAGCCGCCCGCCCGGCACGCACACCAACCCCGAAGCTGCTGTAACGATGCGAGCAAGTTGCTGCGCGTAGCGCAGCATGACGGTTGCTTTTGGCTGACTGCTTAGCTGTGCAGATGCCGGAGTGAGCGCCGCACCTGCTTGCGGGCAGTTTTGAGGTAGACTTTGAGCTGCTGCTTGCGGGCTACTACAATCACGGTTGCGTTGGCCAGGTTGACGGTGGATGCGGCGGCCCCGTCGTTCAGGGTCATCAGCTCATCGGCATAGCCGGCATAGGTAACCCGGGCCCGAAGCTGGCCGGCGCTGGCCGGCACCACGAATTGAAACTCGCCGTCGCCGTTGGTGACAGCCATTTGCTTGGTTGCCGTCAGGATGACGACCGCGCCCGGCAGCACGCCGGCCGGATTTGTGATTTTGCCCATGATAACGAGCTGTTCCTCGGGCTCCGCGGCCGCAACCGGCCGAGGGTCGTTGCGGAGGGCCACGGCGGCATACACGTTTCCGGCTGCAGGTCCTCCCTGCGCCCGGGCCTCGCCGGGTGTAAAAGCAAGCAGGTAAATAAAGGTAGCAGCGACCGGGAGGGAGGAAAAAAGGTTCATAACGTTGCGTATTGTGTTTTGTCAGAAGTATGAATCAAATGTATTGGGAGAGATAGATTGCCATTTTGCACTATCGTTTAATCGGGCTGGATTGATAGCCAACGGGCGGTTTTCGTATGGCAACAGTTTTGCGGGCCCACTAACGTATGCCTTGGTAGCAGCCCCAGAATCGTCATAGCCTGGCCCTGCAATTGCCCGTCTGGCCGGCCCGGGCCAACGCCAGGGCTTTTCTTTGTGGCCCGGCCGCCGCTGTTTCGCGCGGCCGTTGTTTGTTTTTCGTATGCCGCTGCTCGAAGTAACCACTGCCCGCCTGGCGCGGGAATTCATTGCCCTGCCCGCCCGCCTGCACGGTGCCGTGCCCCAGTACATCGGGCCCCTCGAAAACGAGGTCGAGGCCGTATTCGACCCCGCCAAAAACCCGAAATTTGCCCACGGCGAGGCCATTCGCTGGGTGCTGACCGATGCGGCCGGCGCCACCGTTGGCCGGGTGGCGGCCTTCCTCAACCGCGACGCGGTGGACGTGCAGAATGCCGACCTGCCCACCGGCGGCCTGGGCTTTTTTGAGTGCGTTGATGACCAGGTGGCGGCCAACCAGCTTTTCGACGCGGGCCGGCAGTGGTTGGCGGCGCGGGGCATGCAGGCCATGGACGGCCCCATCAACTTCGGCGAGCGCGACCGTTTTTGGGGGCTGCTGATTGACGGGTTCGACCGGCCGCCCAATTACGGCATGTTCTGGCACCCGCCGTATTATCAATTGCTGTTCGAGCAGTATGGCTTTCAGCTCTACTTCAAGCAGTACACCTGCTACCGTACCACGGCGGCCCCGCTGCACGCCCGTTTCGCGCAGCAGGCTGCAGGGCACGCGGCCGAATTTCGCTTCGAGCACGCCCGCAAGGCCGACGCCGAAAAGCTGGCCCACGATTTCCACCACGTGTACAACCTGGCCTGGGCCAAGCACGGCGGCGTGAAGCCGATGACGCTGGACCAGGCCCGCAGCATTGTGAAGGAAATGAAGCCCGTGGTGGATGAGCGTCTGCTCTGGTTTGTCTACAAAGGCAGCGAGCCGGTGGCGTTTTTCATCAGCCTGCCCGAGCTGAACCAGATTTTTCGGCACGTGGGCCGGCGGCTGAACCTGTGGGGCAAGCTGCGCTTTCTGGTGGCGCGTTGGCGCTTCATGCGGCGGCCCGACAAGCGCATGTTCGGCATCATCTACGGCGTGGTGCCCGAGTACCAGGGCAAGGGCGTGGATGCGGCCATGCTGACGTATGCCCGCCAGCAGTTCATCGACGCAGGCTACGTCGACCTTGAAATGAACTGGATTGGGGACTTCAACCCGCGCATGCTGGTCACAATTCGCTCCATCGGGGCGAGCATCGTGAAAACCCACGCCACGTACCGCTACTTGTTCGACCGGGAGCGGCCGTTCGAACGGATGCTGATAATTCGCTAGAATGGGTAGCCGATGGCCAGGTTCAGCCGGCCAGGGTCGCCGATGACCGTTTTGCCGGTGGGGTCGCGCAGGGGAAGCGCGTAATCGAAGCGGATGACGAAGAACTGCACGTCGATGCGGATGCCCGCGCCGCCCCCCACGGCCAGCTCCTTGAAGAACGTGCGGGGGCTGAACTGGCCGAACCGGCCGTCGGGGTTGCCGTTGGCACCCACGCCGGGGCGGCTGGGGTCGGGGTTGGCCAGCCAGATGTTGCCAGCGTCGAGGAACACGGCCCCCTTCACGTAGGGGAACAGGTCCTGGCGGTATTCGATGTTGCCTTCGAGGCGAATGTCGCCCACCTGGTCGTAGAACTGGTTGCGGGTTTGCTCGCCGGGGGCGGGCTTGTAGGTGCCCGGCCCCACGCCGCGCGCCGCGAAGGCCCGCACCGAGTTGGGCCCGCCGATGCCGTACTGCTTGGGGTAGGGCAGCACGTCGGAGTTGCCGTAGGGCTGGCCCACGCCGGCCTGCAGGCGCGCCACGATGCGGTTGCCGGAGGCCGGATTGGGGTTGGTACGGTAGTACTCGCGCACCTCAAAATCGAACTTCAGGTACTGGCTGAACTGCTGGCCGCCGATGGTGTACTTGCCCTCGGTTTTGGGGAAGCCGAAGCTGCTGGCGATGCTCTGGGCCAGGTTGCCACTGCCCTCCACCTGGCTACTGAAGTAAATCTGCTGGCGGCGCTGCTCCAGTACCTGCTGGTTGTAGGTGTAGCGGTACGAGCTGGCCAGAATGAACTGCTGCTGGAAGGCGCTTTTGAGGTAGGGCCGGGAATTGAGCAGGTCGGTGAAGGGCTTCTCCTGGCTGCCCAGGCGCACGTAGGTAATATCAATGGGCCGGATTTCCTGCTCGTTGGTAATCCTGGTTTTCCAGGAGTAGCCGTAGCTCACGTTGAACAGGTTTTCGCGGAAGTAGCCGGCGCGCGTCACCGTTTTGTAGCCGGCCGCGATGGCGGTGCGGGGCTGGAAATCGGAGTTGGGCAGGTGCACGTCGAACAGCGGCAGGTCGGGCACTACCAGGCGCGGAATGAGCAGCTGCGCGCTCACGCCCAGCTCGTAGCTGGTGAGGCCCACGCCGCCGGCGCCGCTGCCGGTCTGGGTTTCGGTGCTGGCAGTGGCATTTACCAGCAGCTGCTCGCCGCCGCGCAGCGCCGAGCGGTTGCGGAAGGCCACGATGAGCGCCGGCCCGGTGAAGCCGTTAGTTTTGGTGACGAGCTGCACTTCGGCCCGCAGGCTTTTCTTCTTGAGCTGGGTCATTAGCACCTCGGCATCGAGGCGGGCGCGCTGGTAGGGCGGGCCGGCGGGCGTTTGCACGGTGGTATCGCCGGCGGCAGCGGGCTTGAAGCGGATTTCGACGAAGCGGAACGTGCCCAGGTTCATCAGGCGGCTCAGGGTCTGGTCGCGGCGGCGACGACGGAACACGCTGTCGGGGTACAGAAAGGAGGCCCGGGTGATGGCGGAGGCTTTGAAAATCTTCTCGTCGGGAAAATATTGGTAGCCCTGGTAGCGAATAGGCTGGCGGTGCAGCGTATCGGTCAGCACGTAGTCGGTGTTGAGCTTCACCTGGTCGAGCCAGTAGGGGCGCAGGGTTTGGTTGGGGGCGGTAGGCTTCACGCACAGGTCGACGGTGGCCTGCTTATCCAGCGTGCTATCGACCCGAAAAATCAGCAAATCGGGCGAGAAGTAGTAGTAACCCTCGTTTTTCAGCGCCGCGTCGATGCGCACCCGCTCGGCCGTGAGGGTATTGAGGTTGTACGCGTCGCCCACCTTCAGCAGGCTCGCACCCTGCGTGCGGCGGATGGCGGCGTCAATCAGCGTATCGCGCTTAGGGAATTTGACCTCGGTGTAGTGGTAGAGCGGGCCGGTGGTGGCCGTGTAGTCTACCTGGCCGGTTTTTTCCTGCTCCTTCACCTCCGACGTGGTAGTACCGCGGAAGTAGCCGTTGTTGTGCAGGCGGTTGCTGATGAGGTCGCGCGTGGCGGCGCCCTTCACCTGCGAGAGCAGCACCGGCGCTTCGCCGAACTTGTCGGCCAGCGTCTTGCCCAGGCCCTTTTTCTTGCCCACGCCCAGGTGCCAGAAGTACAGCTTGGGCCGCTGCCCGAGAATAGAAGCATTCGGCTTGGGCCGAATCACCGATTCGAGCTCGGCTTGCAGCGTCGACTGCTTCGGCAGCTTCTCGGGGGCCTTGATGATGATTTTGCTGCCGGTGTAGAGCTTTTCGCCCTTGGGTATGTATTGCAGGCCCGAGCAGGAGGCCAGCAGGAGCAGGAGTGGGGCCAGGAGGCGCGCGGCCGTCACCTCACGAGACCCCTCCGGGGCCCGGCCCCCCACTCCCGCGGAGAGGGTGGTGCCTGACGACAGGTTTGTTGAACTCTCCCCCTCTCCGCGGGAGAGGGGGCCGGGGGATGAGGTGAGCGCCCGTGCAGGCAAAACGGTAAAGGGAGTGGTAGTCAATTTAAATACAGAAGTTTCAGCGGTGTTGTCTGCGGCCAGTAGGCGGCGCAGCCCAGGCGGGCGGATATCGGAAGGCAGCTTTCTCATTTCACTTTACTGCTATCGGCCCGGGCAACGGGGGCGGTTTGGGTCGAGTCATTGCCGCCGGCTTTTTTCTCGGCCTTTTCTTCCTTGCGCTGTACTTTGCGCTCAGCCTTAATCTCCTTCGGCACTTTCGAAAACAGCTCCTTCAGGTCGCGGTATTCGCGCTGGAACACCAGGGCCGCGCCGGTTTTCACAATTTGGCCATCGATGTCTTCATAGCCATTCTGGCGGAAAGCGCGCAGGCGTAAGCGGCCGTCGCGCAGCAGCGTGTACTCAATGCTAACGTCGCCGGCGAAGTTGCTGGCGGCGTTGGCGCCCTGCGTGGCGTTGGTGCCGCTGTTGCCGCTCAGGGGCACGTCGGTACCGAGGCGCACGGAGAGGCGGTTGTTCAGGAACTGGCGGCGCACGGCTACGTTCAGGTCGGTGCGGCTTTTGGTGGCTCCGCTGCTGTAGTCGGCCTGGTTGGTCACGCCCAGGTCGATGCCCAGGCCGGCCAGGTACTTGCCCGTCAGGTTCTGGAGCTGGTCGGTGAGCACGGCGCTGGCCGAGCCGCGCAGCTGCGTGGCCACGAAGCCTTCGCTGGCGCTGCTTTGAAAGGGGTTTTCCTGTAGGAAGCGGCCCAGAATCAGCAGCGAGAATACCTGCTTGCTGAGCTCCGAGGTCTGGTTGGGCTGGCGCAGCTGGGCCAGCTTGGCTTCCACCTCGCCATTGAGCGCGCCGCGCTGGTTTTCGGGCAGCCTGATGTCGAACCCAATGAGCGGCTTAGTCAGGTTTTCGGTCACGTTCAGCAGCACCATGAAGGGCAGGCGGTTGCGCGAGAGCGTGTTGGCGGTGGGGTCGTTGCTGCCCTGGCCGGCCAGCAGGTCGGCCGGCGCGGCCTGCACCCGGTAGATGGCCGTCAGGTTGAGGTCGGCATTGTACGGGTCGCCGCTCCAGGTGATGCTGGAACCTGGCCGCAGAATGAAGTCGCGCGAGGCCAGGTCGTAGAGCGACAAGTGGTACTGGCCGCGCGCCACTTCCAGCCGGCCGCTTAGGGTGATGTTGCCGGTGGGGTCGATGTTGGTGTTGAGCGTGCCGTTGGCCCGCACGCGCAGGTTGTCGCCGCTCACCGGGTCGATGACGATGGTGAAAGGAGTTTTGTCGGTCACCGTCACCACGGCCGTTACGTCGTAGCCGGCGGCGGCCATGCGCAGGGTGTCGCCGGCGGCCAGGCGGCGGGCCAGCATGGTATCGATGGGCGCGCTCTTGTCAATCCACTGCACGATGCCTTCGGTGTCGACCTTGCTCGGGTCGGCAGCCGGCGACTCCACCGTGAGGTTCGAGGGTTCTACCACGGTCACGTTGGTCACCACCTTAATCAGGGTCATCGGCCCCGTCAGGCGCGTGTCCGAATCCACGGCCAGCTTGCCGTAGAAAAGCGGGTTATTCTTGCGAGTGCTATTCACGGCCATAAAGTTGTTGGTCGTGGCGCGCATATCGAAGGTGTAATTCACAAAGTCCTTGGTCAGCAAATAGCCGTTGATAACCGCCTGGTTCGAGGTTGAATCGAGCACCGTGAAGTCGCGGAAAGCCAGGCCGCGGTCCTCAAACGCGATGGCCTGGTTGGGCAGGCGGTAGAGCGAGCCCAGCTGCGGCACCACAAAAGCGGCATCGTCGGAAGTATTCAACGTGCCGCGCACCACCGGCGCGCTCGGCGCGCCCTTCACCGTGAGCTGGCCGCGCACGTAGCCGCTGGCCCGCCGCACCTGCCCCACCGAGAAGGGCTCGATGAGCTTCAGGTTAAGCCGGTTGGCATCGACTATCAGATTCAGTGGGGTAGCGCTGCTGGCCAGGTAAGTGCCGGATACGCGCACGTCGTTGCCCGCGCCGCCCACCGTGCCGGCCGCGCCGCCGGTCAGGCGCGCGTCAAGGTCGTAGCGGCTGGGGGCGGGGTTGGTGGCCTTCACGGCAATGTCGCCAATCTGGGCCTTCTGGAACACCAGGTTTTTGATGGTGGCATCGGCCGAGAAGGCCTGGGTTTTCTTGCCCAGGTTATCGATGCGGGCCGTGCCATTCAGGTTGCCGGCCACCAAGGAGTCGGACTGCTGCACGATTTTAGCCAGCTCGGCCAGCTCGAAATTGGTGAACGTGACGCTCAGCGGCGAGGTGCGTACCTGCGGGTTCTGGCTTTGCAGGGCCAGTGAACTGCGGCCGTTAGTCAGGTTCAGGCCATTGGCCACCACTTCGCCGGTGGGGTAGTAGCGCACGAAGTTGTTGGCCCCCGCCGTCCAGTTCTCGTAATTAATCACCTGCTCGGGCGCGGCCTCAAACTCATACACCACGCTGCTGCTGCCCCGGCCACCGCCCTGCGCCAGTGCCTGCAAGGTGCCAGCCACCGCCAGCCGCTCGCGGTTGGCCGAGTCGCCCAGAATCGCCACGCGGGTAAACAGCTTGTTGTTGGCCACGTTGCCGATGATGCTCGGGCGGCGCAGCTTCAGCGTTGTATCCTGGGCAGCCTGGGCCAGGCGCAGGCTGTAGTCCAGCTTCGCGGGGTCCGAGCCCACGTTCAGGCGCAGTGAATCGAGCTTGTAATTCTCGTAGCGAATAACCGGAATGCTGGTGACGGCCGTGAGGCGGGCCGCCTGCCGCGAGTAGTCGCCGGCCAGCGTGAAGGGCGAAATTTTCTTCAGGCCCTTCACCAGCTTGGTAGCCAGCGTGGGGTCTTTCAATTGCAGCGAATACGTGAAGCGCCGGTCGGCCCCAGTGGGCACGTAGCGCGCGCCGGGCACGTCGAAGTAGCGGTCAAGATGCTGCTGCAGCTCGGTGGCAATGTCGCCGAGGTGCACGTTGCCATCGAGGCGCACGTTGGCAATGTCAGAGGTAATGGTGGCTAGCGTATGGCGGTCGTTCTGCACGATGCGGCCGTTCAGCGAGTCGAGCGGGAAGGCCTGGTTGTCGCGCACCACCACGATTTTGGTACCGCTGAAGGTGCCGTTGAGCGTGTTCAGGCTGGAGCCGCGCAGGTTGGCCACCAGGTTGCCCTGCACGCGCAGGTCGCCGCCGGTATAGAAGCCCAGCGCCGTGAGGTTGGCCCCGCGCAGGTTCAGCCTGGTTACTTCGTAGGTGGGGTTGCGCGGGTCGCGCAGGTTCACCACGGCGCTCAGGTCGAGGTTCAGGTTGGGGTCGCGCTTGCTGCTGGCGTTGATGACGTAGCGGTTGCGGTCGAGGTCGACGGTGGCGGCCACGCCGCGGTAGGTGTAGCCGTTGTAGCGGGCGCTCTGCACGCGGGCGCGCACCTGGCCCACCAGCGTATTGGGATTCTGTAGGTCGCCGGTGGCATTGATGCGGCCCGTGGCCGTGACGCGCCCAATCGTCGGGTCCTTCAGCAGCTGGCCGAAATCGAACCCGCCCACCGCGAAGGTGCCCACCAGCGGCTGCCGCCCGTTGGCCTGCTTCTGCCCCAGCTTGCCGCTAAAGGCGAGGTTGCCGTAGGTCGAGCGCAGCTTCAGGTTGGTGTCGAACGCCAGCGTGGTGGGCCGGCCCCGGAAGGTGCCGCTCACCGCCACCGTGGGCGGAATGCTGATGTTGTTTGGGATGGTGCCCTTGGGTGCCAGGCTCAGAATGTCGGCCCGCGTGGTGTGGAAGTCCTGAATGTCGAGGTCGGCATACAGCCGCCCGTCGGTATTCGGCAGGCCCTGAATGCGGCCGCGCCGCGCTTTGAGCACCGTGTTGCGCAGGCCCACAAACTCCAGGTTGCGCACCGCCAGGTCGCCCACGCGGCCATTCACCTGCCCATTCAGCAGCACGCTTTGGTTGGGGCCGGTGATGAAGGGCGCGGTACCGGCCAAATCGGGGGCCAGGTACAAAATATCGCGAAAGCCCAGCCGCACGTTGCGCAGGTCGCCTTCCAGCTTCAGGTTCGGCAGCTGTTTCACGTCGCTCAGCGCGGCCAAATCCTTGTAGCCAATGGCCAGCGTACGCCGGATGCGGGTGTGTGGCGTAATCAAATCCAAGCTGTCGAGCCGGATTTGTACCGAGTCGTACACCACGTTGGCTTTCCACGAGTCTATTCTAAAGCCGCTTCGTTCCTGACCAGCCAGATTGTCGACGCGGCCGGTGGTGCGGTTTTCCGAGTAGCGCAGGTCGCGCGTGTTCAGGACGAGATTGCTGAAATCGAGATGGTTGTAGTCGAGCGCCGGCAGGCGGGTGCGCTGCCTGGGCTGGTTGAAATTGTCGAACTTCACGGCCAGCCCACTGATGTCGGACTCGTTCAGGGTCACCTTCCAGGCCAGGCGCTGGCCGGTGGCGGCCTTGTTCTGGTCGGCAGCCGCGTCGAGCTTGCGCACGGCTTCGGCGGGGTTCACCACGCGCTCGGCCACGGGCACGGCCTCGTTCTGGGCGTAGGCGAAGGTGGTGTTTTTGAGGGTGAGCTTATCGAGTGCCACCAGCTCCTTTTGCAGGTCGATATTTTTGGCTGTGATATCAGCCAGGCCAATGGTGGTGTTGATATACTGGGCCGCCGGCTGGTTTTTGTAGGTGAAGGCCACGCTGTCGAGCTGGGCGCGGTTGACGCCGAACTGCACCGAGATGGGCGCGGTAGGAGCGGGGTTATCCACCTGCGGGGCCGTTTTTGTTTGCACGATGCTGATAGCCGAGCGGCGCAACGCCGCGTTATCCACCTTGTAGATGGACTTGTCCACATCCACGGCATCCATGTTGGCCGTGAGCTCGCCGATGCGTGCCCGGATATCGGAGCCCGTCACCTGGTCGAGCTGGGTGAAGTAGATGTTGCTGAGGCGGGCCTTGCCGATGTCGTACTTCAGCGCGGAGGCCGTGGTGTCTTTGGGAGCCGTGGGGTCGGTAAAGGCCCGGGCGATGAAGTCGTAATTATTCGCCGAATCGGGCTCGGTGCGCGTCAGGCGCACGCGGCCGTCGTTCAGCTCCACGTTCGACACGTTCACCTGGCTGTGCAGCAGCGCCCAGATATCCAGGTCGACACCCAAATGGCCGACGGAAAGCAGCGTGTCGCGCCGTTGGTCTTCCAGATACACCCCGTCGAGGTTGATGGCGTGGCGGAAATCGGTGCGGAATTTCCCGATTCTAACCTCTGTCTGCAGCTTGCCGCGCAGGTAGCTTTCGGCCCGGCGCGCCACAAAATCCTGCCCGGCCGGGAACTGAAGCACAACGACTACCGCAATAATCAACAGCAGGATAAAGGCTAACAGCCCCAGGATTCCGTAGAGAGTTCGGCGCAGAAAAGTGGACAAAGCAGATGGGATTTAGCGGCAACACAAAGTAGGGCAGTCCTCCCAAACGCAAGAACGAGGGCCGGGGTTGGGAAATAGCCCACTATGCTGCCCCGCCGAACGCCGCCCGGTCGGTCTGCGTAATCCTGGTCCGGATGGGGGCGCGTGCGCAACCGTTTGAGCAAAATTCCGGGTTCCCGGCTTCACAATTCCTCCATCGGCAAGTCCTTATCTTACGACCCCAAATACCCTCGCTTGCCCATGATACTACGTTTTTCACTGCCCTACCGCACTGTTTTTGGTCAGCGCCTGGCCGTTTGCGGTTCGCACCCGAGCCTCGGCAACTGGCAGCCCGCCGCGGCCGTCGACCTGAGCTACGACGAAGCCACCGGCTGCTGGAGCCTCGAAGCGGACCTGCCCGACGCGCCCACCGAGCTTACCTATAAGTACGTGCTGCGCGACGACAACACCGGAGCTCAGCACTGGGAGTTCGGCCCCAACCGCCACATCGCCTATGATGCCGCCCGCACGCCCCGCCTGCACCTGGCCGACTACTGGCGCGCCCCGGCCCAGCCCGAGAACGAGCTGCTGACCGCCGCCTTCACTAAGGGCTTGTTCCGCCGCCCTACCGGGTTCGGGCCCGCCCGCGCCACCGTGCCCGCCCCGGCCGCCACAGCCAAAAAAGCCCCCGCCACCAAAGTTGCTAAAGCTTCTAAAGCAGCTAATGCCGCTGCTGAGTCCGCCATTGGCCTGACAACGGACAACAAGCAACTAACAACCAACGCCGCGCCCGCCGCCGGCGAAACCATGTTCCAGCTGCTGGCCCCGCGCGTCGACTCGCACCTGGGCCTGTGCATTCTGGGTTCCGACCCGGCGCTGGGGGCCTGGGACAATACCAAGGCCCTCGTGCTCTCGGATGCTTCATACCCTACCTGGACCGGTACCGTGACGCTGCAGAACCCCGGCCAGGACTGCTCCTATAAGTATGCGGTGTGGGATGCGGCCGCCGGCCACGCCCTCGACATGGAAGGCGGCGAAAACCGGGTGGTGCCGGCCGCCCACGGCCGCCCCGTCGCCCGGGTGTTCAACGACGAGGGCTACCGCTACGCCGAGGCCTGGCGCGGCGCCGGCGTGGCCCTGCCCGTGTTTGCCATGCGCAGCGCCCAGGGTCTCGGGGTGGGGGAGTTCACCGACCTGAAGCTGCTCACCGACTGGGCCGTGCAAACCGGCATGAAGCTGGTGCAGATTCTGCCCATCAACGACACCACCGCCACCCATACCTGGGTCGACTCATATCCCTACGCCGCCATTTCGGTATTTGCGCTGCACCCGCAGTTCATTCACCTCGAAGGCATCGCCGCGCTTAAGGACAAAAAGGCCGCGAAGGAGCTGGCCCAGCGCAAGGAGCAGCTCAACGCCAGGGATTTCGTGGATTACGAACCGGTGATGGCCGCCAAGTGGAAGTTTCTGAAGCTGCTCTATCAGCAGGAGAAAGCCGCTTTCCTGGCCGATGCCGAATACCGGGCGTTCTTCGCCAGCCAGGCCGACTGGCTGGTGCCGTACGCGGCTTTCTCGGCCCTGCGCGACCGGTTTGGCACCGCCGATTTCCAGCGCTGGCCCGCCGGGTTCCGCCGCCCGCGGCATCTGGCCGAGCTCACCGCCGAAACCGCCGCCGATTACGACGACTTCGGCCTGTTTTTCTTCACTCAGTTCCACCTCGATAAGCAGCTGCGCGAAGCCGTGGCCTACGCCCGCTCCCGGGGCGTGGTGCTGAAGGGTGACCTGCCCATCGGTATCTATCGCCATTCGGTAGATGCCTGGACCCAGCCCGAACTCTACCACCTGGACGTCCAGGCCGGCGCGCCGCCCGACGATTTTTCGACTACCGGCCAGAACTGGCGCTTCCCCACCTACAACTGGACGCGCATGGCCGAAGACGGCTACCAGTGGTGGCAGCAGCGCATGGGCCACCTGGCCCGCTACTTCGATGCTCTGCGCATCGACCACATTCTCGGCTTCTTTCGCATCTGGGAGATGCCCATTGAGGCGGTGGAAGGCCTGCTGGGCCACTTCTCGCCCGCCCTGCCGCTGCACCGCCACGAAATTGAGCGCCGCCTGGGCTGGTTCGACCACTCGCGCCTGTGCGAGCCATACATCCGCTGGCACATGCTGCCGGATATCTTCCAGGGTGAGGCCGAGGCGGTGTTCGACGAGTATATGGACGATGCCAGCTATGGCCGCATCTACCTGAAGCCGCACGTGAGCGACCAGCGCAAAATCGAAGCCTACCTCACCCAGAAGCTGGCCGCCCAACCCGAGCACGCCGACTACTTCGCCTGGCTGCAAAAGGGCCTGTTCGCTTTGGTGAATGAGGTATTGTTCGTGCCCGCCGGCAACGACTTCTACCACCCGCGCATCACCCTGAACAAGACCTATTCCTTCCGCGAGCTCGACTCGGAGCAGGACCGCGCCCGCCTCTACGACGACATTTACGTCGACTTTTTCTTCCGTCGCCACGAGGAGTTCTGGAAGCAGCAGGGCCTCACCAGGCTGCCGCCCGTGCGCTACGCCACCGACATGCTCATCTGCGGCGAAGACCTGGGCATGGTGCCCGCCTCGGTGCCCGGCGTGATGAAGCAGCTCGGCATGCTGGGCCTGAACGTGCAGCGCATGCCCGCCGACCCCGAAGTCGAGTTCAGCCACCCCAACGATGCCGCCTACCTGAGCGTGGTGACGCCCAGCAGCCACGACACCAGCACTATCCGCGGCTGGTGGGAGGAAGACCGGGTGCGCACCCAGCGCTTCTTCGAAACCATGCTGGGCCACTGGCGCGAGGTGGCCCCGTTCTACTGCGAGCCCTGGGTGGCCCGCGAGATTCTGATGCAGCACCTGCACTCGCCGGCCATGTGGGCCATCTTTCCGCTCCAGGATTTGCTGGCCATCGACAGCCACCTGCGCCGGGCCAACCCGCACGACGAGCAGATTAACGTGCCCGGCAACCCCACCCACTTCTGGAAATACCGCCTGCACCTGCCCCTCGAAGAGCTGGTGGATGCCGTCGGCTTCAACGAGCCGGTGCGGGCACTGGTGGCGGCCAGCGGGCGCGGTTAAGAGCCTCGCCGAACAGGCCGTCAGGCAGCACGCAGCGAAGCATCTCTACCTCCGTAAATAAATTTTTTCTATGAATTGCAAGTGCGGTAAAGATGCGTCGCTGCGTGCTGCCTGACGGCCCATGTGGCTAGGTTCTGAGAAAGCCGCGTAGTCTTTGAATAATACCGAAGGGCCTTTCCATTTTTGGGAGGGCCTTTCTTTTTTTTATTGGATTCGCAGCTTGGGTAGTTTCAATCTGGGAACAGATAAATTTATTGTATTATTTTTATATGGTGAAAATTGCACGAAAAACCGTTTGGTGAGCATGAAACAGGTGCCTTTAGTTGACGCGGAAAACCAGAACGATATTGATTTTAGAAAAAAAATAATAAATGAAAACTCCGATTTTATAATATTAGAGGCCATCTTTGTGTGCTTTTCTGCGCAGATGGCCCCGCACCCGGGGCGGTGCTATGAACTGCTTGCTTTGGAGCATAGCACGGCTGATTGTTGCGGGTAGCCCCGTACATATTAAAATAGGTATGCTATTAAAGTATTGATTGAAAGGTTTTTAGATAAAAAAATTGTCTCGTGTATCAACAGAAAAAAAATTACATATCCAGTTGTCGTGCAGTGTAACGGCTCGTTATCGACTGGTTTTTCTCCTAAAAAGTCGCAATCTACCTGGTCGTATTGGTTTTCTGTATTGAAATCATTATGTTTTAAAAAATTGCATTCCAGGTCCAGAGAATTCTGTGAAATCGTACTTATGCGTTTGTCAGGAATTCCATTGATTTTGCCGGAATAGCGTTTTTCCCAGGAGTATGAAATTAAACTTTTGCCAGATGTCGGAGTTTTTATGTTCCTCGTCTGGCTCGTTCTCACCCGCCACCTTTTCACACTCATCTTCATTTTACCATTAAGCGATATGAAAAGAAGTATACAACTGTTGTTCCTGCTGCTGTTGGCCTTACCCGGCTACAGCCAGGATGGCCGCCCGCCTACCATTAGCGCGCAGGCCCTGCTGAAAGCCGGCCCCACCAAAGCCCTGCCCCTGACAGGTGCGCCAGGCCGGTATAGCCTGAATGGAACGGCCGCACGGCCGGCCGCCGCGCCCGTGGCAACCAATACCAATACCTACGTGGCCATCAATTCGGCTTTAGCCATTATACCAGCATATACCTACTCCGTTACCAGCCCAAACACCATTGCCACGGCTCTGGTCACTATCGGGACTGGTAACGCTGGCTTAGGGACGCTCTACGCGTACAACAGTGGCTACACTGCCGGCGCAACACTTCCCGCTAGCGGCACTACGTTGTCGTACAACTTTGTCAATCTGCCTAATCTGGTATTTCAGCCGGCAAATAATGCATTCGGTACGTACTCGTTTAGTTTTGCTCTGATTGATAATACAACGGCGCAATCGAATACGGCTACTTACTCAGTCATTATCGGTGGTCCATCGGCTAAAGTGCAGACATCGCGTATTCTGCTGAGCTCGTTTGCCACCACAACTCTATCGCTGCCATTGGCAGGGAGCGTCGACCCGGCCTTCGGTGCTACCCGCACCATCAATGGCTACGTAATTCGCTCGCTGCCCACGGCCGCGCAGGGGGTGCTGGCGCTCGCTGGCACGGCCGTGACGGTTGGCCAGGTAATTACGCCAGCCAATGCCAGCAGCCTTACTTTTGACCCGGCCGCCGGCTTTTTTGGGACGGCCGTATTCACGTATTCGGCTCGCGATAACACGGGGCTGGTGGGGGCGCCTGCCGGCTATGGCATCCCTGTGAGCAACCAGAGCTGCAACACGGCCAACGGCCCGGTGAGCGTGGTGGATTTCACGACGCGCACCATTGGCGAAGATTTTAAGCAGGCCAACAAAACTATCAGCGTGGATGGGGTAAACATTACCTTCAATCCCACGAGCTACCCTTACCAGAACGCTGCCGCCTCGCAGAGCAGCCTGACAGTGCAGGACCTGGTGGGCCTGCCCGGCAAGGGCTTGGCCTGGCTGGAAGACTACACCAGCGGCTCGACCAAATCGTCGTCGCTCACGATGGCGTTCAGCCGCCCAATTGCCAACTTTACGCTGACGCTGGGCGACATGGACCGCAACTTTAGCACTGCGGCCAACGCCGAGTACATTGACCGGCTGATTGTGAGTGGCTACGACGCGGCGGACAATCTGGTGGCGCTGACGGCCGCCAACGTGAGCACCGGCACTACCACGACCTACGTGGGCAACAACATGATTCTGGCGACCAATAACACCCCCGGCGACCCGGTGGACAACGTGACGGTGACCATTCCGCAGGCCATCAGCCGCGTTACGCTCAGCTACGAAAACCAGTCGACCAATGCCGACGTGGCCTTCCAGTTCGTGTCGATTCCGCAGTTTGCCTGGTGCACGCCGGTCGCCGACGTGGCAACTACCATAAGCCCGCAGGCTGCGTCCGTGAATGGCGGTGCTCAGGGGCAATTTAACGTGACGTTTGTGAACAACGGCCCCAACGCGGCCGCTGGCGTGACACGCCAGGTGCAGCTGCCTGCCGGCCTGAGCAACGTGGTGGCTACCGGCGGCGGAGTGTATGACGCCACCACCGGTCTGGTGAGCTACCCCGATGCCGACCTGCTGGCCAGCGGTAGTACCCTGAACTCGACCATCACCTTCACTACCCCAGGCACGGGCAGCGTATCGGCGACAGCCAGCACCAGCACGACTTCGAGCGAGAGTGGCGTTACGGCTAACAACACGGCTACCAGCAGCATTGCCCTGACGGCCGTGGCCAATGTGGCAACAATCATTACGGCCCCGGCCACCATCGACGCCGGCCAAACCAACGTGCCCGTAACGGTGACCTTTGCCAACGCGGGCGGGGCCTCGGCCGCTAACGTGTCGCGCACGGTGTCGCTGCCGGCGGGTGTGCTGAGCGTAACGGCCACGGGTGGTGTCATTGTCGGTAGCACGCTTACGGGCTTTACCGTGACGTACCCGGTGCTAACAACGCTGGCGGCCGGAGTCAGCAGCACTTTTAACCTTACCTACAACGCGCCGCTGACGGGCAACGTCACGGTAACGTCGACCACCTCGACCACTACTGCGGAAGGCGGCCTGACGGCCAACAACACAGCATCGGCCACGTCGTTTGCCGCCGTTGCGGACGTAACCACCGCCCTCACCGGCCCGGCCACGGTAAGCCCCGGCCAGCCGGCCGGCAGCTACACTGCCACCTTCACCAACGAGGGTCCCAATCCGGCCGCGCTCGTGACCCAGCAGGTAACGTTGCCCGCCGGAGCCACCGATGTGGTGTTGCCAGCTGGTGCTACCCTCACGGGCAGCGTCATCAACTTCGGTACGGCCATCACGCTGGCCAGCGGCACGGCCAATTCGTTCGTGTTCAGCTTCACGCCGGCCACCACGGCCACCGGCAGCCTGGCCCTTACCAGTAGTGTGGGAACCAGTAGCGCGCAGGGAGCCAACACCGCACCCGACGTCTCGACACTAAGCTTGACGGTGGCCCCCACGGCTAACGTGTCGGTTGCGCTCACGCCTTCGGCGGCTTCGGCGGCCGCCGGCTCGTCGGCCAGCTTCACGGCCACCTTTGCCAACAGCGGCCCGGCTACGGCCACCGGCGTAGTGGCCACGGTGCAGCTGCCCCAGAACCTGACTAACGTGACGGTGACCAACGGCGGCGTGTATAGCCCCGTAACCGGTCTGGTAACGTATTTCGGCCTTACCTCGCTGGCCAGTGGAGCTGCCAGCGCCTCGGTTATTACCTTCGATGCGCCTCCGACGGGCCCGGTAGCCGCTACAGCCACCGTGAGCACCAGCGCCAGCGAAGCCGGCCAGACGGCCGATAACCAGGCCGCGGCCAGCATCGCGGTCACGCCGACCTTCGACCTGGCCACCACCCTCACCGGTCCGGCTTCGGCCGTGCCCGGCGACCTGGTGACGCTGGCCGTGACCACGACCAACAACGGCCCTGGCACGGCCCTGAACGCCGTGCAGACCCTGCAGCTGACCACGGGCCTGACCAACGTGTACGTGAGCAACGGCGGGGTGTATAACCCGGCCACCACTACCCAGACCCTGGTATCGAACGGCGTGAGCTACTCGGTGCCCGCTGGTGGCGTGGTATTTCCGGCCTTGGCCAGCCTGCCCGTCGGGCAAGCCGTGGCCAACACGGTGAGCTATGCGCAGCCGGGTACGGCTTTCAGCCCCACGGCCCTGGTTGCGCCCAACACAACCGTTACTGGCGACAACAATATCGCCAATAACACGGCTAACCTGAACGGGGCCGCCAGCCCGACCAGCGTGACCGTGGCGACGGCCATCGCCGGCACGGCCAATGCCTACACCAGCATCAGCACATCGGTGGCCAGCACTACAGTGAGTAGCCCCATTACCCTGACCGTGGTAACCGGCAACAAAGGCCCGGCCCAGGCCACCGGGGTAACCCAGCGCGTGCAGCTGCTGCCGGGCCTGGCCACGGCCGGCCTGCTGGTGAACGCCAGTGCCGTCACGACCACCGCCGGCAATACCATCACCTTCACGGCCAGCGGTGCCCAGTACGATAACGCCACCGGTATCCTGACCTTTCCTACCCTCGCCAACGGCACGCCTGGCAGCACCAGCGGCACGAGCGTGAGCAACACCATCACCTTCAATGCCCCGGCTACGGTGGGCAGCAACGGCCAACTGCTGGCCCTGGCCGCCGTGAGCACCACCAACACCGACCCGGTGCCGGCCGACAACGTGTCGTCGGTGGCCGTGACCCTGGTGCCGCGCACCGACCTGACCACCCTCATTGCCGGCCCGCTGACTACTACGGCCGGCCAGCCGGTGCAGTACCAGGCTACCTTCAGCAACAGCGGCCCCATGAACGCCTCGGGCGTGATTGAAACCGTGCAGCTGCCGGCCGGGCTGGGTACCGTAGCCGTAACCGATGCCGCCGGCACCGTGGTAACAGCCACGTACGACGCCGCCACCGGCCTGCTCACGCTGCCGAACCAGCCGACCCTGGCCGCCGGGGCCTCGCAGGTGTACCGCATCGCGTTTGTTGCCACGGGTACCAGCATGGCCCTGCGCAGCAGCGTTACTTCGGGCAGCGCCGATGCCGTGACCACCAACAACAGCGCCGTGGTGCTGGCTACCGTGCTGGCCGCCGCCGACCTTACCACCTCGGTGCGGGGCCCGGCTACGGCCGTGGTGGGCAACCCGGTGACCTACACCGTAACGACGACCAACAACGGCCCCTCGGCCGCTACTACCACCCAAGCAACCCTCCAGCTGCCCAGCGGCTTCACCAGCGCTTCGCTGAAAGTGAACGGCCTGACCGGTACCGCCGCGAGCGGGACCCTGACCTTCAGCGATGGTTCGAGCTACGACCAATCGACGGGCTTGCTCACCTTTGGCCCGGAGGCCAGCCTGGCTAGCGGGGCCACGGTGGCCGACTACGCCACTTTCCTGATGCCGGCTACCCCAAGCGGGGGCCAGGTAATCGGCACATCGAGTGCATCGTCGGCGGTTATCGACCTGGTTTCGAACAACAATACGGCTGCGGTGGCTACCAGCGTGGCCCCCACCACTACTTCCACGGCCGACCTCACGGCCACCGTGGCGGCTGCGGCTAGCTCGCCCGCCGGCGGCAACGTCACCTTCACGGCTACTTATGGCAACGCCACGGGCGGCGGCACGGCCAGCAACGTGCGCCCCACCCTGCAGCTGGCCCCCGGCCAGACGGTAGCCACCATTCAGGTCGCCGGCCAGGCGGGTACGCTTAGCAATGGCGTCATCACGTTCCCCAACGGGGCTACCTACACCACTACTACTGGTCTTGTTGTTTTCCCGGTGCTGGTCACGCAGGCTGCCGGGGCCAGCACGGCCTACGTCGTGTTGGTGAAAGCGCCCAGTAACGGTGTGCTCACGGCTGTTGCCAGCACCACCTCCGATACCAGCGAGCCCAACACCGCCGCTGCGCAGGCCAACAACACGGCCGTCGCTCCCGTGACCATCACCCCGAGCTTTGATGTGACGACTAGCCTGACTGGCCCCACGGCTGCCCTCACCGGCAGCATCAGCTACTACACCGTGACGACGACCAACAATGGCCCCTCGGCCACGTCGGCTGCCACTACCCAGAAGGTGAGCGTGCCTGCTGGCGTAACGCCCGCCAACATCAGCAACGGCGGCTTGTACTCAAGCATTACCAACACCATTACCTGGACGGTGCCCGCCGGGCAGGCTTCGGGCAGCGCTGGCTCCGTAGCCAATAGCTTCAGTCTGGCGCAGCCGGCCGCCGGGGCCAGCGTCACCGCCACGGTGGCCGCTACCGGCGACAGCAACAACGGTAACAACTCGGCCAGCCTGACTACCACTGCCGCCAACCAGCCACCGCTGGCCTACGCCGTGGTGAATACCCAGCAGGGCACGGCCGGCTCGAACAACCCAATGGGCAACAGCGTCGCCAGCAACCCGGCTACGCCGAATGGCCTGCTCATTTCGCCGCTGGTGGCCACCGACCCGGAAGCGGCGCTCAGCGGTACGGTTCCGTACACCATTGCCAGCCTGCCCCCGGCCAGCCAGGGCGTGCTCTACTACGACAACGGCGGTACCTACGCTTTCGTGGTCCTGAGCCAGACCCTGACGGCTGCCCAGGCTGCCACGCTGCGCTTCCTGCCCAACGCGGCCTTCACGGGCAACGCCTCGTTCACCTACTACGCCACCGATGCGGCCGGCAACCAGTCGCCGGTGGTGGCCTACACCATCCCGGTAGCGACCGACCAGTCGACCACGTACTCGACGTACAACGGCAACAAAGGCCTGGCCACCAACAAGTATCTGACCAACGACATCCTGGCCCAGCCCCTGGACCCGAACACGGCGCAGTACACCAGCGCCGGCCTCATCTACAATGCCACCACCGGGGCGCTGCAGGGCGGCGCGGCCAACGGCCTGCCCACTGCCGGCACCAATGCCACGCTGGTTACCGGCACGCTGCCTACCGGCGTGAGCCTCGACCCGGCTACCGGCCGCCTCTACGTGAGCAACGCCGCCCTGCTGCCGCAGAGCAAGACGGTCCAAAGCTTCTCCGTAAGCATCCGGACCACCGATATCAACGGTGGTACGAATACGGTGCCCGTCACTTTCACCCTGGGCGCTTACCCGCTGCCGGTGGAGCTGACTGCTTTCACGGCCACGGCTAAAAACCTGGATGCTTTGCTGACGTGGAAC
>JANNDE010000330.1:0-14483 GCA_031387395.1 Hymenobacter sp.
CAGCCGAGGCAGCTCGTGTGTGGCCACTAACTCGCGTGTGGCCACTAACTCAATCGTTATGCGTCATTGATTACTGCCACAGGCGAGATGCCTCGGCTGCGCTCGGCATGACGTTCTTATTTCCTGCCGGCCCTTCCTGCCGGCCCCGAACCCTTACTTCAGCGCGCCCAGCAGGAAGAAAAACAGCAGCTGTGTGAGGTACACCAGCGGCACCAGCGGGTTGCGCTTGGCAAAGGAGGTGCGGTTGAACAGCATCTGCAGAATGCAGGCGAAGATGAACCAGTCGCGGAAGTTCTGGAACGGAATCACGCCGGCCGTCCAGTGCCAGAAGTCGAACTGCCCCGCCACCGGCTCCAGGCAGGCATCGAAGCCCACCATGAGGGCGGCCGCCAGCAGCGTGCGCGCCAGCTCGCCCATGGGCAGGTAGCGCACCAGCATGCCGCATAGGTACGTGAGCACCAGCCAGTTCAGGCCAATCATCGGTGGCACGCCGCTGAAGGGCTGCTGGTCGAAGAGCTTGAAACCCAGCGTGTCGCCATACGTGTAGTGCCCGAACAGCTTGCCCGTGTTCACGCCCACAAACTCGGCCCCGAAGCCCAGCAGCACCACCGTGAGGCAAAACCCCCAGAAGCTGGCATCGCGCCCCTCCTGAAACCACAGCAGCAGCAGCGCCGTGAGCCCGAGTGTGAGCGGCGTAAACCGCAGGTAAAAGCTGGGGTCGTGGGAAAAAGCCAGTCCCACGAAGCCCGTGACGTGAAACAGCAGCACCAGCCCCTGGGCTACGCGCAGCCGGCGAAGGGAGGTGGGCGGATTGAGCGATTCAGAATACTCCATTCAGTGGAGTCAAGCAGTTAAAAGTTAAAAGTTGAGAGTTAAAAAACCCTCTCGTTTCACGTATCTGTTTTAACCCTCAACTTTTAACTTTTAACTGGTAATAAGGGACGAAACGATTTTGGCCGACAGCAGGCACAGCGGAATGCCGCCGCCCGGATGCACCGAACCGCCGCAAAAGTACAGTCCTTCGAGCCGCCCCGAGAAATTGGGGTGCCGCAAAAAAGCCGCCAGCGCGTTGTTGCTGGAGCTGCCGTAGAGTGCCCCGCCAAACGACGACGTGTCGGCCGCGATACCCGGCGGGGTCCACACTTTTTCGGTGGCGATGAACGGCTCCACGTCGGTGCCCAGTGCCTGGCGCAGCTTACGCAGCACGGCGGCGCGGGTTTGCCGGGTGAGGGCCGCCCAGTCCTGGCCCTGGTCGTGGGGCACGTTCACCATCACAAACCAGTTTTCGTGGCCGGGCGGGGCGTCGGTGGGCGTTTTTTTGGAAGTGATGTTCACGTACACCGTCACGTCGTCGGCCACGGTTTGCTGCTGGAAAATAGCATCGAACTCGCGCTTGTAATCGGCCGAGAAGAAGATGTTGTGCAGGTCGAGCTCCGGAAATTCGCGGGTGATGCCCCAGTAAAAAATCAGGGCCGAGGAGGAGCGGGGCTGGCTTAGCGTGCGCTCGGGGGCGGGCTCGCGGGGCAGCAGGCAGCGGTAGGTGGGCACCACGTCCATGTTGCTCACCACCCGGCCGAAGTCGTATACATCCCGCGCCGTGCGCAGGCCCGTCACGCGCCCGTCGGCCACGATGATTTCCTCCACCGCCTCGTTGTAGCGAAACTTCGCGCCGAACTCCTCCGCCAGCCGGTGCAGGCTTTCGGCGATGGCATAGATGCCACCCTCCGGGTAAAACGCCCCAATGCCGTGCTCCAGGTGCGGAATCATGCTCAGCGTGGCGGGGGCCTGGTAGGGGTCCGAACCGTTGTAGGTGGCGTAGCGGTCGAAGAGCTGCACCAAACGCGGGTCGGCCCCAAAGGCGCTGGCGTGGCGCTGGTGCATGGTGCCCAGCAGGCCCAGCTGCGGCAGGGCAGCCACGGCTTTCAGCGTTTCGGGGCTGAAATAGGTGCTGGCCTTGTGCAGCGACTTGTGCAAAAATGTGCCCGCCGTAGCATCATATGCTTTGCCGGCCCGGGCCAGAAACTGCGTGATATCGGCTGCGGGCGTGCCCAGCTTTTCTTCCACCTCGCCGGCAAATTTCGCCGCGTCGGCCCAGGCCGTGAGGCGGGTGCCATCGGCAAAAAAGTAGTTGGTGATGGGGTCGAGCCGCTCGTAGCGGAAGTAATCGGTGGGTTCGTGGTGGGCCAGCCGGAAAATATCGTCCACCAGCTGCGGCAGCGTAAACAGCGACGGCCCCGCATCGAAGCGGTAGCCGCCGGGCAGCGCAAACTGGTGCATCTTGCCCCCAAACGTGGGCCCGGCCTCGAATACCGTGACCGGGTGGCCGGCCACCGCCAGCCGTGCCGCCGTGGCCAGCCCCGCAATGCCCGCCCCGATGATGGCGACGGGCTGGCGCGAGGGCGCAGTGGAGTTTTTCTTTTTCTTGAACACAGCCCTATTAACCAACGCGACCGGGGTAGAAGTTTATCGTGTGGACTCTGCGAGTCCGCACTGGGTCTGCGGCCAACTCCGCCCCGGCGCGGACTCGCAGAGTCCACGCTACTTTACTCCACCGCCAGCACCAGTCCTTTCAAATACGCCCCTTCCGGGTGGAACAGGCTCACCGGATGGTCGGCGGGCTGGGTGAGGCGATGCAGAATGCGCGCCGGCCGGCCGGCCTCAATGGCCGCCGCCAGCACCGCCCCTTCAAACAGCTCGGGGCTCACCACCTGCGAGCAGCTGAACGTGAAGAGCAGCCCGCCGGGCGCGAGGTGGGCAATGCCGGCCATGTTCAGGCGCTTATAGCCCATCAGGGCGGCGTGCCGCGCGCCCATGTGCTTGGCGAAAGCCGGCGGGTCGAGCACCAGCAAATCGTACTGGGCCGAGTGGTTTTTCAGGAAGCCCAGCACGTCGTCGGGGTAGGCGGCGTGGCGGTCGGCGTGGTTCGATAGCTCGGCGTTGCGCTCGGTGAGGGCAATGGCTTTTTTGCTGGAGTCGACGGAGTGCACCAGCTCGGCCCCGGCCTCCAGGGCGTACACCGAGAAGCCCCCGGTGTAGCAGAAGGTGTTGAGCACCCGGCGGCCCGGCGAGTAGCGGGCCAGCAGCGCGCGGTTGTCGCGCTGGTCGATGAAGAAGCCGGTTTTCTGGCCGGTTTCCCAGTCTACGGCAAACTGATGGCCGTTTTCCAGCACCACGTGCTCGGTGCCCGAGCTTTCGCCGAACAGGTAGCCGTTCTTCGCGTCGGGCACGGTTTCGGCGCTCTTGTCGTAGATGGCGCGCAGCTTATCGCCGAACACTACTTGCAGGGCGGCCGCAATTTCGGGCCGGGCGCGGTACATGCCCACGCTGTGGGCCTGCACCACGGCCGTGTCGCCGTACACGTCGATGATAAGGCCGGGCAGGCCGTCGCCCTCGGCGTGCACCAGCCGGAATACGTTGGTGTCGGCCGTGCCCGTCAGGGCCAGGCGCTGGCGCAGGCGGTAGGCGTTGCCCAGCTTATCTTCCCAGAAGCTGGCGGTGGGCAGTTCGGCTTCGGGGCCAAAATCGAGCATGCGCACGGCAATGGAGCCGCCGCCCGAGAAGTGGCCCACGCCCAGCAGCTCGCCGTTGATGGCTTCTACGCGCACGGGCTCGCCCTCGCGGGGCTCTTCGCCCAGCACGCGGGCAATAGCCCCCGAAAACACCCAGGGGTGGCGGCGGCGCAGGCTGTGGTCTTTTCCGTTCTTGAGGACGATGGTGGTGGGGTTCGGCATAGGCCGGCAAAGGTACGGCCCGTTGGGGCCCGGACCCAGGCCCAGGCCCACGCCCAGGCCGCTACTGGGTAACCGTCACCGTTTTGCTTGCCGACGAGCTTTTGCTGCTGTTCTTGGCGGTCAGCTTCACCACGTAGCTGCCGGGCTGCGGGTACTTGTGCTTCGCCGAAGCCCCGGTGTCGCCGCTGCCGTCGCCGTATTCCCAGGCGTAGCTGTCGCCGTCGGTGGTGCAGGCAGCACTGAACTGGATTTCCTCGTTCACCTTGGTATTGAGGCTGCCCTTGTCGACCGAGAAGCAGGCCTCCGGGGTTTTCGAGCAGCTGCTGAGCACCAGCAGCGCCGCAATGACACCGGATGCCTTGAATTTCGATAAAGAAATAGTCATATAAAAAGTCAATGAAAGCATGGAATTAGCACCAATGCCTCCTAATGATACAACTTTTCTGCTAACGGTAACGTCACCGCCCGTCCAATGCCCGCCTCACCCCGACGAACGTAGCCGCAATGTCGCCAACCACTGCGGGCCGCCGCCCGCGCTACTTGAACCAACGCCGGTAGATAGGCTTGCGCCAGGCAAACTGCGTCCACATGGCCGGATACAGCAGCACGTCGAGCAGGCGCGAGGCCGTGCGGTATTCCAAATCATCCACGATGACACTGCCGCCGGCGGGGCCGGGCTCAACGCGGTGGTGGTGCCGCCAGTAGCGCAGGGGCGGCGGCAGCACCTGGCCTTCATCAATGAAAAAGTGCGTGCCGTCGGGCCGGACGCCGTCGTCCGTAATCAGCGACGTCCAGGGCAGGCGCTTCACCAGCGTATCCAGCTCAATTGCCACCTGGTCGCCGGTGCGGCAACCGTCGAAGCGCAGCAGCCGCAGCCGTGGGAAAGGCGGGGCCAGCGCCACAAACAGCTCGCGGGTGAAGCCGGCCATTACCCGGGCGGGCACTGGCGAAACAGGAGTACGAAGAACAACGCGCATGGCCCTGACAACCCGGCCACGGGGCGTTGGTTTAGTGGTCTACTTCCAGTCGGGCAGGAAAGCGTTGGTGAAAAGCGCGATGCGATTGCGGCCGTCGAGGTCAGCTATCCAGACGTCCGGCGTGCCGGGGGCATCGTTGCCGCGGTTCACGAAAAATCATGCGGAAGCCATCGGGCGAATAATGCGGCGTAATATCATTAGTGCCCAGGGCCTTGCTGCTGCTGCTGCCCGAGTCCGCCCCGCCTGTGATGTCAACGGTCGATGAACCATCAATTTGCTGAGCCAGGACTTACGCACCACATCGGCTCCCGCGTTTTGCCCGGCGCTTTAGCGCCGGGATGCGGGTCTTGTGCGTGAGTACCTGATAAATGGGCCTACTTAACTGAGCAGCTCCTCAATGTCGGCGCGCGTCAGGTGTTTCATCACGGCCTCGTCGGTGGCAATGAGCTCACTCACCAGCGCCAGCTTGCGGCGCTGCAGGGCCAGAATTTTTTCTTCTACCGTGTTCTGGGTGATGAACTTGTAGGTGAACACCGGCCGCTGCTGCCCAATGCGGTGGGCCCGGTCGACGGCCTGAGCCTCCACGGCGGGGTTCCACCAGGGGTCGAGCAGGAACACATAATCGGCGGCGGTCAGGTTCAGGCCCACCCCGCCGGCCTTCAGGCTGATAAGAAATATTTTCAGGCTCTCGTCTTCCTGGAAGCGCGCTACTTCGGCCTGGCGGTCGCGGGTGGCCCCGTCGAGGTAGGCGTAGGGCAGCTGGCGCTCGTCGAGGGCGGCGCGCACCAGGGCCAGATGCTGCACAAATTGGCTGAAAACCAAAACTTTGTGCCCCTCAGCCACCACGTTGCGCAGCATGCGCAGCACCTCGCGCAGCTTGCCCGACTCGCCGGTGTAGTGCGCGTCGGCCAGGCGGGGGTGGTTGGCGATTTGCCGCAGTCGGGTTAGGCCCTGCAGCAGCAGAAACTGGGTGCTGGCCGGGCCGTGCTCATCAAGGTTCTGCAGAATCTTGTTGCGGTAGAAGCTCTTGGTCTCCTCGTAGGCATGGGCCTGCTCCTCCGTCATGGGGCAGTAGCTGAGCTGCTCGGTTTTGGCGGGCAGCTCTTTGGCTACCTGCGACTTGTGCCGGCGCAGAATAAACGGTTTAATGAGCGCGTGCAGCCGCTTGGTGCGGCCTTCGTCCTGGTTTTTCTCGATGGGTTTGAGGAACTCCTTCCGAAAAAAGGCCTGCGTGCCCAGCAGCCCGGGGTTGATGAAGGACATCTGCGACCATAAATCCATGGTGCTGTTCTCCACCGGCGTGCCCGTGAGAATGAGCCGATGCCGCGAGCGCAGCTGCCGCACGGCCTGCGAGGTAGTAGAGCTGGGGTTTTTGATGGCCTGTGACTCGTCCAGAATCACGTAGTCGAACTGGTAGCTGGCCAGCAGCTCGGTATCGAGGCGCGCAATGCCGTAGCTGGTGAGCACCACGTCGTAGTCGGCGAAGCGGTCGGCGTTTTTATCGCGGTAGGTGCCGGTGTAGGCCAGCACCCGCAGGCCGGGCGTGAACTTGGCGGCCTCGCTCTGCCAGTTGTACACCAGCGAGGTGGGTAGCACCAGCAGCGACGCCGCCCCGTGGCTGGCTCCGCTTTCGTGGCGCTGCTGCAGCATGCTCAGCGTCATCACGGTTTTGCCGAGGCCCATATCGTCGGCCAGGCAGCCACCAAACTGGTAGTCCTGCACGAAGCGCAGCCAGTTGTAGCCCGCCTTCTGGTACGGGCGCAGCTCGCCGAGGAAGCCGGCGGGCAGCGGGTGGTCTTCCACCGCGGCGAAGTCGCGCAGCCTGGCCAGCTTGCGGCCCATGCGCACGGTGGCCAGCTCGTTGCTTTGCAGGTCGGCCACCAGGGCCAGGTGGTGGCGGCGCAGGTTCAGGCCGTCGGCCGTTTCTTCGCCGAAGGCAAAGAGCTCAAGGTAGTCGGTGAACCACTCCTCGGGGATGATGGCAATCTGGCCATTGGGCAGCTTGAATTCGGGGCGGCGCTGCAAAATGTGGCCCCGCAGCCGGATAAACGGCACCTCAATGTCGCCGAAGCGCACCGTACCGCGCACATCGAACCAGTCGCCGGCTTCCTGAATGCCCACCTGCACGCTGGTTGGCCCGATGAAGTAGTTTTTGGTGGCCGTGGTGGCGGCTTCCACCGTGTAGCCCAGCTCGATGAGCCCGGGCGTGTTGTCGTGCAGCCACTTGAAGGCTTGGCTTTTGGGTAGGCTTATCTGGCCGTTTTCCATCTTCAGCTCGCGGGCGCGCAGCTCGGCCACAGTAGCCAGCTCCTGCTCGGGGTTGCGCAGCAGGCGGTGGAATATGTAGCTGTCGGGCGTTTTTTCGAGGTGCACGCTCACGGGTTTGCTCATGCCCAGGGGCATGAGATGGGGACCGTAGCGAAAGCTGAGCTCGAAGTGAATCTGCTCGGTTTCGGCTCCTGCGAGCAAGGGCAGCACGGGCCGGGGCTGTGGAATGCGGCCCCGGCGCGGCGGCCCGAGCGGGCGTGCCGGCGCTTCGGGCAGCGGCAAAGCGGGCATCGCATCGGTGTAGGTGAGGCGCGGCCGGGCCACAAACCGCTCCGAGCGAATGTCGAAGCCCCGGGCGTGCACCTCGAACGACTCCATAAGCGGGGCCACGAACTTCTGGAAATAGCTTTCCTCGACCTGCCGGGGCACCACGATAAACTTCTTCTTCAGAAAGGGCAGCAGCTTGCGCCCGTCCACCTCGGTACGGAAGGTGTAGAGCAGGTCTCCGAGCAGCAGCCAGGCCGGCTGCAGGCATACCAGCACGGCATCCTGGTACTGAAAATCGAGTTTCTGGCCCTGGTACTGGATGGTGGGGAAGTAGTGCGTGCCCTCCTCGTTGCGCCGGAAGTGGAACAGGATGGATGCTTTGGCCGGGGCCAGGCCGATTTCCTTCCAGGTGGGTTCGCCGTCGCGGCCCATGATGAACACCTGCTTGCCGGCCAGGCGCGCCAGCACGGCCCCCATGCGGGTCTGCACGTGGCGGGCAATGGCTTCCTGCAGGGGCTTCTCGCCTTTTTCGGGGTGGTAGGTTTTGAGGAAAAATTCGGCCGTGGCAATCTTGCGGGGCCAGAACTCTTTCACCACGGCTTCCTGCTGCAACTGGTCGCAGAGTGCAACCAGCTCAAAATCAACGGCATCGAGGCCAGCGGCAAACTCGTGCACGTTCTTGCCCGATACCGTCTGGTGCTGCAGGGTGAGCTGGCCGCGCGGGCCCAGCTGCACCACGTAGGCCGCGAACAGGTGCCCCAGGCACTCGTGTTCGAACAGGGAGTAAATGATTTGAAATGGTTCAGCAGTAGATACTTTCATAACCGGGCACGCTCGCGGAATGCGCAAGGTAGGGCCGAAACAGGAAACACGCACCGTTAATATTTTGTGATTTCGGCCGGTACCACTGGTTCTGAAACGAAAAAAGGCCGGCTCGTTTTGGGCCGGTCTTTCGGCTATTACCACCTGCCTGCCACACAAACAGCTTTTTAAGCAGCAGGCCAGCGGCCAGCAGGAATAAGTAGCAATATTTTATTGCATAAATTTTTTATTATAGCATTATAGTCTTACTGCTGGCTACTTACTCAAGGCCGCCGCCGGGGCGGGGGCTACAGGTTCTCGCGCAAATCCAGGTTGCCCGCGTTCAGGGCGGGCCGAATGCTCACGGCCAGCGTGATGAGCACGATAGCGACACAGGTGAACGCAATGTCCGATACCTGCATCTTCACCGGGTACGACTCCACCACGCTCGTGGCCATGCCCATGCTCACCAGCCCAAACCGCTGCTGCAGCCAGCACAGCGACACGCCCGCTACCAGCCCCACCGCTGCCCCCACCAGGGCCACAATGGCTCCCACGAACAGAAAGGTGCGGCGCACGGCCTGCTGGCTGGCTCCCATGGCCAGCAGCACCGAAATGTCTTTTTTCTTATCGATAACCAGCATCGAGAGCGAGAAGAAGATGTTGAGCGAGGCGATGAGCAGAATGAGCGTGAAGGTGATGAACACGAACAGCTTCTCGACCTTGATGGCCTTAAATAGGCTCACGTGCTGCTCGTCCGAGTCCTGCACCTTAAAGTTGGGCCCCAGCATCTTGCGCAGCTCCTTTTTCACCTGCTCAATTTCAAAGCTCTGGCCCACTTTCACATACAGGGCGGTGCGATGGGTGGTGTAGCCCAGCAGGCGCTGGGCAAACGAGATGGGCACGAAAATGTAGCTGTCGTCGATGCGCTGCTCAATGAGAAACACGCCGCCAGCAATCAGGCTTTCCTGGTTCAGGGCTTCTTCGGGGTTCATGCTCAGGGTTTTGCGGCCGGCGGTGTTGCGTGGGTACAGCAGGTGCAGG
Organism: Hymenobacter sp.; assembly: GCA_031387395.1. Taxonomy (GTDB): domain Bacteria; phylum Bacteroidota; class Bacteroidia; order Cytophagales; family Hymenobacteraceae; genus Hymenobacter. The sequence continues at coordinate 9,089 of JANNDE010000330.1, forward strand.
GGCGCGAGGCGGTTGTTGAGCGTGATGCTGAGCTCGTGCTGCACGCCGGCACCCACCAGGGCAATATCGAGGCTGTCGCGGTGCAGGCGGTGGTCGCCTTCGCGGATGTTGGCATCAATCTGGCTTTGGCCGAAGTAGTTGTCTGAGAGGCCGCGCATCTTCACCACCATCTGGCGGTCGTGGTATCGCAGCAGGGCGTTGTCCTCAATTACCTGGGTGAGCAGGGCCACGCCGGGCGTTTTTTCCAGCTTCATCAAAAAGGTGCGGTCCACGTCAAAGGCCTTGCCCCGGGCGGCCGAAATCACCAGGTTGGGGTCCGACTTGCCGTAGAGGGTGCGCACCAAATCCTCCAGCCCGTTGAACACCGACAGCACGATGATGAGCGCGGCCGTGCCCACTGCCACCCCAATCATCGAAATATTGGAGATGATGGTGATGATGTTGCGCTTATTCTTGGAGCGGAAATAGCGCCGGGCAATGAGCAGAGGAACATTCACGGACCGCAGATTTAACAGATTTTAACGGATAGAGCAGATTTTTTGTGGTTCTGCCCAGGGCTTCCACTAACGCACCAGAGCTGATAAAGGAGGCCCGGTACCACAAAGGAATCCGTTTCGTCCGTTAAAATCGGTTCAATCCGTGGTTTTACTTCCAGGCCTTCACGATGAGGCCGGTGCCCGAATCGTGGGTGCTGCGGGCATCGAGCCAGTTCAGCAGCAGGCAGAACGGGAACGTGACGAGGTAGTAAAAGGGGAGTAGCAGGAAAAACAGGCGCGACTTGCCCAGCATCAGAATGGGGTATTTCATGCTGAGCCGCCACGAAATCTGGCCCGGCTCGCCGTAGCTGTAGCAGGCTTCGATGCGCTCGAAGCCGGCAGTGCTCAGCTTCTGCTGAATCTCGCGGATGTTGTAACCATCGCGCACGTGCTCCTCGATGAAGCTGGTTTCGCCGTCGTCGTGCACATCGGAACCGCCCTGGTCGCTGGGGGTCGAAATCAGTAGCATGCCGCCGTCCTTCAGCGAGGCGTGGATGTTGCGAAATACCTCCACATCTTCCAGAATGTGCTCCATCACATCCACCGACAAAGCCAGGTCAAAAGTGTTGGGCTCCTGATACAGCACGAGGTCCTGCACGGCAAACTGCACGTTTTTGCGCCCAATCTGGCGGAAGAACCGGTTCGAGTCGGCCACCTGGTCGTCCTTCACGTCCACGGCCAGAATGTTCCACTGCGCGCTCAGGCCGCTCAGCCAGTAGGTATACTGGCCGTAGCCCGAGCCCGCGTCGAGAATATTCAGCGGCTCCTGGGTGCGGCCCCTGGCCCAGCGGCGCAGCTCGCGGTGCACGTGCCAGGTGCGCAGCAGCAGCAAATCGAGCAGGTGGTAGAACAGCCGGCGTAGCCACGGCGTGCGGTTGAACACCTGGCCGAGCGTCTTCTTAATCGGGTCGTAGTACAATGGGTGAATGAGCGAATGGGTGAATGGGTGAATGCGAGAGACAAATGGGTGCGGGACCGAATTTTCATTCACCCATGCACCCATTCACTCATTCGCCCTTGAATAGACGCGGACGGGCGGGCTTGTCGTCGTCCGTGTCCGGCGTCTCGTCCTTGGGGGCGGGCGGAATAACGAGCGTGCCAAGTACCTCGTCCATGTGGGCGGCGTAGGCGGCGCTGTCGTCGTGGAAGAAGATGAGCTCGGGCACCACGCGGGCCGTTTGGCGGATGCGCTTGGCCAACGCGTGGCGGATTTCCTTGGCGTTGTCCTTAATTGTGGCGAGGCGGGTTTCGGCGTCGCCGCCCAGCAGCAGGCTCAGGTACACGCGGGCCTGGCCCAGGTCGGGCGTCACCTTCACGGTGCTGATGCCCGGGGCCATGCCGCCCCCGAACAGGTGCGGCAAATCGCGCTGGAGCACCGATGCCAGCTCCTGTTGCAGCAGGCTGGCCATTTTCTGTTGTCGTTTGCTTTCCATAATGACCGGCAAAGGTACGAGGGGTTTTTAGGCTATGGGGGTAGGAGGGCAGGCGTTTTAAGTGTAGGATGAGAATGGGGAAAAGAATGAGGCTACGCCTTGAGCCGGCACAATACCTTTGCCTCAGCCCAACAACTCCTGCCCCCTCACCCGCCTACCCGCATACCCCAACGCCTTGCTACGCTTTTTCAAAAGCCCTTTGCCTGTCCAGCTGGCGGCCCTGCTGCTGCTGGTGCTGGCCCTGCGCCTGCCGCTGCTGTGGCTGGGCCTGCCCCTCACGGCCGAAGAGCTGCGGGCCCTGCTGGTGGGTGAGCGCCTGCACGGCGGGGCCCTGCCATACCGCGACCTGTATGATGGCACCGCGCCGCTGGCCGCCGCCTTTTTCGCGGGCCTCGATGCCGTGCTGGCCCGCCCCGTGTGGCTCTACCGCCTCACGGCGCTGGCGCTGCTGCTCATGCAGGCCCTGCGCCTGAACCTGGTGTTCGGCCGCTACGACGTGCACCCCGAGCGGGGCTACATCACGGCTCTCACGTACCTGTTGGTAGGCAGCATCAGCACCGATTTGGATGCGCTTTCGCCGCTGCTGCTCGGCCATACTTTCATTGTGTTTGCCCTGAGCGCGCTGCTGCCCACCTCGCGCGAGGGCTACGACAACCGCCGCCTGTTCCGGGCCGGGTTGCTGATTGGGCTGGGGGCGCTGTGCTACCTGCCGCTGGGCCTTTTTGTGCTGGTGGGGCTGTTTGCGGTGGTTATTTTCGCGGCCAGCTCCTTCCGCAGCTCGCTGCTGCTGCTGTGCGGCTTCCTGTTTCCGTATGCGCTGGTGGCCACGTTTCTCTTCTACCAGGAAGCCCTGCCCGATTTTTGGCACCTGCACCTGCAGACCGGCCTGAACGACCTGATTTCGAGTGGCCTGCCCGCTGGCCTGCAGCTGCGGCTGCTGGTGGTGCCCATGCTGGTGCTGGCCGCCGGCCTGTTGCGGGCGCTGAGTACCTCCCTGGGCCTGGTGTTCCAGGTAAAGTTCCGGCAGCTGATGCTGGTGTGGCTGGCGGTGGCGGTGGTGGCGGCGGCCGTCGAGCGCGGTGGCGCGCCGGGCGCCATGGTGCTGCTGCTGGCCCCGATGGCCTATTTTAGCCTGTTTCTGTGGCAGCAGGACCGCAAGTTCTGGTGGCTCGAGCTGGTGCTGCTGCTGCTCCTGAACGCGGCCGCCGTGCTGCGCTACCGCGCCTACGTGCCCCGCCTCGAAGCCATCCTGCACATGCCCGCCGAAAGCCGCTTCGGCCTCGCCCCCGACCCGCGCTACGATGCCCTACGCAACCAGACCCTGCTGGTGCTCGGCCCCGACGACCGGCCCTATTTCTACAACCACCCCACCACGCCCTACCTCGACTGGACCCTCTCGCAGGCCGACTTCGGCCACCTCAACGAGTACGCCGCCGTGGTGCGCGTGGCCCAGAAAATGGGCCCCACGCCGCCCACCTATCTCCTCGACCAGCGCCGCATAGTGCCCCGCCTCAAACAACTACTACCCGGCACTTTCGGGCCCTATGAGCCCACGGCGACGCCGAACTTATACAAGCGGAAGTAACTAACGATGAATGATTAACGATGAGTAAAGCCGGGTACTGATTTTTTGGTTGTTGACCATTAATCTCTAACCATTAATCTCTAACCATTAATCATTATTCATACCCAGCACCAATACCGGCTGCGGCGGTCCGTGGGCAGGCTGCGCAGAAACACGGCCAGCGGCTCCAGTTCCGTCAGCAGCGCGGTGAGGGTGAGAACGCGGCCATCGTGCAGGTGCAGCCGCAGGTAGTCGTATTTCGCCCAGAAGCTGCGGCGGGTCCGGCAGTTCACGCGTTCCACCCGGGCCAGGTCGCGCCGCTCAAACGGCACCCGCTGGCCGGCCTCATACACCTCAAACCGGTTTTCGGCGGGGTGAAAGGCCAGCGTCGTGTCGTGGTTCAGCGTGTAGTAGCGCAGGTGCAGCAGCAGGGCCGGCCCACTCAGCCCCAGCGTGAAGGCCATAAAGCCCAGGGTCAGGGCCCACTCAAACCCGCTCACGGGCGCGCTTCCGCCCATCGCCACGGCGGGTAGCACGCTCAGCCCCGCGCCCAGCGCCAGCAGCGGCCAGAACAGCAGCCGCAGCTGCCGCGCCGCCGTGGCCCGGTACACGTGCGTGCGCTTCGAGAATAGCCCCGTCACCCAGCGTGCCGCGCCCAGCACCAGAAAAATCACCGCGGCCGCTTCAATCAGCGGGCGGAAGAAAGAAGTTTTCATACCTGCGAATCCGGCCCTACGCTAGGCCCGCACCTGTACCCAAGCCTCGCCGTCGGCGTGCGCCCGCAGGTGGCCGAAGCTTTCCAGCGCTAGTCCGTGCTTCGCGAAAACGGCCTCCACCGCCGTGCGCCCGGCGGGGTCTACGCATACCAGCAGGCCGCCCGACGTCTGCGGGTCGCACAGCCAGGCCCGTTGCTCGTCCGTTACCGAGCCTATTTTGTGGCCGTAGCTGGCCCAGTTGCGGCCGGTGCCGCCGGGCACGCTGCCTTGCATCAAATAGTCTTCAGCCGCCGCGAGGCGGGGTACCTTGGCGAAGTCGATTTCGGCCGTCAGGCCGCTGCCTTCGCATACTTCGGCCAGGTGCCCGAGCAGGCCGAAACCAGTTACGTCGGTCAGGGCCGTCACGGCGGGCAGCTTGCTCAGCTCCGCGCCAATCTTGTTCAACTGCATCATCTGGGCCGGCGCAATGTTGGCGTCTTCATCCCGCAGAATGCCTTTCTTCTGGGCCGTCGTCATGATGCCCACGCCCAGCGGCTTGGTCAGAAACAGCTCCGAGCCAGCCGTGGCCGTGTCGTTCTGCTTCAGGTCTTTAATGTCGACTATGCCCGTCACGGCCAGCCCAAAAATGGGCTCCGGCGAGTCGATACTGTGCCCGCCCGCCAGCGGAATCCCGGCTTCGGCGCAGATGCTGCGGGCACCTTCCAGCACACGGCGCGCCACCTCGGGCGGCAGCTTATCCACGGGCCAGCCCAGCACGGCAATAGCCAGTAGCGGCCGTCCGCCCATAGCGTACACGTCCGAAATGGCGTTGGCCGAGGCAATGCGCCCGAAATCATACGCATCATCCACGATGGGCATAAAAAAGTCGGTGGTCGAAATCACCGCCTGCCCGCCGCCGATGTCATACACCGCCGCGTCGTCGCGGCTGGCGTTGCCCACCAGCAGGTTGGGGTGCTGAGGCTGAGCAATGCTGGTGTGCAGCATCTGGTCGAGCACGGCCGGCGCGATTTTGCAGCCGCAGCCCGCGCCGTGGCTGTATTGGGTGAGCTTGTATCCCATTAAATCGTTCCTGAATCTTCGCTCGGCCGTTTTTGGCCTGACGCTGGCTTTGGCTGCCGCCGCTGCCCATGCCCAAACTACTCTGGC
>JANNDE010000348.1:0-1734 GCA_031387395.1 Hymenobacter sp.
CCCTGAACGCCGGGCGCTTCGCCTACCTGGCCACTATCAACTCGGGGATTACATACCCCTTTGGGCCCAACGGAGCCATCAGCACCGGCTCGGCCCCTACCCGCAGCCCCAACCTGGACCTGCGCTGGGAGAATAACTACCAGGCCAACGTGGGCGTGGACCTGGGCCTGTTCGGCAACCGCCTCGAAATCACGGCCGACGTGTACGACCGCCGCTCGCCCAACCTCATCAGCTACGTGCCGGCCTACCTCGTGACGGGCACCTACGAGTCGGTGCCCACCAACGCCCTGAGCGCCTACAACCGCGGCCTCGACCTGTCGGTGAGTACCCGCAACCTGGTGGCCGACGGCGACGGCCTGAACTGGACCACCTCGCTGGTATTCTCGACATTCAAAAACCAGATTTCGGACCTGGGCGTGGGTGCCCCCTTCAACGGCACCACTACCCGCACGGGCACGGCCATTGTGCGCTACGACAAGGGCCAGCCCTTCGGCTCGTTCTACGGCTACGTGGCCGATGGCCTGTTCCAGACCCCGGAAGACATCAAAGGCCACGCCACCCAGTCGGGGGCCGCGCCCGGCGATATCCGCTTCAAGGACCTTAATGGCGACGGCAAAATCAACGACCTGGACCGCACCTTTATCGGCAGCCCCATCCCCAAGTTCACCTACGGCCTGAACAACACCGTTACCTGGAAGGGCTTCGATTTGAACGCCTTTATCCAGGGCTCGCAGGGCAACAAGGTGTATAACCTGAACCGTGTGTACACCGAGGGCGGCCTGACCAGCAACGGCAACAGCAGCACCCGCGTGCTGGCCCGTTGGACCGGGGCCGGCACCAGCAACGACGTGCCCCGCGCCATTGCCGGCGACCCCAACCAAAACCTGCGCGTGAGCAGCTACTTTATCGAGGATGGCTCGTACTTGCGCCTGAAGGTGCTGACCCTGGGCTACACCCTGCCCAAGGATTTTCTCAACCGCTTCGGTACCCAGACGGTGCGCGTGTACGGCACGGCCCAGAACCTGGTGACGCTGACCAAGTACTCGGGCTTCGACCCTGAGGTAGGTGCATCGGGGACGGCAGATAACCGCGGCATCGGCAACGGCGTTGACCGAGGCATTTACCCGCAGTCGCGGGTGTACCTGGCCGGCATTAGCCTGGGCTTCTAAGCCGCGGTCCTTTCCTCCCTCCTCAATCCCACCATTACCATGACTTTCCCTACTCCTAAATCCGCCCTCTCGTTTGCCCTGGCTTTGGGCCTGCTCAGCGGCTGCGGCAAGAGCTTTCTCGACGAGAAGCCCAAGGACAGCGTTACGACCGAGAACTTTTACCGCAACGAAGCCGACGCCGTTCAGGCGACTAACGCGGTGTATGCCCAGCTGAATCGTGGCGGGCAGTACAACTACGCCCTGTGGGGCATCGGCGAGATTATGTCGGACAACTCCTTCACTGGCGGCGGCGGCGGCGGCGACGGTGCCGAAGAAATCCAGCTCGATGAGTTCAACATCCCCCCCGACAACCTCATGGTGGGCCGCTTCTGGGGTGGCTGCTACGTAGGCATCGGCGCGGCCAACCAGGTGCTGCTGCGGGTGCCCGGCATTCCGGGCATGAACGAAACCACTCGAAAGCGCTGCCTGGGCGAGGCGCAGTTTCTGCGGGCCAAATACTACTTCGACCTGGTGCGCGGTTTCGGCGACGTGCCCCTGATTCTGACGCCCCCGGCCAGCCCGGCCG
>JANNDE010000357.1:0-1044 GCA_031387395.1 Hymenobacter sp.
ACGCGGTAACCGTGAAATCTACGTCGAGTCGAAAGACGGTGTCAAGAAGAAGTACATGGTGCCGCTGTCGAAGCACATTCTGGTGCAGGACAACGACTTCATCCGTGCGGGTGCGCCGCTTTCCGATGGTGCCATCACGCCGTCCGACATCCTGAGTATTCAGGGTCCGGGCGCTGTGCAGGAGTACCTCGTGAACGAGATTCAGGAAGTGTACCGCTTGCAGGGTGTGAAAATCAACGATAAGCACATCGAGGTGGTCGTTCGCCAGATGATGCAGAAAGTGGTTATCCTCGATGCCGGCGACACCACCTTCCTGGAGCACCAGGTAATCGACAAAATCGTGTTCATGGAGGAAAACGATACCATCATCGACATGAAGGTGGTAACGAACTCCGGCGACTCGACGAACCTGAAGCCCGGTCAGATTGTAACGGCTCGTCGCCTGCGCGACGAGAACAGCAGCCTGCGCCGCCGCGACCTGGCCCTAGTGGAAGTGCGCGACGCACAGCCTTCGGTATCCCGTCCAACGCTGCAGGGTATCACCCAGGCTTCGTTGGGTACCCAGTCATTCATCTCGGCCGCTTCCTTCCAGGAGACGACCAAGGTGCTGTCGGAAGCAGCCATCCGTGGCAAGGCCGACGAACTGCTGGGTTTGAAGGAGAACGTAATCGTAGGTCACCTCATTCCGGCCGGTACCGGTCTGCGCGAATACACGCGTCAGATTGTCGGCTCGAAAGAGGAGCTGGAGGCCCAACAGGCCGCCAAAGCCGACGAGACGCCTGCGCCTACCAAGCGCCCCGCCCGTGCCTCGCGCCGCGAGTCCGTTTCGGAGTAAGCTAGTAGTTGCTTAAATAAGAGAAGCCGGCCGGAGAAATCCGGCCGGCTTTTTCTTTGTAAACTGCGCGAAAATTGCTTTCCTATCAATTCCAGATAGCTTATGATTGAAGTACCATTAACCCGACGTAAGTACGATAAGCTGGCCTCCTACTTACTTTTTCTTGCTTTTGGCCTGAGCGTGGTGTTCAACTACTTTCTGAAGGAAGG
>JANNDE010000362.1:0-10555 GCA_031387395.1 Hymenobacter sp.
ATGCCGCTGCTGCCGCCATGCACCAGCAGCGTTTCGCCGGGCTGCAAGCCGCCGCGCTGAAACACGTTGTGCCATACCGTGAACACGGTTTCGGGCAGGGCGGCGGCTTCGCTCATGCGCAGGCCGGCCGGCACGGGCAGGCAGTGGCGGGCATCCACCACGGCGTATTCGGCGTAGCCGCCGGCGGGCAGCAAGGCACAAACGGCAGCGCCGGGCTGCCAGCGCGTCACACCAGCCCCGCACGCCTCGACGGTGCCAGCTATTTCCAGGCCGGGCGTGAGGCCTGCTACATCGCCGCTACCGGCGTATTTGCCCTGGCGCATCAGCACGTCGGGCCGGTTTACGCCGGCGGCGTGCACGCGAATGAGGACTTCGTGCGCTGCGGGCTGCGGCCTGGGCTGCTGCTGGAGTTGTAGAACTTCAGGGCCGCCGGCCTGCTCGATAATGATGGCATTCATAGGAAATGAGAAAATGGTCCGTCAGCACGCACCAATTGATAGGCCACTGATTTGATAAGCCAGCGCTACCCCTGCTAACGCAAAACGGCTCCGAAGAGCCGTTCTGAACAATATTTATTCGCCGGAGCCTACCCGCCCGTTGCTTCGCGCAGCTGCTTCACTTCCCGCTCCAAATCCAGGGTACGGAACATCACCTTGGCCTCAAGGTCCGAATAAGCGGCTTCGAGCTGCTCGCGCATCTGGCGCTGCTCCTGAATGTCGGTGCAGGTGCCGAACCAGGCAATGATTTCGCCGTTGGCCCCGCGCCGCGGCAGGGCCTGGCCCAGAAACCAGCGGTACGCACCATCCCGCGCCTTGAAGCGGTACTCGATGCGGTAATCGGCACCGGTGGCCAGCGAATGGCCCCAGATATCGCGGGCGCGGGCCTGGTCATCGGGGTGCAGCAGGTTGTTCCACATATCGGGCCCCACGCTGTCGGCCAGCACGTAGCCGGTGAAATCGGTCCAGCGCTGGTTGAAATAGGTATGAAAGCCCTCTTTGTCGGTAATCCAGACCAGCTGCGGAATCATATCCGCCAGGAAGGTGAATTGCTCGGGGCCAACCAGCCCTTCGCCAATGCTGGCAGGCAGCGCCTGGGAAGGCAGGTGGGAAGTGGAATCAGATACGCTCACGGCAGCAAACTAACGAATGAGATAATGAAGGTAAACAACCACAGCGACTAGGTCCGGTTAAGCTGCATTTCCATCCCCGAGGAGAAATACAGGTTCAGCTGGCTGTGCAGGCCATCGGCCGAACGGCGCAGCCGCGTGACCAGGGCGCGGGTGGCCTCGGTGGGTAGCTCGAAGTTGAGGTAGGGCCGGTTCAGCATCTCATCGCGCATTATCTCCCATTGGCCGGTGTGCGCCGGGCCGTTGTCGGCGGAGCGGGCCACCAGCTTGCCGGGCGTCAGCTCGAGCTGGCTGGCCAACGCCAGCGGGCTACCCGGGTCGTTATGGTTGAGAATCCGATTGGCTACCTGCCATTCACCGCCGAAGTAGTCATCGGGCGATTGTTGTAAATTTATATCCAGCAGCAAATCTGACATGATTAAGTAAAAGCGGGGCGCGGCAGCTCGCGAAGCAGAATTATACGTGAGGCCCGGGCTTTTTGTTGATGCAATAGCCGTACGGGCAATAATCTTACCAAGTATTCAGCCGCATTTTCAAACCCCTACCCCCCAAAGTACGTTCCGCCCCGCAGGCAGCTGGCCCGCTACTCCCTCATTTTTAATGAAAAAACCTCGTTTTATTCCGTCGCTGGCCGGCCTCGCCGGGGCGGCCCGCCTCACTGGTCTTGCCGCCTGGCAAACCGGCCGCCTGTTCCGGCAGCTGGCCGCCCGCGCCCTCGACTCGGCGCAGGACGTGCTGCGCGCCGAAGTGGAGAAGGGCAACCTGAAGCTGGTTGCCGATTTCCTGGCCGATAAGGCCCTGCCCGCCGCACGCATCCTGCTCATCGAGCAGATGACCGTGCGCCTGCTGCTGCGCCTGGGCCTGCGCGGGGCGCTGGCCTCCAACGTGGTGGGCTGGGTACTCCCTTTCGTGCTGGAAAAGCTGGTGCTGGCCGGCCACAAAAGCGGCCTCTTTGACAAGCTGAAGGCCAACCCTACCGTGAGCGACGCCCTCGGCAAGCTCGATGAGCTGCGCAGCGCTACCTGGAAAATGCTGGTGCCCGACCCCGGCAGCAGTGCCGAAGTGATTGAGGATGATGCCACCACCCCACGCCTGCCACTGCTGCTGGCCGAGGCTACTCCGGCACCCAAAAGGCTCGTCCCTGACTCAATTGAAGCATCTGAATAGCTGCTGTTACGCACCCAGAACGAAATGGCGCGGGGTCGTGCCGGTTATTGGCAGGCCGCTGGCCTGCAGTCGTTGCCCGATACCCGCGCCTATCGTGCTAACGGGTGGGCCAGAGGCCCACAAATAATAGACACGGGGCACGGCCCTGCCGGGCACGGCCCCGCGCCATCGCCACCAAGCTGCTTAACAGCAGTGAATAGTTATTCAGCGCATCATCAAGGCAAATAAATGTTTCCGCAATCGATTGCGGGCCGGCACCAAAAAAAGGCACCCCACTGAGGCACCTCTTTCCCAATCGGGTCGCGGCGAGAATTCCCACCCAACACCGGACCCGATTCCGTCTCCCGCGAAGAACTAGCGGCTGAACAACAGCTCGCGGTACTTCACCAGGGGCCAGTCCTCGTCGGCCACCATGCGCTCCAGCTTGTCCACTGCGCGCCGGATGGGCTCGAATTTTGGTTTCACCTGCTCGCAATACGCCACGGCTAGTTCGCGGGCATCGCTGAGCTTGTTTACTTGTTTGCGCGCGGCGGTCATCTCATCCACCGTGGTCTTGATGGTTGACACGTAGCGCGAAATATCCTTAATCATTTCCAGCGTGGTCTGGCTGTGCTCGTCGTCGAGGCCCAGGTCGCGGAGGCCGCGCACGTTGTTGATGAGCTTGGTCTGGTAAGCCAGCGCCGTGGGGATAACGTGGTTGACGGCCAGGTCGCCCATCACGCGGCTTTCAATCTGAATCTTTTTCTGATACTCTTCGAGCAGAATCTCGTGGCGGGCGTGCAGCTCGACGTGCGAGAAAATACCGTGGCGCGCGAACAGCTCGGCCGCATCGGCCCGCACCAGCGCATCCAGCGCCTGCGGCGTGGTGGCGATGTTATTGAGGCCACGGCTGGCGGCTTCTGCCTTCCACTCGTCGGAGTAGCCGTTGCCTTCGAAGCGAATGTGCTTCGAGCTGATAACGTACTCGCGCAGCACTTCCACAATGGCCACTTCCTTCTTCTTGCCCTCCTCAATGAGCGCATCAACCGAGGCTTTGAACTGGATAAGCTGGTCGGCGACGATGGCGTTGAGCACCGTCATGGCCGAGGAGCAGTTGGCCGACGAGCCCACGGCGCGCAGCTCGAACTTATTGCCGGTGAAGGCAAAGGGCGAAGTCCGGTTGCGGTCGGTGTTGTCGAGCAGGATGGGCGGAATCTTGTCGATACCCAGCTTGAGGTAGATGTTATCGCCTTTGTCGAGCGGCAGCTTGGCGGTGCGCTCCAGCTCGTCGAGCACGCCATCCAGCATCGAGCCCAGGAACACCGACATGATGGCCGGCGGGGCCTCGTTGGCCCCCAGGCGGTGGTCGTTGCTGGCCGAAGCAATGCTGGCGCGCAGCAGGTCGGCGTGCGTGTGCACGGCCTTAATGGTGGTGATGAGGAAGGCTAAGAACTGCAGGTTCTCCTTGGGCCGACGGCCGGGGGCGAGCAGGTTCACGCCGGTGTCGGTGCTCATTGCCCAGTTGTTGTGCTTGCCGCTGCCGTTCACGCCGGCAAAGGGCTTCTCGTGCAGCAGCACTTTAAAGTTGTGGCGGTCGGCCACGCGGGCCATCACGTCCATCAGCAGCTGGTTGTGGTCGACGGCCAGGTTGGCGTCCTCGAACGTAGGCGCACACTCGAACTGATTGGGAGCCACTTCGTTGTGGCGGGTACGCAGCGGAATACCGAGCAGGTTGGCTTCTTCCTCGAAGTCGAGCATGAAGCCGTGCACGCGGGCCGGAATCGAGCCGAAGTAGTGGTCGTCGAGCTGCTGGCCCTTGGCCGGGCTGTGGCCGAACAGGGTGCGGCCGGTGAGCACGAGGTCGGGGCGCGCATCGTGCAGGGCTTTATCCACCAGGAAATACTCCTGCTCGATGCCCAGCGTGGTGTTCACGCGCGACACGTCTTTGTCGAAGTAGTGGCAAACGTCGAGGGCGGCTTTTTCGAGCACGGCCAGCGACTTCAGCAGCGGGGCTTTGTAGTCGAGCGCTTCGCCGGTGTAGGCCACGAAAATCGTGGGGATACAGAGGGTTTTGGCCCCGACGGTTTCGATGATGAAAGCGGGCGACGTGGGGTCCCAGGCGGTGTAACCGCGGGCCTCGAACGTGTTGCGGATGCCGCCGTTGGGAAACGACGAGGCATCGGGCTCCTGCTGCACGAGGGCCGAGCCCTTGAAATTCTCAATTGGCCGGCCGTCGGAGTTCAGGTCGAAAAACGAGTCGTGCTTTTCGGCGGTAGCACCGGTGAGGGGCTGGAACCAGTGCGTGTAGTGCGTGGCACCCTTGGCCATGGCCCAGGTTTTCATGGCCGAAGCCACGGCGTCGGCCACGTTGCGCTCCACGGCAGCCCCTTGCTTGGTGGCAGCTTGCAGCTTTTTGAAATAGTCGCCGGGCATGGTGGCGCGCATGGCCTCCAGGTTGAACACGTTTTGCCCGAACGTTTCGGAGCGGCGCTTGCCGCCCACTATCGTGATGGGGTGACGCTGGTTGACTAATTCGAGGGCTTTAAAACGCAGGATGGCCATGTAGAAAAGGAACCGGGGTGAAATACCAGAGGCAGATTGACGAAGCAAAGATAAAGCGAAAAACCATTTTCACGAAGAGACACCTAAATTTTTGAAGCCTTTTTCAGAAAAAACAACCATTTCATAACCTACCCCCTTTCCCAAACGATGCCGGGCATCCATTTTTAACTAAAAATCTGCAAACGGTTGTCCTTGGCTGCCGCAACTGGCCGTGAAGGAGGCCAACTATCTTTGAGCCGTGAAAAATCGCTTTGCGTTTCAGCCGCGCTACTTTTTGTTCTGGCTGCTGTTTTTTGAGCTGGGCCGGGCACTTTTTTTAAGCTACCAGCACGTGGCGGCGGCGAAGCTGCCACTGGCTACGCTGCTGGCCACCTTTGGGTATGGGCTTCGCCTCGACGCTTCGGCGGCGGCCTACGTGTGCCTGCTGCCTTTTTTGCTGCTGGTGCCGGGCAGCCTGTGGCCGCGCCTGCCGCTGCGCGGGCTGCTGGCCGGCTACTCGGCGGCCGTGGGCCTGCTGCTGGCCCTGCTGATGACCGCCGACCTGGAGCTGTACCGCGCCTGGGGCTTCCGGCTCGACGACACCCCACTGCAGTACCTGAATTCGCCGCAGGAAATGGTAGCCTCGGCCGGCAGCGCGCCGCTGGGGCTGCTGCTGGCGGCGCTGCTGGCGCTAGGCGGTGGCGGCTGGCTTATTTATAAACGGATGGTGGGCCGGCTGCCGGAGCTGCCGGCCTGGTTTGGGCGCGGGCGGGCGGCGCTGGCCGGCCTGCTGTACCTGGCGCTGCTGGTGGTGCCATTGCGCGGAGGCACCCAGCAGATTCCCATTAACCAAAGCGACGTGTATTTTTCGCGCACCGCCTTTGCCAACCATGCGGCCCTGAACGCGCCCTGGAACCTGATGAGCGCGCTGGTGCTGCGCGGCGAGGAACACCCACCCCAGCCGTTTATGCCCGACAGCGCGGCCCGGCGGCTGGTGGCAGGATTGTACCCACTGGCCGTGGGGAAGTCCGCGCCGGTCGATTCGACAACGAGTATTCTGGCCGAGGCGCGGCCCAACGTGCTGTTCGTTATTCTGGAAAGCTTCACCAGCAAGTTTGTGGGCTGCGTAGGCGGCGAAAAGGACGTGACCCCGGTGCTCGACAGCCTGGCCCGGACCGGGGTGCTGTTTGACAGCATCTACGCGGCCGGCGACCGAAGCCAGAAGGGCCTGGTGTCGCTGCTGTCGGGCTACCCCAACCAGCCGACGACCAGCATCATCAAGTTCCCGCGCAAAACCGAGCGGCTGCCGCATCTGTGCCGCTCGCTGGCGGCGGCGGGCTACCGCTCGCACTATTACTACGGCGGCGAGCTGGCCTTCGCCAACATGAAAAGCTACCTCCAAACGGCCGGCTACGAGCACCTCACCGAGCGCAGTGACTTTGCGCAAGCCGACCAGAACTCGAAGTGGGGAGCCCACGACGGCGTGCTCTTCGACCGAATTTTAAGCGACCTGCGCCAGCAGTCCACGCCGTTTTTCGTCACGGCCTTCACCCTGAGCAGCCACGAGCCCTTCGACGTACCCATGAAAACGCACTTCGCGGGGGCCGACGAGGCGAGCCAGTTCCGCAACTCGGTGTATTACACCGACCAGGAGCTGGGCCGTTTTCTGCGGGCCGCGCGCCGAGAGCCCTGGTACGCGCACACGCTGCTGGTGCTGGTGGCCGACCATGGCCACGCGCAGCCGGGCAGCTCATCGAACCAGAGCCCCGACAAGTTTCGCATTCCGCTGCTGCTGGCCGGCGGGGCGCTGCGGCCCGGGGCGCGGGGCCGGGAGGTGCACGCCATCGCCTCGCAAACCGACGTGGCCGCCACCCTATTGCGGCAGCTGAACCTGCCTGCCACCCGCTACGTGTGGAGCCGCGACCTGCTGGCCCCGCATCCGCGCCCGTTCGCCTACTACTGCTTCAATAATGGATTCGGGGACGTTTCACCGCTGGGCACGCTGGCTTTCGACAACGTGAGCCGCGAGGTGTGGGACCGTACGCCGCGCGCCACCGACGGGCAGCTACGCCTGGGCCAGGCCATGCAGCAGCTCACGCTGGAAGACTTTGCCCGGAAGTAGGCGCGGCGGTTTTCGAGCGCGTGAAGCCGCTGCCGTACCTTTGCGGCCGCTATGCCCACTCCCCAATCTGTTGCCTTATACACGCTCGGCTGCAAGCTCAACTTTTCCGAAACCTCGGCCATTGGCCGGCAGTTCGAGGAGAAGGGGTTTGCTAAAGTCCCTTTTGAAGCCGGAGCCGACCTCTACGTTATCAATACCTGTTCGGTGACGGACCACGCCGACCGCAAGTGCCGCAAGGTGGTGCAGCAGGCCCTCAAGCACAACCCGGATGCTTTCGTGGCCATCGTGGGCTGCTACGCCCAGCTCAAGCCGCAGGAAATTGCCACCATTCCGGGGGTGAGCGCGGTGTTGGGGGCTTCCGAAAAATTTCAGCTGGTCGATATACTGGCGGATTTCAGGAAGCCCGCGCCCGGCCAGCCCGGGGCCGTGCACGCCTCGCCCATCTCGGAAGCCACCGAGTTTGTGGCCGCGCACTCGTTTGGCGACCGCACCCGCACCTTTCTGAAAGTGCAGGACGGCTGCGACTACACCTGTTCGTTCTGCACCATTCCGCTGGCGCGGGGTGGCAGCCGCTCGGGCAGCGTGGCCAGCGTGGTGGCCCGGGCCGCAGAGCTGGCGGGCACCGGCGTGCAGGAAATCGTACTTACCGGCGTGAACCTGGGCGATTTCGGCCTGCAGGGCCCCGCGCGTGAACGCCGGGAGGACTTTACCCAGCTGGTGCAGGCCCTCGACGGCGTGGCCGGCATCCGCCGCTTCCGCATCAGCAGCTGCGAGCCCAACCTGCTCACCGATGGCGTGCTCGAAACCGTGGCCGCTTCGGCACGCTTCATGCCGCACTTCCACATTCCGCTGCAAAGCGGCTCCGACAAAATTCTGGGCCTGATGCGCCGCCGCTACCGCCGGGCGCTCTACGCCAGCCGGGTGGCCCGCATCAAAGAGCTGATGCCCCACGCCTGCATCGGGGTGGACGTGATTGTGGGCTTCCCGGGCGAAACCGACGCGGATTTTCTCGACACCTACAACTTCCTGAACGAGCTGCCCATCAGCTACCTGCACGTGTTTCCGTACTCGGAGCGGCCCGATACCCTCGCGCCCACCCTGCCCGGCCGCGTGCCCGACCGCGTGCGCCACGAGCGCACCACCCAGCTGCGCGGCCTCTCGGAAAAGAAGAAGCGCTTCTTCTACGAGCAGCACCTGGGCCTCGAAACCGAAGTGCTGTTTGAAGACGACGTAACCGACGGCCGAATGGAAGGCTTCACGCCCAACTACATCCGCGTCGCCGTGAAGTATGACCCGCTGCTGGTGGGCGAGCGCAAAACCCTGCGCCTCACGGCCGTGAATCCGCAGGGCGTGATGGAGGCGGAAGAAGTAGGGATTCTTGTCTGAACTGCGGATTTACCGGATTCATCGGATTCATCGGATTTTGTGGCCGACTCTATACATCTCTCGCTCCTCATTTCGACCCTCCGCCAAATCAGAATCAGGCAAACAAGAAGGCCCGCCAAAGCGGGCCTTTTTCATGCAACAGCAGGCAGCCACAAAATCCGACGAATTCGCGGTTCATACCATGTTCTGCCGGGCCATGGCCAGCATCTCGCGCAGCATTTGCTGCTGTTCGAGCAGGTGTTGGTTGCGCATCTCGGCCAGGGCCAGCTGGTGCTGCAGGTGCTGGGCGTGAATGGCGGCGGCCACGTAGGCATCGGGGCTGGTCGTGAGCGCAGGCGCGGCGCTCACGGGCGCAGCAAGCGGGGCCGACACCGGAACCGGGACGGGAGTTGGAGCCGGAATCTCCGGTTCCGGCGTGGCTAGTGGCGTGGCGGCCACTTCGGGAGCCGGCTCGGCCGGCGGGCGGGCGGCGGGGGCCAGGGCAGCCCGGAACGGCCGCGCCGGCCGCTGCACCGAGGCCGGGACTACCGGCGCGGGCGCGGCGGCCGGTGCTGCTGCCATCGTGCCGACAGCAAACGGAGCCGGGAGCCGGGCATGAGTTTGCGTTGTTTCTGGCCCGGCCCCGGATACCGAATCGGTCGTGGAAGCCGGGGCTGGAGCGGGGGCCGCGCCATCGGCAGCGGCGGAAGCCAGGACCAGCGTGGCGGCAATCTGCTCGGGGTGCAGGCGCAGGGCGCTGGGGCGGCGGGTGGCGCGGAGGGCCACGTCGGCCAGGTCGATGGGCTCAAAATCGGGCTCCGGAGCAGCGGGCTCCGCTGGAGCGACGGGCGGCGCCGTGCTGCCGTTGCTGCCCACCAGCATGGGCCCGCGCCCGAGGAGCAGCCAGTCTCGTGACACATTTGGATAAACTTCAAACACCTTACACATCAGGTCGAAACCGGGCTTATTGCGGCCATCAATCAGATGCTGCACTACGCTGGCCGTTTTGCCAAGCGAAATGGCAAAGCTATTTTTGGTGAGTCCAAACTGCTGAATAAGCTGGGCAAAACGCTGGTCGATAGACGCAGCAGTAACAACGGGAACGGGGGCGGCCATAGCACTTACACAAATGAGTGTTTATGCAAATGTATAACTTTATTGCCGTATGGCGGGCTCAGTGAGCTCCCGAGGCACCCTTCTGCACCAGCTCGGCCAGGCGGCCCCGGGCCTGCAGGCGGGTGTACGGGAAGCGGTAAGTATCCTCGGGGATATCGGCGAGCATCGAGCTAGGCAACCCCACCCGATAGAACAACAACAGAGTATGCGGCGTCAGGGCAAACTCGCCTAGGTCCGGCGCGGGGATTTCAGTGGGCGCGTCGGCCGTGGAAAAGCGCACCCGCCGCTTGGCAAAATCCCAGCCGAACCGCTCGGCCAAAGCGGCTCTGCCGGCGTGCTCGCCAGTTGCGGTATCACCCAGAAACTCGCCGATGCGGCGGTTCACGGCTCCCTCAAGGCGCCGTGCCAGCTGCGCGGGGGGGTCGGCCACCAGCGCCGCCAGCGTCAGGCGCTGGCCGGTGCTCAGGTCGAACACCAGGTACACGGGCCGCTCGTAATAGTACGCGCCGTGGAATTCCAGCGTCAGCTTCAGCGAGAGCAGGTTGCCCTGGTTGAGCAAGGTCTGGAAACGGGCCCCGCTCAGGCAGCAGGGCTGGCCGGCTAGCTGCCGCAGCTGCCGCGGCAGGGCGGCCATGGTATCAACCGGCGCGTCGGCCTGGCTCACCACCGCGCGGGCAATGCCGCGGTTAATTCGGGCAGCGGCCAGCTCATCGGCCAGCCGAACCTGGGGCAGGCTGAACTGCGCGCCCTTGCCCGCGCCCAGCACGGCAAATAGTTCGGCGCGGCCGGGGGCAGGCTCTTGCGCCGCACCGGTGAGGGGAGCGCTGGCCAGCCCCGCCGCCAGCCACAGCCCTGGCAAAACCCAACGACGCACGGAAAAAGCCTTCATGTAGATTGCGGACTGCTGAAAGGACTGATTTGAAAAGGGCAATAACGTGCGGGCCTCGACTCCCGGTCGGCCTCCCCCCCTACTCGTAGCGCAGCGAGTCGATGGGGTCCAGAGCGGCGGCTTTGCTGGCGGGGTAGTAGCCCGAGGCCAGGCCCACGGTGATGCAGATAATCAAACCCAACGACATCCAGAGCCACGGCACAATGAAGGCGCCCTGCTCCATGAACAGCGTGAGCAGGTTGCCGCCGCC
>JANNDE010000485.1:0-1453 GCA_031387395.1 Hymenobacter sp.
GGCTGGCCCGGCAGCGGGGCCTGTCGGCCACGGCCGTTATCGGCCTCTACATGCTCTACAACCTGACCTACGTGCTCAGCGCCTGGCCCCTGGGCCACCTGGCCGACCGGTTGGGGCCGCGCCGCTTGCTGGTGGGCGGCCTGCTGGTGTTTGCCGGCGTGTACGGCGGCGTGGCCCTGGCCCGCGAGTTGTGGGCGTTCGGGGCGCTGTTTGCGCTCTATGGCCTGTACGCGGCGGCCACCGAAGGCGTGGGCAAAGCCTGGGTGAGCACCCTCTGCGCAAAGTCGGACACCGGCGCGGCCCTGGGCACTTTCGGGGGCCTGGGGAGCCTGGCCGCGCTGGTGGCCAGCGTGGGCGCGGGCGCGCTCTGGCAACTGGCCGGGCCGGGCTGGACGTTTGGGGTCGCAGCCGTTGCAGCCTTGAGCGTAGCTATCTACTTGGCGCGGTTACGACTACCCCAAACGATGCCCGAACAACAATTGAAATAGGCAGGCTACGTTTTCACTCAGGTTTTCTTAACGTGCTATATTTTCCGTTTTCTGAGAGCATACCATACTGGACTTAACACTTTGTCGGCATCCGGCGGTGGGGGAGGAGGGGAGCATTTGTTGTCATTTGCTGCCCCTTCTCTAATCTCACGTTTTATAAGTCGTTGTCCTGTGCACACTCACTTGGAAGCTGATTACAAACGGGTCCT
This sequence comes from Hymenobacter sp., assembly GCA_031387395.1. Lineage (GTDB taxonomy): Bacteria > Bacteroidota > Bacteroidia > Cytophagales > Hymenobacteraceae > Hymenobacter. The sequence continues at coordinate 698 of JANNDE010000485.1, forward strand.
GAACCAGTTCACAGTCTTGGTGAATGGCTAACCAATATGCCTGAAGCCGATGCTGGCGTGATGGGATGCCATCTGAACCTGCGGACGTTTACAAAAGCATATAAATCTGAATTTCATTACCTTACTAGGTAGATTGGAAATGGTAACGCGCCGGCATCAGCTTAGTCGGGAAGGTCTGGGGCCGCTACTTGATAAACCGGTCCTTTGGTTGAATCAGGTACTCTGAAGCTAGTGCATCAGTCTTCCCTTAGCGCTGCGGTTCTGCCACCGATTTGATATCCCTGTAGGGTTTACCCGTAGGGTCGCGTAGTATCGAAATCAGAAAAAGAGCCAGTTAACGTTTTCACCACGGCAGCTCACTGCTTATAAAACGTGCTAGTTAGCGGCGGATGCTCCGGGAGTCACTTATAAAACGTGGTTGTTCGGACCAGTTGGGAGGCTGTCACTGCGCAAATCCAGCTAAATGTAGGGTTTTAAGAAGCTAAAAAGCGTACTAATGCGGTTGCAGCGCATGAAACTGCAGCCGCTGCTAGCAACTTATGAAAAGTGGTTTTAACATTGATTAAAATAAAATATACTTGATAAAGTGCAATCACCATGTTTTTGCATGGTTTAAGTTACCTTTTTTGTTGTTTTTTGCTTTCCCCATTTCCTGGGTTGAAGCATTGTTTTAAAAGCTTTTTTGGGTCGGAACAACAAGTTTGTGAGTATTTGTATTTACTTGTCTATTTGTAGGGCTCATAACGCATTGACATT
>JANNDE010000381.1:0-7378 GCA_031387395.1 Hymenobacter sp.
GGCCGGCAGAATCCACATAATCAAGCCATAGGCACCCACCGCCGATACGGCCACCGAAATGTAGTTGCCGGTATTGAGCGCGCCCTGCACGTTGCCGCCCTCCTTCACCCGCACGCAGAGAATGCCGATGAGCGAGGCGATGATGCCCATGCCCGCAATGGCCATCGGCAGGAAGATGGGCGAGAGGCCGCCGAAATTATCAATCATCCGGTCCGAGCCCTGGGTCATCATTTCCTTGCCCAGCACCATAGTCGCCAGGATGGTCGCCACGTACGAGCCGAACAAATCGGCGCCCATGCCGGCCACGTCACCCACGTTGTCGCCCACGTTGTCGGCAATGGTGGCGGGGTTGCGGGGGTCGTCTTCCGGAATCCCGGCTTCTACCTTGCCCACGAGGTCGGCTCCCACGTCGGCCGCCTTGGTGTAGATGCCGCCGCCCACCCGGGCAAACAGGGCAATGCTTTCGGCCCCCAGCGAGAAGCCGGTGAGGACTTCGAGGGCTTTTTCCATCTCCGGCCCGTTGGCGAGGCCGCTAGGCACAAACATTTTATAGAACACGATGAACAGCGAGCCCAGGCCGAGCACGGCCAGGCCGGCCACGCCCATGCCCATCACCGAGCCCCCCGAAAACGACACGTTGAGCGCGGTGCTAAGGCTGGTTTTGGCAGCCTGCGCGGTGCGCACGTTGGCCTTGGTGGCAATCTTCATCCCAATAAAGCCGGCCAGGGCCGAGAACACTGCGCCAATCAGAAAGGCAATAACGATGGCGGGGCTGGAGTTGCCGCTGGTGCTGCCCAGGTAGAAGAGGAAGGCCCCGGCGATGAGGCCGAACAGGGCCAGCACCTTGTATTCGGCCTGGAGGAAGGCAATGGCCCCATCCGCGATGTAGCCGGCAATGGTCGTCATGCGGGCGTCGCCGGCGTCCTGCCGGCTCACCCAGCCGGCGCGCAGCCAGGTGTAGAGCAGCGCGAAAATGCCCAGCGCGGGCACCGCGTAGAGGTAGTTGGTCATAAAAGGTGAGTGGGTGGGGAAAAGTGAGTTAGGCGGTTTTCGGTTCGCAAAATAGCGGAAATTGCCTCACTAATACCCTCCCTCCTCAACTTCCTCTAAAAAACCGTACGGCCAGTCGTTCAGTAATGTAGTACAGCGCGTAACAGGCAGCCGTCACGAGCGGCAGCGCAAGCCAGTAGTAACGGGAGTAGTTTACCAAATCACCTGTTAGATAGACCAGTCCTACATAACTCAACACAAGCAGAGGAAAGTGGTACAAATACAAGGAGAAGCTAAAGATTCCAACCTCATGAAAGGCCCGAACAACCAGGTTCTGCCGGTTGACCCGATTAGCCAGCAGCGCAGAAATACTTATGACAGCCAACACTGCGGCCAGCGGTCCCGACACCACTTTTAGGTGCAAAATGGCGGTACCAATCAGGCCTATCAGTAACAGTCCGGTGACCATCACTAGTCCAAACCCCGAAAAACGTCGGAAAAATGGCAGCCACTCGGTGCGGGTCGTCACCACATCATACAGCCCCGCCCCTAGGGCAAAATAGCCGTTATAATGAAATGCAAACTGCCCCAAGGGGCTGACATCATAGTGCAATAGCATTAACGACGCCCCAAAAGCATAAAAAGCAGCCGACAAAACGTAGTAGGAGCGAATGCGCCAAAACGCCAGCGGCACCGATAAGTAAAATAACGCTTCGGGCAGCAACGACCAGTACACGTTATTAAAGCCAAAAAACTGCTCGCCCGGACGCAGAAACAATAGCGACTGCCCGATAGTCCGAAGCGACACCGGATGCATTTCGCGCCAGGCACTAAGCAGGCTCGTGTTCAATTCACGCCCGATACTTGCATTAAGCAGATTCGGATGGACCAGCGCAGCATAAGCAAGAACTCCACCCCCCAATACCAGCGAGGCGAGGTAAGGTGGATAGATACGATAAATCCGATTGAGATAGAACGAGCCGGCCGGGCGATGCTTCTTCAGCTGGGCATAACGGATAAAAAAACCCGAAAGCACAAAGAAGAAAATGACCATCTCGTAGCCCGCTGAACTCAGCATATCAGCCCCAAAAGCAACGTACTGCCCCAGGCTCCATCCGGCTCGCGGGAATACCAGCAGGTATTCTGTGCCGCCGGACCATAAGACGAACTTAGCGTGGTATACAACTACGTAAAATGCACAAAACCCACGGAGCGCGTGCAAAATATCCAGTTCTTGGTAGCTGAGAAGACGGGGAGTAGCAGGTTTAGTAATCAGTTGACGGATAGGTGTACTCACAGGTAGATAATTATTGTATTCGGCAAAGATAAGGATGGGGTTACAACGCCTCCATCAGCACCCGGTACAAGTTCAGCATGCTCTCTATATCCCGCTTGTCCACCAGCTCGTCGGGCGAGTGTACGTGGTCTTCGGGGGCGCCGATGAAGCACCAGTCCCAGGGCGCGGCGGCGTGCTGCAGTTCCTTGGCGTCGGAGCCGCCGCTGCCTTCTACTTCGAGCTGGTGCGGCACGCCCGAGGCGGCGGCAATGGCCCGGATGCGGTCGACGTAGGCGCGGCGCGGAATGAGCGAGTCGCGCAGCGAGATGGCGCAGCCCTGGCCCGCGTGCACGCCCTCGGTTACCCAGGTAATGTCGGAGATAAGGGCCTGCCGCACGCCGTAGGTTTCGTAGATGTGCCGGGCCAGGTAGGCCACCGAGCCACCACCGTGCTCTTCCCAGCACGAAAAAGCGATGATGCCGTGCTCGAGGGTTTCGCACAGGCGCAGGGCATTCCACACGCCGAGGCGGTTATCTAGGTAACAGCTTTGCACCGTAGTTTCGGTTTCGCGGAAATCGCAGCGGAACGTGAGTTCGGTGCCGCGCTCAATTTCGCGCGGGAACGCGTAGCCGAGTTCGCCGGTTTCTTCATCAACCGTTAAAGTACAATCTATCTCTCCTTGCGAATCCTGTCCTACCAGTCGATATCCGGCCTCGGCCTGCGGCCCCCCGATACGTACGAGCTGGCGGCCGTAGCGCACCGTGAACCCGATGCTGTCGAGGTGGGCGAAAACGGCGGTCCGGGGTTCCCCAAACACCAGCATCAGGCAGTCCTGCAGGTTTTCGTGGGCCACCACGCGGGGCGGATGCTGCCAGGACGCCTGGTGCCGGCGCACGTAATCGAGGATGAATTGGGTGAGGGGAGCTTCGTTGCCCGAGGGGGCCGCAATGCGGCAAAGCGCGTGCAGGAGTTGCATAGGAAACAGGGGAAACGTCCAAAGATAGAGCAAAGTCCGTACTTTAGCTGTTCCATTTCCCCTACGGCTCTTCCGCGGAATGCCGGTCCTGCCTCCCCTATGGTGTTTATGCTGCGTTCGCTGCTTTGTTTCTGCCTCGGGCTGCTGCTGCTGCCGCTGCCGGGCCGGGCCCAAACGCCTGACACCATTCGTGCCGTGCCACCCATGCGCACCGTGGCGCTCGACTCCGTGGGGGTGATGCCCGCGGCAGTGGATACCAAGGGCTGGCTCCTGCTCGATAAAGACATTCAGCTGGAGCTGGACGGGGCCGTGCACAACATCTACAATTTCAAGTTCGATAAGGCCGAGAAGCAGTTCCGCTCGCTGCGCCGCCGCTATCCGAACCACCCCATGCCCTACTTTTTACTGGGACTCAGCACGTGGTGGAAAATTCAGCCCTCCAGCTTTCAGTCGACGCAGTACGACAAAGTCTTTTTCGCCTACCTCGACACGGCGACCACCAAAGCCCAGAAGCTGTTCGATGCCGACAACAACAACTACGAAGCCAGCTTCTTCCTGTCTGCCTCCTACGGTTTTTCGGCCCGGCTGCACGGCGAGCGCCACGACTGGCGCAAGGCAACCGTAGATGCCCGCCGCTCGCTCAACTACCTCAAAAAGAGCCAGGAGGCTAATGGCCTGAGCCCGGAATTTCAGTTCGGGCAGGCGCTGTTTAACTACTACTCGGTCTGGATTGGCGAAAACTACACCCTGCTCAAGCCGGTGCTGCTGTTTTTTCCGAAGGGCGACAAGAAAGTGGGGCTGCAGCAGCTGCGCAGCGTGGCCACCAACGGCTTCTATACCGCCACCGAGGCCAGGGTATTTCTGATGCGCATCCTCAAAAACGAGGAAAATAACGCCGAAGAGGCCCTGCCCGTGGCCCGGCAGCTAGCCACCACCTACCCCGACAACGGCTTCTTCCAGCGCTTCTACGCGCTGCTGGCCTACGACCAGGGCGAGTTTGCCGACTGCGAACGGGTGAGCCGCGAAATCCTGGATAAAATCAACCGGGGCATGCCGGGCTACGAGGCCATCAGCGGGCGCTACGCCAGCTACTTCCTGGGCTACCTCATGCAAATGCGCTACCGCGATTTGGGCAAGGCCAAGGACTACTTCCAGCGGTGCATCGTGTTTTCGGAAAGCACCGGCGATACCGACGGCGGCTTCTACCTGTTCGCCAATGCCAACCTGGCCCGCATCGCCCTGAAAGAAAAGGATGTCGCTACTGCCAGGCGCTACTACGGCGTGGTGGCCGACAAGGCTTCGCGCAAGTCGGAAATGTACAAGGAAGCCCGGCTCTGGCTGAAGAAAAACGGCAAGACCGCATAAGCCATGGAACTCAAAGACCTGTTTATCACCCCTTTGTACCTGGCTCTTATCTATGCCATTGCCTATGGCCTGCGCTCGTCGGCGACTAATTCCTACACAAAAAAATACTTCATTCCGGCCCTTACTCTAAAGCTGGTGGGAGCCATTGCATTAGGCATTCTCTACCACACGCTCTACGGCGGCGATACCAACAACTACTACCATCAGGCTGGCATTGTGTACAATGCTTTCGGCGATTCGTTTGCGGCGGGGCTGGAGCTCGTCACGACTTCCGGCGACGTGACACCGGCTATCAGCAAGTACACCAGCCAGCTGACCTGGTTCGGCCATGGCAGCAACGAATACTTCGTGGTCCGGGTAGCGGCCGTTTTCGCGCTGCTGAGCTTCAATACCTACACCGTGATTGCCGTGCTGTTCGCCACTATCACCTTCACGGGCATGTGGGCCATGTACATGACGTTTGCCAAGATTCAGCCTTCGGCTTATAAGGAGCTGGCCACGGCGGTATTCTTCCTGCCTTCGGTGTTTTTCTGGGGCTCGGGCCTGCTCAAGGACTCCCTCTGCCTGGGAGCGTTGGGCTGGCTGTTCTATTCGTTTTACCGCGGGGCTATCGAACGCAAAAACATTCTGCGGTGCGGGCTACTCGGAACCATGGCGGTGGGCGTCATCTTCGCCATGAAGATTTATATTCTGCTGGCTTTCATGCCGCCGGCCCTGCTGTGGGTGTTCAACGAAAGCACCCGTAGCATCCGCAGCCGGGCCGTGCGGCTGCTGGCCAAGCCGCTTTTTCTGGGGGTGGGAGTCGTCGCCGCCTTTTTTACGATGACGCAGTTAGCGGCGGCTGATGCTCGTTTCAACCTCGATAAAATCGGGGAGCAGAGCAAGCTTACGGCCGATTACCTGCAGCAGGTGAGCCAGACCGAGCAGGGTTCGGGCTACAACATTGGGGCGCAGGATGGCACCCTGAGTAGCGTAGCCAAGCTGGCACCGCAGGCCGTGGTGGTGGCGCTGTTCCGCCCGTTTTTGTGGGAGGCCCGCAACCCGACCATGCTGCTCTCGGCCCTGGAGTCGACTTACTTCCTGATTCTGACGCTGCGCATTTTCTGGCAGGTGGGCATCGCGCGAGCGCTGGCCACCATCAGCAGCGTGCCGATACTCACGCTCTGTTTCGTGTTCAGCCTCATTTTCGCCGTTTCGGTGGGCATTTCCAGCGGCAACTTCGGCACGCTGGTACGCTACAAAATTCCGCTAATGCCTTTCTATCTGAGCGGGCTCTACATTATGCAGAGCCTGATAAACTCGGCGGCCAGCCTGCGCAAGGCCCGGCAGACACAGGCCGCCCGGCTGGCCCGCGCCTAGCCAAAGCTAGCTGAACAGCGCCAGAAAACCGGGGGTGTTGGCCAACACCGAATAGCGCTGCTCGATGGTGGCGCGGGCGGCCGCGCCCAGCTGCTGGCGCAGGCCGGCATCGGCCAGAACCCGGCGTAGGCTGGCCTCCCATTCCTGCGGCGTAGCGCACACGAAGCCATTCTGACCGTGCTGCACCACTTCGGTGTTCATCCCCACCGGCGACACCAGCGGGGGCACGCCCAGGGCCATGTACTGCAGGGCTTTGAAGGCGCATTTGCCCTTGGCCCAGGGGTCGTCTTCCAGCGGCATAAGGCCAATATGGAAGCCCAGGAGGTCGGCAATCTCGGTTTCCTTGCGCCAGGGCAGGTACACCAGCGAGCGCAGCGGGAAGGCCGGCGGCTGGTTCGAGATAACCCGGAACTCAAAGTCCAAACCCTCGGCTTCGAGGCGGGCCAGCACGGGCACCACCTGGCCGAGGTACTTCAGGGTGGAATGCGTGCCCGTCCAGCCGATAACCAGGCGGCCGGGGGCGGCCTGGTCGCGCACCTGGTTGTGCAGGTGCACCGTGTCGATGGTAGTGGGGTTGACGATGGCGCGCGGGTTGAACTGCCGGGCGTAGCCGGCCAGGTAGGCATTGCCACAACTATTTTTATAGGCCCAGCGGCAGATGGCATCCACCTTGTGGTGCCACTTCACGCCGGCGGCTATCTTGTTGGCCTCCGAAGTATTAGCCAGCCAGATGGCGTCGTCGAAGTCATAAATCAGCTTCTTGCGCAGCACTTTGGCCAGCAGCCACTCAAGTACCGGGGGCCCCACGGGAGCCGCTTCGCGGTGCACGAACACGAAATCGTACTGCGGCACCGTGAACAGGAGCCCGACCCGCCGCGCAAAGCCCGCCAGAATGCCCAGGGCCTTGGCCGCCGTCTGGCCCGGCTTATACAGGATATTCCAGGTCGCGACCGATAGAAAGGGGGCCAGCCGGTACTGATGCCCGTGGGCCGTCAGGATATCGAGATACTGCTCGAAACGAAAGCGCTGCGAAGGGGCCCGGCCGGGCGGATAAGGAACGACAAACAGAATACGCACGAAGAAAAGCTGCCTTAATAAGTGATATTACGCGGATTGGTGGAGATGGCGCGGGGTCGTGCCCGGTAGTGCCGTGCCCGGTAGGGTCGTACCCGATAGGGTCGTACCCCGTGCCGGTTATTTGTGGACCTCTGGCCTGCAGTCGTTGCCCGATACCCGCGCCTATCGTTCTAAGTAAGTAGCCAGAATTAAGCAGCAAGATTTAGACTGTAATGACATAACAGTCTAAATCTTGCTGCTTGTTACTCCTGTCTTACTACTTAATAACTGCTATTACGCAGTGTCTTTGTTCAAGCGCCGCTGGGTTGTAGCGCGAACTTTGTAGTTCGCGTCCC
>JANNDE010000586.1:0-2066 GCA_031387395.1 Hymenobacter sp.
AAACCGGTTTATTCATAAAAAAAGTCCTGGCCGCGGCCAGGACTTTTTTGCTGAATACCCCACCCCAAGCGCGGAGCGGCGGTGCTAGTTGCGCTGGCGGCGCCTGAGGCCTTTTAGCCACGCGTAAGTAGCCTCCTGGGCTTGCAAGGGCTTTTCGCCCTCGGCGGCGGGAATAAAGCTATTCTCGAAATCGCGGGCTTTTACATTATCGCGGCGCTGGAAATCGAGGAGCTGGCGGACTTCGGCGCGCAGGCTGTCATCGAGGATGGGGAGGGCGACTTCGACGCGGCGGTCGAGGTTGCGGGTCATCCAGTCGGCGGAGGAAACGTACACTTTTTCCTCGCCGCCATGGGCGAACACGTAGACGCGACTGTGCTCCAGAAACCGGTCGACGAGGCCGCGCTGCCGGATGTTGTCGCTGATGCCGGGCTGGCCGGGCACGAGGCGGCCGATGCCGCGCACGATGAGCTCGACGCGCACGCCGGCCTGGCTGGCTTCGTAGAGTTTGGCAATCAGGGCCTCATCCTCCACGGCGTTTACTTTGAGGATGATATAAGCGTCGTGGCCTTTTTTGGCCTGCTTGATTTCGTAGTCGATGAGGGCATTGAGGCCGGGGCGCAGGCCAAAAGGGGCCACGAGCAGCTGGTGCAGTTCGGGGGTGGCAGACTGGTCGCGCAGGTAGTCGAACACCAGGGCGGCCTCGCTGGTCAGGCGCTCGTCGGCGGTGAAGAGGCCGTGGTCGGTGTAGAGTTCGGCGGTGCTTTCGTTGAAATTGCCGGTGCTGAAGTAGGCGTAGCGGCGGGTAGTTTCGTCGTCTTCGCGGCGGCCAATGAGCAGCAGCTTGCTGTGCACTTTGAGCTCGGGCGGGGTGAGCACGACGTGGGCCCCGGCGCGCTTCAGCTTATCGGCCCAGAAGAGGTTGGATTCCTCATCGAACCGGGCTTTGAGCTCGACTACGGCCGTTACCTGCTTGCCGTTTTTGGCGGCTTTGAGCAGGGCCTTCACCACGTCGCTCTTGCTGGCCACGCGGTAGAGGGTGATGCTGATGACGGACACGCGCGGGTCAGTGGCGGCTTCGCGCAGCAGGCGCGTCACGTAGTCGAACGACTGGTAGGGTGGGTGCAGCAGGTGGTCGCGCTGGCCGATGGCGGCAAGCAGGCTGCCGGTGCGCGGCAGCGTAGGGTGCGGCAGCGAGGGCCGGGGCGGGTAGTGAAAATCGGCCTCGCCGAAGTCGGGAAAGCCGAAGAAGTCGCGGAAGTTGTGGTAGCGGCTGCCCTCCACCAGGGCTTCGTCGGTGATGCCGGTTTTCTGCTTGAGGGCACGCAGCGATTCGGGCGGCATGGTGGGGTCGTAGAGCAGGCGGGCGGGGTAGCCGGTGGCGCGCTTGGCCAGGCTGCTGCGGATTTTCTCCATGAGGTCCCCCGATACTTCTTCTTCGATGTCGAGCTCGGCATCGCGGGAGAGCTTCACGGCGCTCACGGCAATGTGCTGGTAGGCGGGAAATAGCTCGGCCGCGCCCACCCGGATGACATCATCGAGGAAGAGGACGTAGCGCTCGGTGCCCTCGTCGGGCAGGCGCACGAAGCGGCCGCCGTGGCGCTTGGTGGGCAGCTCCATGATGAGCACGCGCTCGGCATCGGCCTTCTTGCCTTTGGCCACGGGCTGACTGAGAAAGAAGGTGAGGTAGACGGTCTGGTCCTTGAGGAAGAGGTGGTGCAGGGCGGCGTCGAGCACGATGGGCGAGAGCAGGTCGCGCACGTTGTCGCGGAAGTATTTGGCGGTCCACTCCCGCTGCTGGTCGGTGAGCTCGGCTTCGCTGAGCAGGTGAATGTGGCGCTCGTTGAGGGCGGGCAGCAGTTGCTCGCGGAAAGTGGCCCCGAACTCCTGCTGCTGGCGGCCCACCTCGGCCAGCACTTCCTTCAGCACGCGCTTGGGGCTTTCGGCGAGGCGGGCGCGGGTTTTCTTTTTGAGCTTGGCGAGGCGGCGCAAAGTAGCCACGCGCACCTTGAAAAACTCGTCGAGGTTGCTGCTGAAGATGGCCAGGAACCTGAGCCGCTCCAGCAGCG
>JANNDE010000600.1:0-1952 GCA_031387395.1 Hymenobacter sp.
AGCGGCGCGGACGGGGACATATCAGTAATCAGATAGAGCGTAAGGAATCCGGCCGTAGCGGCCGATGAGCCAGACAGATAAGCTGACCGCAACACCCCTCTGCTTAACGGACGAAGCCCCGGCGGGTATGCCCACAATTCACCCTCCGACGCTGTAATGTTTCCAGCTTTAGACCAAATCATGCAGGCTGAGCCGGCCCGCGCTGCCGGGCCCCAGGGCCTGAAAGTCGGACGGCGACATGCCCGTCACCTGCCGGAACTGGTTGGTCAGGTGCGCCGCGCTGCTGTAGCCCAGCAGCCGGGCCACTTCGGCTACCTTAGCGTCCTGGTAGCTGAGCAGCTCTTTAGCGCGCTCCACTCGCTGGCGGATGATGTATTTCTCCAGCGTCAGGCCCTCGCGTAGCGAGAACTGGTGCGAGAGGTAAGCGTAGGACCGGCCCAGTCGCTCGCTGATGAAGTGGGAATAGGTCTGGTAAGGCTGCAACTCGGCCGGGGTGTAGTGAATGAGCTCCACCACCAGGGCCTTAACCTGCTCCACCAACTGGTCGCGCGGGTCCTCGACGAGGGCGAAGCCAAACGCCTGCAGGGCGGCCTCCACCACCGGCATATCCACCGGGCTGCCATCGGCCGTGTGCACGTTGGCGGCCCCCAAGGCCACGTTGTCCACCACCAGCCCGGCCTTTTCCAGCTCGCGCTGCACCACCCGCAGGCAGCGGGGGCACACCATGTTGCGAATGGCGAGGCGGGTAGCGCCGGCCGCGGGGGCCGGCAACACCGAAGTAGCGGACTGCAGCATCACGCTTATTTAACGACCAGGTTACCGCGCAGCATGTGCATGCCGCAGGTGAACTCAAAGGTACCGGCTTGCTTGGGCAAAAACTCAATGGCCGTGGTTTTGAACGGAGCCAGGTCGCGCCGGATGTTGAAGTCGGGCAGCAGCAGCTCTTCCGAGCAGGTGCCTTCCTCGTCGCGGTAGAAATTCAGCTGCACGGGCTTGCCGTGCTCCACCTCGATGACGTTGGGCGTGTAGCCGCCCTTCACCATGATATCCACCTGCTGCACGCCCGCCGAGGAGGACACAGCCGCTGCCACCCGGTGCGGGGCCAGAAAGAAAAACCAGCCGACAAACGCCAGCAGGCCCACGCCCACCAAAGTCACAATTATCTGAGAAGTATCCATAAGAACGAGAACAAAAGGGAGAAAAATAGCCCGGCGTTAGGCCTTGGCCTGATAGCCGCGCAGGCGCAGCGAGTTGGTGAGCACCGAGACCGAGCTCAGGGCCATGGCCGCGGCCGCTATCATGGGTGAAAGCAGCCAGCCCGTGAACGGGTACAGCAGCCCGGCCGCGATGGGAATGCCCAGCGTGTTGTAAATGAAGGCGAAAAACAGGTTCTGCTTGATGGTGCGCATGGTTTGGCGCGAGAGGTCAATGGCCGTGACCACGCCCTGCAGGTCTGAGCGCATCAGCGTGATGCCAGCCGCTTCCATGGCCACGTCGGTGCCACCGCCCATGGCCAGGCCGATGTCGGCCTGCGCCAGGGCCGGAGCATCGTTGATGCCGTCGCCCACCATGGCCACTACGCGGCCCTCGGCCTGTAGCTCTTTCACCTTGCCGGCTTTGTCGGCCGGCAGCACTTCGGCGAAGAAGCGCTTGATGCCGACCTGCTCGGCCACCTTGGCGGCCGTCTGCTGGTTGTCGCCGGTCATCATCACCACCTCGATGCCGTCGGCCTGCAGGGCCTGAATGGCGGCCAGGCTCGACTCGCGCACCGTGTCGGCCACGCCAATAAGGGCGGCTACGTGCCCGCCGATGGCGGCGTAGAGCACCGTTTTGGCCTGGCTCAGCAGCTGAGCCGCGGCCTGCTCGGTATCGGTGGAAAGCACCACGTTGTGCTCGCTAAGCAGGCGGCGGTTGCCGAGCAGGATAAGCTGCCCGTCGACGGTAGCCCCGGC
>JANNDE010000606.1:0-11447 GCA_031387395.1 Hymenobacter sp.
GCGCAGCGAAGCATCTTTACCGCAGCAGTAATTAAACAAAAAGCATTAGTGGCGCGGTAAAGATGCTTCGCTGCGCTCTGCATGACGTGTTTTATAGTTCGTCATCACCCTCCTCTTCCAGTAGAAACAACGCAATACGGCGTGGGCCGTGCGCGCCCAGCACCAGGGTTTTCTCGATGTCGGCCGTGCGGCTGGGTCCGCTGGTGAGCGACACCATCGAGGGCATGGCTGCGCCGTAGCGTTCCTGCATCAACCGCAGCGCATCGCCGATTTCGGCCACCACCTGGCTGGGGCGGGCCAGCACCAGGTGCTGGTCGGGGTAGATGCTCAGCCGCCGGCCACTGCCCGTAGCCGCCGATACCAGCACGCTGCCCGTGCGGGCCACCAGCGCCTCGCACGAGGTCAGGCTGAGGTCGGCGGTAGCGATGAAGTTAGTTTCTTCGGCCCGAAATTCGATGTCGGCGGCTTGTAGCACGGCCTGCAAATCGGGCTCCCACACGTAGGGCGCGCCCACCTGCTGCCGCTCGCGATAGGCGGCCAACTGCGTGGCGAAGTCGGCCAGGGTTTCGCAATAGTGAAACTCGCCGCCAATCTGCTGGAACCGCTCGGCGAAGGCCACCACCACATCCGGGTTGTCAAGGGGCGGGTGCACGGGGGCGGCAAAGTCGGGCCGGGGCGGCAGCGGCGCGGGGCCAGCCGCCAGCCCCTGGCGAATACGGGCCAGTACGGCCTCACGGGAAGATTCGGACATGATACAAAAGTAACGACATAAAAAAGCCAGCCCCGCGAAAGGGCTGGCTTCTTAAGCGTAGCGTAAGCTAAAGCTTACGCTACTACTCCGCTGCCGCTCGAAGCCGGGGCTTCGTTGTTGCGGTTGTCGTCCAAACCGGGCAGGTTCAGGTCGGGCAGGTCGCTGCCGAGCTTGCCGCCGGCGGCCTGTTCGCCCTTCACTTCCGAAGCGGTTTCGCTACGGTCGGTGCCGGCCATGTGGGCCTGGTAGTTGGTCTGGTTGTCGAAGGGACGCTTACCCACGAGGCGGGTCAGGTCTTCCTGCTGCAGCACTTCCTTCTCCAGCAGTTCCTTGGCTACTACCTCCAACTCGTGGCGGCGCTCCGTGAGCAGGTCTTTGGTGCGGTTGTAGGCGTTTTCGATGATATTCCGCACTTCCTCGTCAATCACCTGCGAGGTAGCTTCCGAGTAGGGCTTCGAGAAGCCGTACTCATTCTGGCCCTTCGAGTCGTAGAACGACACGTTGCCGAGCTTGGCGTTCATGCCGTACATCGTCACCATGGAGTAAGCCATTTTGGTAATGCGCTCCAGGTCACTCAGCGCGCCGGTCGAGATTTTGCCGAACACCAGCTCTTCGGCGGCGCGGCCGCCCAGGGCCATGCACATTTCGTCGGTCAACTGCTCGGTATTGTACAGGAACTGCTCCTTAGGCAGGTACTGCGCGTAGCCCAGCGCGGCCACGCCCCGCGGCACGATGCTCACCTTCACCAGCGGGTCGACATGCTCCAGAAACCAGCCCGCGATGGCGTGGCCGGCCTCGTGGTAAGCCACGATGCGCTTCTCGCCGGGCGAGATGATTTTGTTCTTTTTCTCAAGGCCGCCAATCACGCGGTCGATGGCATCGGTGAAGTCCTGGTCGGTGATGAACTTCTTGTCGCGGCGGGCGGCAATCAGCGCGGCCTCGTTGCAGACGTTAGCGATTTCGGCACCGGCAAAGCCGGGAGTCTGGGCCGAAAGGCGCTTGGCGTCCACGTCGGGGCCCAGCGTCAGGGGCTTCAGGTGCACCTGGAAAATCTCGGTGCGGCCGTTGATATCCGGCTTGTCGATGCTGATTTGACGGTCGAAACGGCCGGGGCGCAGCAGGGCCGAATCGAGGGTATCGGGGCGGTTGGTGGCGGCCAGGATGATAACGCCGGAGTCGGTGCCGAAGCCGTCCATTTCCACCAGCAGCGAGTTCAGGGTGTTTTCGCGCTCGTCGTTGCCGCCGGGCATCGAACCCTTGCTGCGCGAGCGGCCCACGGCATCAATTTCATCAATAAAGATGATGCACGGCGCTTTGGCCTTGGCCTGCTTGAACAAGTCGCGCACCCGAGCCGCGCCCACGCCCACGAACATCTCGACGAAATCGGAGCCCGAGAGCGAGAAGAACGGCACGTCGGCTTCGCCGGCTACAGCCTTGGCCAGCAGGGTTTTACCGGTGCCAGGAGGACCCACCAGCAGCGCGCCCTTCGGAATTTTACCGCCCAGGATGGTGAATTTGCTGGGGTTCTTGAGGAACTCCACAATCTCCTGCACTTCCTCCTTGGCTTCTTCGAGGCCAGCCACGTCCTTGAAGGTAATTTTCACCTTGTCGCCGCCCTCAAACAGCGCGGCCTTGCTTTTGCCGATGCTGAAAATCTGACCGCCGGGACCACCGGCGCTGCCCATGCGGCGCATGAGGAACCAGAAGCCAACAATCATCAGCACGATAAAACCGTAGGTGCCAATGTAATCGCCGGGGCTCGACCGCTCCTCAATGTTGAGGGGCAGACGCTGGGCCGCGGGCACGTCTTTCTGCAGCGCATCCAGGTTTTCCTGGAACAGCTTGGCATCGACGACCGGAAAGTAGAACTGTGAGCCGACGCCTTCGCCACCAAACGGCGAGCGGCGCGTGAGCTCCTGCTTATACTTGGCGCGGGCCGCCTCTTTCAGCGTCACTTCCACCACTTTCTGGTTGCTGATGATGGTGACGGCCTGCACATCGCCGGTTGCCAGCATGCTCTCAAAGCGCTGCTGGTTGATTTTGGCGGGCGAGTTGAGGTTATTCACCCACATCACCCCAAACAGAAACACCAGCAGGCCCGCCAGCACCCACAGCTGCAAGCCCGGGCGCGGGTTGGGCGCGGGCGTCAGGGGCTTCTTCTTTTTATTGGAATTCAGATTATTATCCGACATGAAAATAGCTACTTAAAACCGAGAATAGGTAGGATCAAAACACCGCGCCGAAAACAAATGTTCGGCGAAAAGGCAGACGTAGTGCGGGCGGTTTTATTTTATTGAAGGGATATCCAACGAAAAAAGAACGTCATGCTGAGCGAAGCGTCGCGGAGTCGAAGCATCTCGCTTGCTGCCACTAATCAATAACGCTTTCACGATTGAATTACTACCACACGCAAGATGCTTAGACTCCGCGACGCTCAGCTCAGCATGACGTTCTTTTATTCGCAAAGCGACACTTAGAATGCCAGCTACGCCGGCTCCGATTCGATGTAGCTGATGTCGGCATCGCCCCACAACTCCTCCAGGGCGTAGAACTTGCGGCGGTCGCGCAGGAAAACGTGCACCACTACATCGACATAGTCGAGCAGCACCCACTCGCGGTTGGTGCGGCCTTCGGTTTGCCAGGGGCTTTCGCCGGTCACTTTTTCAATTTCTTCCTCTACCGAGCGAGCCACGGCTTCGAGCTGCGTATCGGAGTTAGCCGAGCAGATGATAAAATAATCGGCAACCGCATTTTTTAATTCCTTCAGATTCAGCACCACGATGTCGGCTGCCTTCTTGTCTTGCATGCCGCGAACGACCAAATCTGCCAATGTGTCTGAATCCTGCCGGACCAACGTGCTTTTCATATTGTCTTATTAGGTGTGAGCTTTACAGCCGAAAGTCTACGAAGTTAACGATACGCGCAAGAAGACTGTGGTTGTTATCCCTCAAACCCTATTTACGGGCCAGCAATTGGTGTGGCTACCATCCTGCGCCTCGACCAATTCGGAGGCTCAGGCATTGATTCTCCAAAACCGGGCCAGCGAAGGCTGCACCGTCATAACGGACTTCCAGACTGCCGGCCGGGGCCAGCGCGGCAACCAGTGGCAGGGCGCTCCCGCCGAAAACCTGATGCTATCGGTGGTGTGGCAGCCCACGTTTCTAGCCGCTACCGAGCAGTTTCGCCTCAGCCAGGCCGTGGCGCTGGGCGTGCACGACTGGGCCGCCACCCTGCTCGGCCCCGACCCTAAGCTGAAGCTAAAATGGCCCAACGACCTTTACTATGGGAACCAAAAGCTGGGGGGCATCCTGATTGAAAACAGCCTGAACGGACCTAAAATCCAGCACAGTATCATCGGTATCGGCCTGAACATCAACCAGCAGGAATTGGCGCTGCCCACGGCTACTTCGTTTGCGCAGCTCACCGGCCGCGCCTACGACCGGGCTACCCTGGCCGCGCGCCTGCTGGAGTGCCTGGAGCGGCGCTACCTGCAACTGCGGGCCGGGCAGGTGGGCACGTTGCGGCGCGACTACCTGCAGGCGCTGTATCGCTACCAGGAAATCCACCCCTTTATTATCGATGGCCGCACGGTGAGCGGCCAGATTGTCGGAGTAGAAGAGGATGGCCGGCTGGCCGTGGCCATTGGCAACGAGCTGCGCCGGTTTGGCTTGCAGGAAATT
Organism: Hymenobacter sp.; assembly: GCA_031387395.1. Classification (GTDB taxonomy): domain Bacteria; phylum Bacteroidota; class Bacteroidia; order Cytophagales; family Hymenobacteraceae; genus Hymenobacter. Next base: position 4,432 of record JANNDE010000606.1, read on the forward strand.
CGGCACGGGTAGCAACCAATGAAGCCAATAGTGCATCAAGGGAGAGGACAAAGTTAAAATATCGTGTATTTTGCATAAAAAATATTTATTCGGGCAACCTTTCTGGTTAGCTATTCGAGTTGCTAGTAACCCCGGCGCTAAACTTCCAGGCACGCAATCAGTCTACCAAACCGAAGCACGATGCCTACCGTTAGTTGGCAGGCTGGCGCGCAGGTAACCCGGCACGGTGCTTGTTCGGCTTATTTGCGGCTTCTCCTTTTCATTTTCCACTTTTTCCACTTTCGCTATGAAACTCTTTACCCGTTCGATGGTCGCCCTGGCCCTGTTGGTTTTGTCGCTGGCCCCCACGCTGGCCGCCAACATCACCATTTTGGTAGGCGACAACTATTACCGTGGCCCTGGCGTGACTACCGGCCTGAGCGACATTCGCACCATCAACGTTGGGGATGTAGTCACATTTAACTATGTGGGGCAATCGAGCCACCCGACCGCTTCGGATAACGGAGCCTTCACCACGTTTCAGATGAACGCGGCCAACACCACCTATACGCTGCCGGCGCTGCCGGTTGGGGTGTATCCGTACCATTGCCTGGCCCACGGCGGCCCCGGCTCGGGCCAGTTTGGCCGCCTGACGGTGCAGGCCGTCGTCACCGCCACCCTCGATGCCCGCGCGGCCGGCCTGGAGCTGAGCGTGTACCCCAACCCCACGCGCGGCCAGGTAACGGTGAAGCTGGAGCAGAAAGCCGGAGCCGACTACAAGCTGCGTCTAAGCAACATCATCGGCCAGGAAATCCGCACGGTGGCCCTGCGGCCCGAACTGACGGCCGCCGGCCTGCCCCTCGATTTGAGTGATTTGCACAGTGGCGTGTACTTCTACAGCCTGCTGGTGGATGGCAAGGTGACCAGCACCAGGCGCCTTGTGCTACAGAACTGACCCCGCCCCGACCTAATGATTTGACAAAAAGCAGCCTCGGGCTGCTTTTTGTGTTTCTAGCCCGAATTGAAAGTTGGTGGCGCGGTGCAACGGTACATTGCCTACTTTTGCCCTTTCACCAACTTACCCGCTTCTTGTTCCGGCCGCGTTCTGTTCTCGCTCGGCCGGGTGTCTGTGTCTCATCCGATTGTATGCGCTCCTTTAAAAGCCTGAATAACCTCGTTGGCTGGGTGGTTTTTGCCATTGCCGCCGCCACCTACCTGCTCACCCTAGAGCCTACCGCTTCTTTCTGGGACTGCGGCGAGTTCATCGCCTGTTCCTACAAGCTGCTGGTGCCGCACCCCCCGGGGGCACCCACGTTCCTGCTGCTGGGCCGGCTGTTCTCGCTGTTCTCGTTTGGCGATGTGACGAAGGTGGCGGTGCTCATCAACGCGCTTTCGGGCCTGAGCAGCGCCTTTACGGTCCTGTTCCTGTTCTGGATTATTACCCGCATGGCTCGCAAGCTGGTGCTGCGTGACGCCACTAACAATAGCAAGCTGGCCGCCGAAGCCATCGAGCCCAGCAGCTCCCAAAGCCTGCTCATTCTGAGCGCGGGCGTGGTGGGGGCCTTGGCTTTCGCCTTCTCCGACTCTTTTTGGTTTAATGCAGTCGAAGGAGAAGTTTACGCCATGTCGGCTCTCTGCACGGCCGCCGTGGTCTGGATTATGCTAAAGTGGGAAGCCCACGCCAGCGAGCCCGACTCGGATAAGTGGCTGATTTTGATTGCCTATGTTATCGGCCTCAGCATCGGCGTTCACTTGTTGAATTTGCTCACGCTACCGGCCCTGGGCTTTATCTACTACTACCGCCGCACGGCCCAGCCCTCACTGAAAGGCGGCATTATCGTGCTGGTGGTGAGCATGGTAATTGTGGGCTCCATTCTGGCAGGCATCATCCCCGGGCTGCCCACGCTGGCCGGCAACTTCGAGGTGTTCTTCATCAACACGGTGGGCCTGCCCTTCAACTCAGGCCTATTCATCTTCCTGCTGGTGTTTGTCGGGCTGATTTGGTTGGGCTTCCGCCTCTCCTTCCAGCGCCGCAGCCAGCTGCTGAACACGGCCATGCTGTGCTTCATATTCATCCTGATTGGCTATTCGAGCTACCTGATTGTGCCGATTCGCAGCTCCTTCCAGCCCACCATCAACGAAAACGACCCCGAGGATGTGCTCAGCTTCGTGAGCTACCTCAAGCGCGAGCAGTACGGCTCGCGGCCGCTGCTCTATGGCCCGCAGTTCAACGCCCAACCGGTGGACTACTCGGAAGGCGCCCCCCGCTACGCCCGCGACCCCAAAACCAACACGTATAAGGAGATTCTGCCGCGCCAGCAGGAACCCGTGTACCGCGACGAGGACAAGATGCTGCTGCCCCGCATCTATAGCTACGAGCCCGACCAGATTGCCAACTACAAGAAGTGGGTCGACATTCAGGACGGCCAGAAGCCCACCATGGGCCAGAACCTGGGCTTCCTCATGCGCTACCAGATGGGCCACATGTTCTGGCGCTACTTCATGTGGAACTTCGTGGGGCGTGAGTCCGACGTGCAGCAGGCGGGTGTGGTCACGCCCTTCAGCCCGGGCAAAGCTTCGCTGCCGGCCCGCATCGGCGAGAGCCCGGCGCACAATAACTTCCTGGCCCTGCCGCTCATTCTGGGCCTGCTGGGCCTATGGTTCCAGAGCCGGCGCGACAGCAAGGACGCCTGGGTAACCGGCCTGCTGTTTCTGATGACCGGTCTGGCCATCGTGCTCTATCTCAACCAGCCACCGCGCGAGCCGCGCGAGCGCGACTACACCTTCACCGGGGCCACGTTTGCCTTTGCCATCTGGATTGGTCTGGGCGTGCTGGCCGTGGCCGAGCTGCTGGGCAAGGTAGTGAAGGCCGACGGCCTGCGCGCTGGCCTAGCCCTGGCAGCGGGCCTGCTCATTCCCGGCATCATGGTGGCCCAGGGCTGGGACGACCACGACCGCTCCGACCGCTACAACTCGGTGGACTCGGCCAAGAACCTGCTGAACAGCTGCGAGAAAAACGCCATTCTGTTCACCAACGGCGACAACGATACCTTCCCGCTCTGGTACGCCCAGGAAGTGGAAGGCGTGCGGACCGACGTGCGCGTAGCCGTACTCAGCTACCTGAACACCGATTGGTACATTGCCCAGATGAAGCGCCGTTCCTACCTCTCGCAGGGCTTCCCCATCTCGATGCCAGCCACGGCCTACGCCCAGGGCACCAACGACATGCTGCCCTTCGCCGCCAACCCGGCCGTGCCCAGCGTCAACCTGAAAGAGTTTCTGGAGCTGATTAAGGCCAACAACCCGCTGCTCCAGGTGCAGTATTCGGAGAACGGCCCGATGATGATGTCATTCCCAACCCCGAACTTCTTCCTGCCCATCGACACGGCGGCGGTGAAGCGGCTCGGCATCATCCCGAAAGACCGCGAAAAGCAGCTGGTCGATAAGATGGAATGGAGCATGGGCAAACGCGCCATCGAGAAGAAAAACCTGGTGATACTGGACATGATTGCCACCAACAACTGGAAGCGGCCCATTTACTTCAGCAGCACCGTGAACCCCGGCGACTACATGAACCTGCAGCCCTACTTCCAGATGGAAGGCATGGCCTACCGCCTGCTGCCCCTGAAGGACCCGAACTACGACGCCCGCAGCGGCGACGACGGCTTCGTGGAGAAGGACCTCACCTACGCCCGCCTGATGAAGGATTTCAGCTACCGCGGCCTACAGAACCCGCACATTTTCTACGACGAGAACAACCTGCGCTTCCCGGCCAACTACCGCGATAAGTTTGCCCGCCTGGCCAACGCCTACCTCGCCGACAACAACGTAGCCAAAGCCAAGGAAGTCGTTGATAAGTGCCTGGAGCTGATGCCGAACCAAGCGATTCCCTACGACGTGTATTCGGCGCAGCTCGTGCCGGCGCTGGTCGCCTGTGGCGAGAAGCAAAAGGCGGAAAGTATTCTCGATACCATGACCCAGCGCTCGGAGCAGATGCTGGCCTATTACGCCACCAAGCCCGATGGCAGCCTGTTCGAAGACGACCAGCGCGGCTACATCGTGAGCCTGAACTACGCCTACGTCGCCGCCGAGCGCATCGGCGACAAGGTCCGCGCCGATAAGGCCCGCGGCCTGATGCAGCAGTATTACCCGCAGTAGCGGTGAATGAGTAAGTAAAAACGGCCGGGCCGCGCAATGCGTGGGCCGGCCGTTTTTGGTCACAAGCAGTTCAAACGGTGCGGATGGTGCCCCCCGCTCCCTACGCTTCCTGATGCCAGGGATAATGGAGAGCGGGAGCCTGGGGTTAGCTGCTTGACCGGTCCCCCTGCATCTCTTCGGAGAGCGGTTCAGGGGGGAGCGCACGTCAGAACGCGAATCTATTGGCTTGGCTCTTGGCTGCGGTGCGCGTGCGCCCGGCACGAAAACGCCGTGCGGTCGAGCCGCGGCGGGTTGTTGAGGTCGAAGTTGTAGGCCACGCTGTTCAGGTAAATGGCGGCGCGCAGCCGCTCGGCCATCGTGTCGGGCTGCTGGCGCTGAAGATGATACGCCTCGACCTCAGCGTGCGTACCGGCGTGAAAAGCAGTGCGGTCGAGGCGGAAGGCCATGCGACGTGGTCGAATAATGGTGGAAAGCCAGTCGTGCTCCCAAATTTACGTAAACGAACGCGGCTCCCAGGGCGTTAGCCGCCCGGCCCCTCACCCAACCACTTGCTTCCCATGATGACATGCAGCGCCACTCTGGGTATTTGCAGCGGCGGGCTGCTGCTGGTAGGCAGCCTCGCCTTCCGGGCCGCCCCGCTGGCCACCCCGCGCCCCGACTTCGCCGGCCTCTACCGCGACGCGCCGGCCCTGACCGTGGACACCCGCCGCGAGGGCGACAGCCTGCGCCTGTACCTGCGCCTACCCGCCCCCGCCCGCCTGGGGCCGGGCCACGCGCTGCGGGTGGCGCTGTGGCCCGGCTACGAGGCCCGCGCCCCACTGTGGCAGGACAGCATTGCGCGCCGCGCCCAGCACCCGCGCCCCGCGCCCGACGGCAGCGGCGGCGTGCTGCTCAGCTTCTGCCTGCCCGCCGCGCAGCTGCCGGCCGGGGCCGCTCTGCAAGTCAGCACCGCCCCGGCCGATACTAAAGACGACTACCAGGAGCCCACTACCACCGCCTGGCTGCGCATCACCGACGCCACGCTGGCGCGGCCCTTCGTACTCACCGATTCGTCCGGGCAACCCTTGCAGCGCCGCTACCTGCGGGCCGGCGAAACGTTCGGCATCGGGAGCTACGGCCTGATGCAGCCCGTGCGCTGGAAGCGCTACGCCGTGAACCCGCTGCCCGCCCTGCCGCCCATGACCAACGCGACCGCCATGCCCGCTGGCCCGCGCCTGCTGCCCGTGCTCGACTCGGCCGAAGCAAGAGCTGACCGCCCACTGCGCTTTAATGAGCCCGGCCTCTATGCCTTGCGGGTGGGCGGGGGAGGCACCGCGCCGCGCACGCTGGCCGTGCTGGTGGCCCCCAACGCCTACCCCGCCCTCAGCACTGCGGCCGAATTGATTGAGCCGCTGCGCTACCTCACCACCAGCCAGGAGCGCCAGAAGCTGACCGACGCGCCCGACCCCAAGCGGGCGGTGGATAAATTTTGGCTCGACATCGCCCAGGGCAACCAGCGCCTGGGCAAGGAATTAATCCGCAGCTACTACGGCCGCGTCACGGCGGCCAACCGACTTTTTGCTGCCCACAAAGCCGGCTGGCTGACGGATAGGGGCCTGCTGTACGTGGTGCTGGGGCCGCCGCCGGGCGTGCGCCGCTTCGCCAACGGCGAGGAACGGTGGTATTATCCCGACGGCGGATTAACCGGCGGCCCCATCACCTACACCTTCCGGCCCCGACCGAGTACCTTTGCGCCTGATTATTACGAATTGGTGCGCCGGCCCGAGTACGAACTGCTCTGGTATGCCGCCGTTGAAAAATGGAGAACCCCACCGACCGCCCTGACCGGCCCGAACGTCCCCAACGCCCTGCCCGCCCGGTAGCCGGCCGCCGCTTCTACGACGGCGCCAACCGTCCCGTCACCCCCAAACAGTTCCGCCCCGACCGCGGAGCCAGCGAGTTCGACGAGCGCCCCGCCCGCCCTAAAGGCCGCGGCGGCAGCGATAACCGCGACGAAGCCGCCGGCGACCGCACCGGCCGCTCCGACCGCGGCGAAAGCCGCCCGCCCTACCGCGAGCGCAGCGAAGGCACCGAGCAGCGCGGCAGCAACGCCGGCGGCGAGCGCCCCCGCTACGAAAACCGCCCGGCCCAGGCCGCCAGCATCGACATGCTGTTTGGTCTGCGCCCCATTCAGGAAGCCCTGAACGCGGGCCGTACCCTGGAAAAGATTTTCCTGCTGCGCGGCACCAAAAACAGCCTCGTGACGGACATTTCGGCGGCCGCCCGCGCGGCCGGCATCCAGGTGCAGCTCGTGCCCGTGGAGAAGCTCGACAACCTGACCCGCAAAAACCACCAGGGCGCGGTGGCCTTCGTGTCGCCCATCGACTACGCCCCGCTCGACACCATCGTGACCGGCTTGTTCGAAGAAGGCAAAGTGCCCTTCCTGCTGCTGCTCGACCGCATTACCGACGTGCGCAACTTCGGAGCCATTGCCCGCACCGCCGAGTGCCTGGGCGTGCAGGCCATTGTGGTGCCCAGCCGCGGTGCCGCCCAAATCAACGGCGACGCCCTGAAAACTTCCGCTGGCGCACTGAATATCCTGCCCGTGTGCCGCGAGAATAATCTGCACGAGACTATCCGTTTCCTGCAGCAGTCGGGCGTCACTGTGGTGGCCTGTACCGAGAAGGCCGACGAAGCCGTGGGCGCGGCCGCAGTCGATTTCACCGGCCCCGTGGCCATCCTCATGGGCTCGGAAGAAGACGGCATCTCGCCCGACCTGCTGACCCTGGCCGATGTGAAGCTGAAAGTGCCCATGAGCGGCCAGATTCAGAGCCTGAACGTGGGTGTGGCCGCCGGCATTATGATGTTTGAAGTGGCCCGCCAACGGGTGAACGCCTAAT
>JANNDE010000618.1:0-5462 GCA_031387395.1 Hymenobacter sp.
CGTCAGGCTCCCCTCTCCGCGGGCTTCGCGCTTCAAGCGAACCGGGGCCGAGGGGGAGGTTTTTCGCTCACACAATCAAATACGAAATCAGCGGGTTGAGCGGGCTGCGGCGCAGGGCGTAGTTGGCCACGCCGAACACCTCGTCAAAAGCCAGCGTTTCGCCGGGGAACTCGGGGCAGTTCAGCTCATCGAACGCGACTACCGCGCCCTTGGTGAGGCGCGGGCGAATGGCTTCGAGGCAGGCCCGGGTGGGAGTGTAAATGTCGAAATCGAAGTAGGCGAAGGCGATAATGGTTTCGGGGTGGTCGCGCAGGTAGCGGGGCACGGTTTCGGTGGCGTCGCCGGCCACGAGCTCGAACTTGCGCTTGTGCGGAATGGGGCTGTCGGCCTCGTGCAGGGCCAGAATGTCGGTGAGCTGGCGTTGATAATCCTCGCTCACGCCGTAGTCGCCGGGCTTAACGAGCGCCCCGTCCTTGGCGTCCACCGACGGGAAGCCGCCGAAGGTATCGAACCCAATGATTTTGCGGTTGTAGTTGAAGGGCTCGTAGATGCCGCGCAACGCGTGGAGCAGCGCCAGGTTCTGGCCCCAGCGCACGCCAAATTCCATGGCCACGCCGTGTACCGGAACGATGTGCTGGTAGAGCTCGGCCATGAATAGCAGGCGCGAAAACGTCTGGCGGTTCAGGTACAGGCCCAGATTGCTCAGCAGTTCGGTGTTGGGAATAGGCGACTCGCGCAGGCTCTGGGCGAAGCTTTCGCGGCGCAGCTGCTCGGCGGGCAGCGCGCCGCTGAGCACGGAGATGGGGGAGGACATGAGAGTAGGGCGGTTAAATTAACGAACACAAAGGAACGTGACGCTGAGCGCAGCCGGAGCATGACGTTCTTTTCCGGGACAGACTTATTCCGGCTGCAAAAACGCTACCAGGCTGCGGCCGAGGCCCACGCCGGCCATCGCCTCGTAGTAGGCGGCCACGGCGGGCAGCGGGGCCGTGCGCAGCAGGAAGTTGTCCTGCTCAAGGCGCGCCTGGTGCGCACCTTTGCCGGCGCTTTTATTCAGCACGTAGTTGGTGGCGGGGTTGAAGAGGTTGAGGTCAATGGGCTGGTCGCCAAGCAGGCGGGCGGTGCGCCAGCCGGTGGCGGCGGCCAGGTTGCGCAGGCTCTCGGCCCCGAAGTAGGAGAGGTGGTCGGGCAGGGCCACCCAGAAGGGGCGGTCGATGTGGCCGGTGGCCAGCAGGTGCTGCTGCAGCGGCGAGAAATCGTTGGGCACGTCCACCAGCAGTACGCCGCCGGGGCGGGTGAGGGCGCGGCAGCGGCGCAGCAACTCGGCGGGGTCGAGCACGTGCTCCAGCACGTTGTCGAGCCAGAGCACGTCGAACTGCCGGCCTTCGCTTATCAATTCCCCGAGGCCGTCGTAGAGGTCGCCGGTCCGCAGGCGGCCGCGCAGCCCGGGGTGGAACTGCTCCAGGCTGAAGCTGCTGAAATCGAGCCCCAGCACGTCCCAGCTCTGCCGCTGGAAGTAGTCGAGCGCCCAGCCTTCGCCACAGCCCACGTCGAGGAAAGTACGGGCGGGCGCGCTGGTCGTGATGGAAGTCGGGGCTATCGCTGCTGCTTCGGCCGAAACTGACGCGGCGGCCGAAGCAGCAGCGATAGCCGTTTCGGCAAGCGCTTTGGCCGGGTTCAGCAGCTGCGCCAGCACCCAGTGGCGCAGGCGCAGCTTGCCTTCGATATGCTCGCGCTCGGCTTCGGAATAGGCGGGCTGGTAGCTGCTGCGGTTTTCCTGGTAGTAGCGTTGGGCGTAGTAGTCGCGCAGCTCCTCGGGGGTGGGCTTGCGGGTTACTTCGTAATAGCCCAGTTCGTTCAGGTGCACGAGGTCGGCCGGGTTTTGGGTGGGCTGGCTCATACTCAGGTGGTTTTTTGTTCGATGCCAGCGTTCAGGGCCATGATTTCGGGTTGGGCTTCTAGCAGGGCCAGCAGCTCGGGCAGGGCCAGCTGGTCGGCGTGGTGCTCCTCAATGAGGCGGCGCAGCACCTCGTAGTCCTCCGGCGTGTCGAGCGTGATGCGGAAGCGGCCGAAGTCGCCGCCGGGCCACACCTCATCCACGTTGCGGAAGCGGGGTGCGGCGGTGCCGGTTTTGAGGTAAGGCGTCACGTGCTCGCGCTCGTAGAGCGAGGTGGCGCGCTCGTGGGCTTCGGCCAGCATCGGCATCGAGAAAATCTCAAAATCCAGCCCGCGCGGGAAGCTGCGGATAATGGAGTTGGAGCGAAATTCCAGCGGGTCGGCATCGGCGAGGTAGCGGGCCACGGCGGCGCCAACGGTGGGGCCATCTACCAGCGGGCAGTCGGAGGTGACGCGCACGATGACGTCGAGGCCGAATTTGACGGCCGTTTCGTAGTAGCGGGCCAGCACGTCGGTTTCGGAGCCGCGGTGGTAGGGCAGGCCGCGGGCCTCGGCGTAGGCGGCCAGGGCGTCGTCGGCGGGCTCGGTGGTGGTGGCCAGGTACAAGGGCAGGTCGCTCTGGGCCAGGCGCGCCACGTGGTAGTCGAGCAGGGGGTGGCCGGCGGCGGGCAGCAGCACCTTGCCCGGCAGGCGCGTGCTGCCCATGCGTACCTGCGAGATGATTCCGACGGTTTTCATAGTTTAGCCTTGCACCTTCTCGAGCAGAAACATCACGTCCTTGTTACCTCGCTCGGCATCGTTGATGTAAGGGTAGAGGTGCTGCTTCACCAGCCGCAGTTCGGGGTGGTTTTCCAGGAACACGCGGGCGAAGTCCGTCTTCCACAAAAAGCCCTCGTTGCCGCGGTAGTTGATGGCTGTGGTGTCGGGCGCGAAATATTCGTAGCCCATAATGTAGCGCTTCGAGGTCCGCACCATTTCGCCCATGATGCGCGGCAAGTCCTCGGGCGCGATGTGGATGAGCACACCGTTGGTGCACACCAAGTCGAAGTAGTTGTCCTTAAATGGCATATCGAAGCCGCTGCCCTTCAAGATGTTCACGCCCCGCACGAACTCACGGGCTTTCTCCACGGCGTAGGCTTGCAGCTCGATTCCGTAGAGGTTCTCAAAGCCCATGGCCTGCAGGCCCACCAGTTGCATGCCAGTGTTGCAGCCTACTTCCAGAATGCGGGCCGCGCGCGGCAGCTCGCCAATGAACTCGGCGTTCATTTCGAGCTTGGTATGGCCGTAGATGCTACGATAGAACTCGTTCCACTCGTCGAGGGGCCGCGAGTTGCGGTCGGTGTATTCGCGGCCGAAGTCGCCGGCCCAGAAATCTTCTTGTTGGGTGTGCTGCAAGGGTTGGGAAGGGTTGAGTGTTGAGGGTTGAATGTTGAGTTAAAGGTTCAGCAATGAGTGCTTAGGCGAAGCGCCAGCAAACCCAACATTCAACCCTCAACACTCAAAAATTCTTCAATGCACGCCACCACGTAATCCTGCTCCTCGTTGGTGAGGGTCGGGAACAACGGGATGCTGAGGCAGTGCGCGTAGTATTCCTCGGCCAGCGGGAAGTCGCCTGCGCGCCAGCCCAGGCCCTCGTAGTAGGGCATGCGGTGCACCGGAATGTAGTGCACCTGCGCAAATATCTGTCTGGTTTTGAGGAAGTCGTAGAGGCCCTTGCGGTCGGCCACCTGCACCACGTAGAGGTGGTAGGCGTGGCCGGGGCGGCCCGGGGCCAGCACCGAGAGGCCGTTTAGTTTCGCAAACGCGGCGTCGTACTGGGCGGCCAGCTGGCGGCGGCGGGCCAGGCCCTCGTCGGCGCGGGCGAGCTGGCTCAGGCCGAGGGCGCAGTTGAGGTCGGGCAGGCGGTAGTTGTAGCCGAGCTCCTGCATTTCCATGTACCAGCCGCCGTCCGGCTCGCGCAACAGGTCGGCCGGGTCGCGGGTGATGCCGTGGGTGCGCAGGCGCAGCAGGTGGTGGTACAGGGCCTCGTCGTTGGTGGTAACCATGCCGCCCTCGCCGCAGGCAATGTGCTTCACGGGATGGAAGCTGAAGATGGCCAAATCGGCGAAGCGGCCGTTGCCACACTGCTGCGCTGCGCCTTGCGAGTCAATAAAAAAGCCGCCCGGCGAGTGGCAGGAATCCTCAATAATCCAGAGGCCAAACTCGTCGGCCAGCCGGCGCGCTTCCTCCAGGTTCACGGCCAGCCCGGCAAAATCCACCGGAATCAGGCCCGTGAAGTGGCCTTTGGGGTGAGCATCCAGCAAGGCCCGCACTTTCACCAAATCAATTAGGCCGGTGGTTGGGTCGATGTCGGCGAAGTGCACCTCGCCGCCGCAGTAGCGCACGCAGTTGGCCGATGCTGCGAACGTGAGCGGCGTAGTGATGACGCGCTGACCCGGCTGCACGTCCAGGGCCAGGGCACATAGGTGCAGGGCGGCCGTGCCGTTGCTCACGGCCACGGCGTAGCGGGCCCCGATATACTTGGCAAACTGCTGCTCAAACTCGCCCACAGTGGGCCCTTGGGTGAGGTAGTCGCCGTGCAGGCTGGCCACCACGGCGGCCACGTCGGCTTCGCTGATGAACTGGCGGCCGTAGGGTAGGGGGCGGGTGGGCTGGTAAGTAGGTTCGGGCATGAGCCGCAAGTTAGTTACACCGTGAAATCGGCATCGACGTGCAGGCGGATTTCCTCCCGAATCTGCTCGGCATCAAGCCATTCTTCGTTATTAAACGAGTCGTACTGAAAACCCAGCGGCACCCGCTTGCCGTTGAATTTCTCGATGAACTTGTCGACGTTCCAGACCGGCATCGAGGGCAGGATGACGTAGTAGCGGGGCAGCTCTACGGTGCTCAGGGCATCGGTTTCGGTAATCATGGCCTCGTGCAGCTTCTCGCCGGGGCGGATGCCGATGACTTTCTGCTCGCACTCGGGGCCGATGGCGCGGGCCACTTCCGTGATTTTATAGCTGGGGATTTTCGGTACGAAAATCTCGCCGCCCCAGGCGTGCTCCAAGGCATAAAGCACCAAATCAACCCCCTCTTCGAGCGAGATGTTGAAGCGCGTCATGTCGGGGTGGGTGATGGGCAGCACGCCCTTGTGGCGCTCCTGCAAAAAAAACGGCACCACCGAGCCGCGCGAGCCAATTACGTTGCCGTAGCGCACCACCGAAAAGCGCAGGTCGCGGGCGCCCTTCATGTTGTTGGCGGCCACGAAGAGCTTATCCGAGCACAGCTTGGTGGCCCCATAGAGGTTGATGGGGGCGGCGGCCTTGTCGGTGCTCAGGGCTACCACTTCCTTCACCCCCGAGTCGAGGGCGGCGTTGATGACGTTCTCGGCCCCAAAAATGTTGGTTTTGATGCACTCCATCGGGTTGTACTCGGCGGCGGGTACCTGCTTGAGGGCGGCGGCGTGAATCACGATGTCGATGCCCTCGCAGGCCCGGTGCAGGCGCTGGGCATCGCGCACATCGCCAATGAAATAGCGGATAGCCGGGTACTTGGCTGGGCTGAATTCCTGGCTCATCTCATAC
>JANNDE010000671.1:0-5779 GCA_031387395.1 Hymenobacter sp.
CGGGCAAAACGCGGGAACCGATGTGGTACGCAAGTCCGGTCACTCACAGTGGTTTTCCGGTTGGTGTACACTTTTTAAAGAAGTTAAAAGTGGAGCGTTAAAAGTTAAAATATTCACTATCTTGCTTTTAACTTTTAACGCTGTACACTGACATAGAAACCGCTCTAAACCTTTTTTAGGGGCGGCGATGAAGCTTTCACGCAGTGTCAAACCGCCGTGTTCTGCCGTGCCGTTCAGTAAAAACATGGCGGTTTAACACTGCGCGACACTGCGCGACACTGCGCGAAGCAACGACTGGTAGGACCTCAACAGATTTGGGTAGGACCCAGGCTTGGTGAACGGGCCAGGGCTCTTTATGAGTGGCTGCGCTACGGCGGGGCTACTTTTTGGTGATGGTGAATTCGACGCGGCGGTTTTTCATGCGCGTGTCCTCCTGGTCGTTGCTGGCTACGGGCTGGGTATCGCCGAAGCCCTCGGTGCTGATGCGGCCGCCGTTGATGCCGTGGCTGCCGAGGTACTTTTTTACCTCGTTCACGCGGTCGAGGCTGAGCTTGAGGTTGAGGGCGGGGTCGCCCTGGTTGTCGGTGTGGCCCGCGAGCTTGATTTCCACCGTCGGGTAGTCTTTCATGATGCGGATGAGGCGCAGCAATTCGGGGTAGGAGCTGGTGGTGAGGTAGTAGCGGCTCTGCTGGAAGAAGATATTGTTCATCTTCACCGTCTGGCCCACGTTGAAGGGCACGAGGTACAGGTCCTGCTTCTGTTCGGTGTACTTGTCCTTGGCCGTCACGTCCATGTTGGCGTTTTCGGCCAGGTAGCCTTTGGCTTCGGCGCGGTAGCCGTACTGCACGCCGCTGGGCAGCACAATGGTGTATTCGCCGGTGGCGGGGTCGGTTTCGGTTACGCCGATTTCCTCACCGGTCAGCAGGTTCTCGTAGTGAATAATGGCCTTGATGGGCTTGCCAGTGGCCTGGTCAAGCACCTTGCCGGTCACCAGCGTCACTACTTCGGGCTGGAAGGCGGGGGCCAGCGAGATGCGGAAAATATCCTTCGAGCCGCCCATGCCGTTGCGCGACGACACCAGGTAGGCATCCTGGCCGGCGGCCGAAATGGTGTAGTAGGCATCGAAGTCGGGCGAGTTCACCACCGGCCCCAGGTTGCGCGGCGGGCTCCAGTTGGTCCAGGTATCGTCGAGGCGCTTGGTATAAAAGATGTCGGATTTGCCGTAGCCGCCGCGGCCGTCGCTGGCGAAGTACAGGGTTTTTTCATCGGCGGCCAGGAAGGGGGCGAAGTCGGCCCCGGCCGTGTTTACGTTGGCGCCCAGGCTCTTGGGCTTAGTCCATTTCTTGGCGCTTTTGGTGTCGTGCATCACGCCGGGTAGGTTGTCATCCTTCGGGAAGCTCACAAAGATGTCCTGGCCGCCCAGGCCGTCGTTGCGCTCCACGGCCATCAGCAGGGCCTTGCCCGAAGTGGCCATGAAGCCGTCGATGTTTAGCGGGTCCTTGTTGTAGTAGTCGTCGATTTCGACTTTCATTGGTTTGCTCCAGCCGCCGGCCGTGCGGCGGCTCGTGCTAAAGCCTTTGGGCTCCATCAGGCCGTCTTCATACACGCCGATGAGCAGGGCCGTGCGGCCGTCGGCCGATACCGAGGCCAGGCCGTTGGGGTCTTCGGGGGTATTGCTGGGCTCGCCCATATTCTTGGCCGTGCCCCAGGTTTTGTTGCGGCCCGATACCAGCCTGGCGATGTAAATGTCCTGCGGGTCGCGCGCGCCACCCACGTTGGTGGGCGCGCTCTGGCGGGCGAAGTACAAGGTGCGGCCGTCGGGCGAAATCACCGGGTGGGTATCCACGAAGCGCGTGTTTACGGTGGTGCCCAGGTTGACGAGCGAGGAATCGAACTGGGTCGATTTCACGGCTTCGGGGCCTTTTTCGCCGGCAAACGCCTGCTTCACCATGGTCGAAGCCACGTCGGCGATGCCGATGGCGTCAATCTGGTTCACCCCCTCTACCTTGCCCGTATTCATGTACACCTTCACGCCCAGCGTGCGGTACTCGGCGGCCGGGAACTTCACCTCCAGCGTGCGCGAGGGCTCGGGCAGTGGGCCGGGGTTGGCATTGGCGTACACCTCGTGGGGCACGCCTTTGGTGTCAATCAGCTCGATTTTGGTGATGGAGCCGGGGTTGAAGTTCTCGACGACCGTAATCTGCTGGGCCGCCACCGAGCGCAGGAATTTCACCTCGATGAACTCGCCGGCCCCTTCCTTGCGCGGAATCCAGGCGTTGTTGCTGATTTCGCCCAGTGGCAGGGCGTTGGGTGCGCCCAGCACCTGCGAAGGAGCAAAAGGCTCTTTGCCCTCGGCTTTCTGCGACGAGGCTTCGACCAGCCGGGCCGCCCACTGCACGTGCTGGGCCTGAGCCGGGGTAGCGGCCAGCAGGCCCAGGGCCACCGGCACAGTCGCCAGCAGATAATTCAAACGACGATTATTCATAGCTGAAATGGCAAAAAATAGTACTGGACAGACGTATTCCGGCAAATGTACAAAATCGATGGATTGTTTCGATGGGTTTACAGACAGCTAACCTAACGAAAAAGTATTTTCCCCGGTCAGTCGTTCCGCTGTAGTACCTTCCCGCTACCACCCGCCGGCTGCCTAACGCGCTGGGGGGACCCATGTGAACTTCCGGTGGCCTTTGGTGGGATTGTGGGCCGCGGCGCGGCGATGGCTTGCCGGGAAATGGCCGGCTCTGGCCGAACGATGCAGTGACGCGGCACCGAGCGGGCGCCGGCCTGCGGTTCGCGTCCTGACGGGCGGGCCGTGTAACGATTTCGCCCCCGCGGCGCGGCCGTCGGGACGGCAGGTATTATCGCGTCGCTTCCTCGTGCTGCTGGCCCTCACGGCCGTGCTGCCGCGCACCAGCCGGGCGCAGGTACTGGTGGGGGCCACGCCGTTTGGGCCGGTGTTTCGGGGGCTGCGGCCGGCGGCGGCCGATACGGCGCTGCTGCTGCTGGCCCGGGCCCGGCGGGTGGGCGTGAGCACCTTTGTGCAAACCAGCGGCGCGCGCGGCTACCTGCAGCCGGGGCCGCGCCAGCAGCTGCGCTACCGCGTGGGCACCGAGTGGGTATACGACGCGCGCGGGCTGCCGCCCTTCGTGCGCGAAGACTACGGGGCCGACCTGGCCCACATCATCGGCCTGGGCGCGGCCCGGCACTGGCAGCTGGGCCAGCAGCTGCACTACGACCAAAGCCGGGCCAACAATACCCGCACCGGCCTGTGGCTGGGCCGCGTGGGCTACCAGTGCCGCCTGCGCGCCGGCTCCGCCCCCGACTCGCTGAGCCAGCTGCGCCTGACCCTGCTGGGCGGCCTGGCCACCGACCGCCGCAACGGCCGCCAGGATGCCGGCCTGGCCTACGGCTTCGATGCCGCGGCCAGCTATTTTCTGAACGGGGCCGCAGCCGCGCCGCTGATGGCGCGCCTGCTGGGCACCCGGGCCGCGCTGGGGCCGCGCACCATGCAGCGGCTGGTGGCCGAGGCCACCGGCGAACAGGCTTTTCTGGAAAACGCGGCCCTCACGGTGCAGGGCCGCCTCGGCTACCGCACCAACCGCGCCGAGGACTACCTGCGGGGCTCGGTGCAGCGCATTCAGAGCGATACCGTGCTGGCGCAGGCGGGGGCCAGCTATCGCCTCAACGCCTCCACCACCCTGCGCTCCGATAACAGCGTGCTGCTGCCCACCCGGGCTTTCCGCTACCGGCGGCTGCGCGATGGGGCCGACACGTTGCAGGACGTGGGCTACCACCAGCGCGAGCTCGATACCCGCCAGGAGCTGCGCTTTGCCCGGCCCCGGCTGCAAACCAGCCTCAGCTTTGCCTACCGCGAGCGGCGGCGCGGGTACGCCCTCAACAACTCGCGCAACCTGAGCGCCGCCCGGCTGGCCGCCGCCCTGGCCCGCGAGCAGGTGAAGGACATCAGCGAGCAAACCACGCTCTGGCAGGGCTCGCTGACCTGGCTGCCCTCGGCCCGCCACGCGCTGGCCCTGCTGGGTACCGCCCAGCTGCTGCGCGTGGATGCTCCCAGCAAAGACAATCAGCAAACCCGCGACGAGGCCCAGCACCTGCTGCGCCTTACCTGGACGGGCCGCTGGGCCGGAGCCTTCCGCACCACGCTGGCGGTGGCCGGCGAGTACCGCCAGACGGTGTTCATCCGGGCGGGGCTGAGCGCCGAGAACTATGCCGACCACCTGCTGCACTGGGAGCCGGGCTTCACCTGGGCCCCGGGCAAGTGGAGCATCCGCTCCGGCTACCACCTGTGGGTGAGCTACCAGGTGCGCGACCAGCCCGCCGAGCAGGCCCGCAACCGCGCCAGCCGCGTGCTCGAACAAAGCCAAAGCCTGAGCTACCAGTTGCGGCCGCGCCTGCTGCTGCTGGCCGACTATCAGCGCCGCGAAAACCGGGTGGGCCAGCTCAACTGGACCCCGTTTCGGGAGAGCCCGCTCGATACCAGCGTGACCCACGACCTGAACCTCGGCGCCCGTCAGAGCTGGGCCGGGCCGCGCGGCAGCACCAGCCTGCGCCTGGGCTACCGCCTGCTGGAGCAGCGCAACTACGGCCGCGCCGCCCTGCTGCGCGACCAGCCCACCGGCCCGGCCACCTCGCTCATTTACCTGCACAACATCACCCGCCAGCAGGGGCCCGAGGTGGGCATCGAGCGCCGCGCCGGCGGCCTCACCCTCACGGCCAGTTTGTGGCTGCAGTGGCTGCGCACCTACTACGCCTACCAGACCGGGCCGGGCAGCTTTAATGGCACCAGCTACGCGGCGGCCGACCTGGCCCGCGAGACGCGCCGGGTGCTGCCGTATTTCGAGGTGGCCGCCGCGTGGCGCGTGGGCCAGCCGTAGGCGCGGGCGGAGGAAGCAGCAGGCGCCATGGCTTTTATACAGGACCTACGCATTGTGGAGCCATTGGAGCGGTTTCGGGATTGGTATACACGCTACGGTTAAATCAAAAAGCAAAAGTGATAATGTAAAAATGATATAATAAAAATTCTAAATTAACGCTTTATGAATTTTTAATGTGTCATTTTCAATTCTGTTTATTAGCTCGGAAACCGCTTTAAACAGGACTTACGCATTTTTAGCCCCGGCGGGGTCGTGCCCGGCCAGGTGCTGCCCCGCCGGGGTTAAAAGTGCGTAAGTCCTATTTAAGTAATACCTGCTTACATTAGAGCGATTTTCAGATTGGTGTACATGCTGCGTTCTGGCGAGGATTTTATCTTCTGCCGGGCACGGCCCCGGACTCCTACGCCGCACAATGCGCGGAATGGAAAGAAGCGGGGAAGCCTGCCGGTTAAAACGTGTATGCTAACCTGAGAACCGCTTCATATTTTTTGCTGTCATTTAATTGTCTGCATATGAAAATACCATTTCACTTCATTGCCCAAGCTGTCACGCTGGCCTTTTTCCTTCTGTTTAGCGGCCTGCGGCCCGCCCACGCGCAACAGCCCACCACGCCCCCGGCCGTAGCCCAGGCCGTGGCCTTGGACGTGGCCGGCCTGCGGCGGCAGCTCACGGCCCCGGCCGGCGCGGCGGCCCGGTTTGGCGACGGCATTACCTACCGCGTCAGCCTGCCCACGCTGCGCGGGGTGCAGGCGTTTGTGCTGAGCGAAACGTTCGTGGTGCCGGCCAGCGACGAGGCGGGCCACCAGCGGCTGCGCACCTTCGTGGGCAATACCGAGGGCGATAATGCGGCTGGCCAGCAAGTGTCGCTGGTGCTCACCCCCGACGGC
>JANNDE010000400.1:0-13763 GCA_031387395.1 Hymenobacter sp.
TTATAATAACATTCCCGGCGTAGATAGAAAAGATTATGTGGATAATGGATTACCCAGCGCAATCATACCAGCCAGTGCTTTTGGTGTTGATGACCCAGCATTTGACTTGCCAGAGCGTAATGCAACCACTTTTACTGGTAGCGCCAAGTTGGTAGAAGTAATGCCAGGCGAAAAGCTGTATCGAGTTACTAGTGACCCTGCCAACGATTCGTTTGCTAGGACGGGTGGGTATTGGACACGCAGCCCTCCCACGAATTTGGCTGGTGTAGTTGGTGGAACCGCGGTGATGCCTGAATGGAATAATTTCCAGCGCGTGTATGAGTTCCCGGTTCCACCCTATAACGACCCGGTAGGCAAGGAGCCGAAATTTTATGTTTGGGAAGGTCCCGCTGCGTCCCAACGGGTGACGGGGGTTGCAACGAAAAAAATGATAATGGCCACAGTGTAGCTGGCGGTGTCTCGTCCGGCTATGGGCATGGCTATTCCTTCACCAGGCGTTTCACCACTGGGCCTTCCCGGGTGTGGCTGCGGATGGTGTAAACGCCCGTGGGCAGGGCGCGCAGGTCCGCCACGATGCCGGGGGCGCTGCCGCCGCCGGTGGCCAGCAATGAGCACGTGCGGCAGGTCCAACGCAGCGCATTGGTAGCGGGGCTGCTCAGGCGCACACCTCGGCCAGTACCAAGCAGTTGCCGACGGGGTCGAACAGCTCCAGTTGCATCACCTTGTCGCTCCAGGTGGCCTTGTGCAACTGCGGGGGCGGGAAGGCCGATTTCTTTTGCAGCAGCAGTCGATGGAAGGACAGCAGCCCCGCGAAATCGACCATGGCCCGCGCCCCAACGCTGCTTTCGTGGGGGTGGGTGGTGAGGTGGAGCACGAGGCTGCTGCGCGAAATTTGCAGGTAGCACCCGCCACTTGCCGGCCGGTCCTCCCAGTCGATGCTGAACCCCAGCCAATCGATGTAAAACGCCATCGCCTGCGCGTAATCCGTAATCTGAAAAACGGGCGTGACCATGAGATTAGGGGAAAGGCGCTGTTGGCTAAAGGCCGGTGTTTCGTGGTAATATAACGTTTAATCTGATTATATTCACTCAGCTCAGCCGAGGGCGGCAGATGAGGTACGGGTGGCCCCCAGCCTTGGGTTGCCCGTCGCCGGCCCCCTACCTTTAGCCATGCTCTCCTTTGCCGAATACGACCGCCTCGATGCCCTGGCCCAGGCCCACCTGGTGCGCACCGCCCAGCTCACGGCCGCCGAGCTGTGCGCCGCCGCCCTGGCCCGTGCCGAAGCCATGAACCCGCGGCTCAACGCCATCGTGCACCCCCTCTACGAGCCGGCCCGGCAGCGGGCCGCCGCCGGGCTGCCCGCCGGCCCGTTCGGCGGCGTGCCATTTCTGCTGAAGGACTTTGGGGCACCGTACGCGGGCGCGCCGCACACCTCGGGCAGCCGGGCCCTGCGCGACTTCCAGCCCACCGAAGACGCCGAGCTGGTGCGCCGCTGGCAGGCCGCCGGCCTCAACATCGTGGGAAAAACCAATACCCCCGAGTTTGCCCTGATGGGCGTGACCGAGCCTTTGCTGCACGGCCCCACCCGCAACCCCTGGCACCTGGGCCACACGCCCGGCGGCAGCAGCGGCGGGGCCGCAGCGGCCGTGGCGGCCGGCATCGTGCCCGTAGCCGGGGCTGGCGACGGCGGTGGCTCCATCCGGATTCCGGCGGCCTGCTGCGGGCTGTTTGGCCTGAAACCCAGCCGCGGCCGCGTGCCCACCGGCCCCGGGCAGGGCGAAAAGTGGCAGGGTGCCGCCGTGGAGCACGTGCTCAGCCGCTCGGTGCGCGACAGCGCGGCCCTGCTCGATGCCACCCAGGGCCCCGATGCGGGCGCGCCCTATTTCCTGCCCAATCCCGTCCGGCCCTACCTCGAAGAAGTAGGCCGTGAGCCCGGCCGCCTGCGCATTGCCTTTAGCCTGGGCCACCCGTTGGGCAGCGCCCTGCACCCCGAGTGCGCCACCGCCGTGCGCGACGCGGCGAAGCTGCTCGAAAGCCTGGGCCACGAGGTGGAAGAGGTGGCCCTGCCCTTCGACGGCCGGGCCGTAGCCTCGGCCTTCCTGATGCTGTATTTCGGCGAAACCGGGGCCAGCATCGCGGCCCTGGCCCGGCACCTGGGGCGCCCCGTCCGGCCCAGTGACGTGGAGCCCACCACCTGGCTGCTGGGCCTGCTGGGCCGCACCTACTCGGCCGCCGACTTCGCTGCCGCCCGCCACTCCTGGAACGACCACGCCCGCGCCTTCGGCCGCTTCCACCAGACGTATGACCTGCTGCTGACGCCCACGCTGGCCACGCCGCCCGTGCGCATCGGCGAACTGCAGCCCAAACCCACGGAGCAAAAGCTGCTGAAGCTGGTGAATACCTTCGGCCTCGGCGGCCTCATCCGCCGCTCGGGGATTGTAGAAAAGCTGGCCGAGCAGAGCCTCGAAAAAACGCCCTACACCCAGGTGGCCAACCTCACGGGCCAGCCCGCCATGTCGGTGCCCCTGCACTGGACCGCCGACGGCCTGCCCTGCGGCGTGCAGTTTATCGCGAAAATAGGAGCCGAGGACGTCCTCTTCCGCCTGGCCGGGCAGCTGGAGCAGGTCCGGCCCTGGTTCGATAAGCGGCCGGCGCTGTAGGCGGTGGCGGTCGTGGCGCAGGAGCTGCAACACGGGCTAGCCAGCGCGGTTTTTAGCTTCATACCCGGGCTGTGGCGACGCGACCCTTCGCGTTTCCCTATTGAACGGTTCCCCCACGCGGAACTGAACGATTCCCCCGCACGGCAGGGCTTCCGCTCCAAATCGGCATTTGGGGTTCGCCCAGCGCTTTAGCGCCGGGACCTGGGGCCAACTCTTTGGTGGGGGCTTTAGCCCAGGGGACTGCTGAGCCGCGCAAGGGCTAAAGTCCCAGAATTTGAAACCAGAGCTGCCACCCCGGCGCTAAAGCACCGGGCAAATGTTCTACATGTTTTTGGGGCGGAAGCCCTGCCAGCGCGGAGACGCGAAGGGTCGTGGTGACTCTACAGCCCGTACGTCAACCCAAAAACTGCTTCAATAGGCCGCCGCGCCTGCCGAACCCGGGAGGCGCGACAGCGGGCGCAACCGGAGCCTGCGCAACGTGCCCGGTCCGGCCCGGGCATAAAAAAAGCCCGGCCGAAGCCGGGCTTTTTCGATGTTGGTGCGGTTGGCAGCTTAGTGCTGCACGTTCACCTTGGTGCTGTAAATGCCTTCGCTGGTAGTTACGCGCACCAAGTAGATGCCCGAGGCCAGGTGGCTGGTGTTCAGCTCCACGCCGCGCTGCTGCATGCGGGCGGCCGGCACCGATACGGTGCGCAGCACGGTTTTACCCAGCAGGTCCAGCATATCCACCTGAATGGGGGCGGCGCTGGCCAGCTGCGTGCGCACCGTCAGCAGGTCCTGCGCTGGGTTGGGGTAGGCTTCCAGGGCGTTGGCCGCGGCCGCGCCGTTCTTGTTGGCCAGTGTCACGGCCGGCGTGCCGGGGGGCAGGTTGAACGCCTCCACGATGTTCGTTACGCGCGGGGTGCCGTTCACACGGTCGCCCTGCTTGGCGCTGTAGCCCATGCCACGGCGCGCAAATACGTTCCAAATCAGGCCGGCGTTGGCGGCCCGGTTCGTCAGCGTATCGGCCCGTAGCAGGGCATCACGTCCGTCGAGGAAGCCGGGGTTGCACACCTGCAGTTTGCAGCCGTCGAGTACCAGCTTCAGGGCCTTATTGTTGCCGCCGGTGGTAGCCAGGAAATCGGCGTTGTAGCCGTAGCGGTAGATGAACTGCCAGTTCAGGTCCCACAACACCGTGGCCCATACCTCGCCCACGTCGTGGGTTTCGCTGTACTGGGTAGCGGCTGGGCCGAGCTGGCCATACGTATAGTTGTTGCGCGCGAAGTTGGTGGAGTACGGCTTGTTGCGGAAGCCGGGGCCCGTCGCACTGGTCTCGCCCAGGTCGTAGGTGCCTACGTAGCGGTTGGCCGAGCCATCGTCGCCGGGCCGGGTCGTTATCCAGAGGGCGAAAAAGTCGCTCCAGCCTTCGCCCATGGTCTGGTTGCCGGTGGTGGAGTTGAGGCAGCTGGAGTTAGCCGGGCCGCCGGTGAGGCGGATGCTGATGCCGTGGCCAAACTCGTGCGAAACCACGCCATTTTCGAACGAGCCGTCGAAGTCGGCACCAACCAAACCGAGGGCTGCCGACACATTGACCGTGCCGCCGGCCCTGATGGCTGCCCGCAGCTTAAAGCCGTCTTTCCCCCCTAGATAAATAGCGGGAATGCGGATGCCAACCGTATCGGCACCGCCAAAAGAAATCAGACCGTTAGTAGATGCAGTGGAGTCGAAAACGATGACACCAACGGCCCCATTGCTTTGGGCCCGCTTCACTTTGGGCGCAAATTGATTGTTAGGCCGTGGGCTGAGCGTCGATAGCTGCGTGCAGCCGTTGCGCTCAATAAAGGCGATATTGCCGGCTACGGCGGCCGCATTTATAAAAGGTGAGGCGCACCCGTGGTCGCCACCATCCCCCGATACCCCGTCGTTAACGAGTACCAGCTTGCCGGCCAGGGGCTTCTTGGTGAGGCTGGGGCCGAAGGCAACCGGCGCAATTTTGTAGGTGCCGGCTGCGTCAGCTGCCCCCGTCACGGTCAGTAGGCTAGGCCCAACGTTGTCGAACAGGTACATCTGCATCCGGCCGGACTGGCCGTCGACCGGGGCCGAGAAGTTGGCGTTATTGCGGCCGCTGCCGTCCTGCGCCTCGGCCCGTACGAAGTCGTTGCCCGCACCCTGCGTGCCGATGTTCTTGTACTGGAAGTTGCCCGAGGCCTCATCGAACCCCTTGCTCATCATCACATCATGGAGCATGTTGTTCCAGTAGAACAGGTTGGTGATGCCGGCCGCGAGGTTGCCAGGGTCGCGGGCTCCAAGGGCCTGGTTGAAGGGGAAATCGAAGTCGCGGTTGGCCCCGCCACTGGGCGAGTTGGTCGAAGAGCCCACGGTGCCGCTGCCGCTAGCGGTGGTAGCGTTGTCGTCGTAGGCGGCCACGTTGTTGCCCCGCGTAAGCTGCTTGCTGGTGGTGAGGAACGAGTACGAGTCGGCGAAGAAGTTGCTGGGGGCGCGGCTGTCGCCCACCTGCCAGCCGTAGGGCGAGTACAAGGGGTTGGCCGAGGCGAAGGGAACCACCACGCGCGGCGATAGAGCCGGGCTTTCGAACGGCACCGGAATCACCGTCAGGCTATTGGCCTGGCCGGTGATGCCCTTGGTACTGTTCGCGGCGCTTTGGGCAGTGGTAGCCTTCGCGGCGGTGGCTACGGTGGGGGCCAGCGCGCGTTGGGCCTGCTGCACGTTCTGGCGGAAAGTCGACAGCTCGCTCACCACGTAGTCGTCGCGGTCGAGCAGGCGGCCGGTCTGGGCATCAACCCGGGCGTTCCAGTGGTGCTGCTGGTCGAGCTGGGCAATGGTCACGTTCCAGACGAGTACCAGCTTCTCCCCAACGCGCAGGTACATCAGCCGCACCGGAATATTTTCTTCCGAAATACCACCTTTGTTGAGCGTAATGCCGTCGGCCGCGCGGGCTTCCGCTACGCGCTGCAAACTTACGGGCGCGGGTAGGCCCAGGCCTTTGGCGGCAAACCCGACGGCTTGCTCCGGCGAGAGGGCCGGCGTGGCCGAAGCGGCTACTGCCTCCGCATCGGCCACGAAATCCTGGTTGAAAAATACGACTTTGCCGCGCTGGTCGGTATGCACGGCCCCGTTGGCGTTGAACACCGTCAGGCCGTTCACGCGCTGCTGCAGGTAGGTGTGCGTCAGGTTGGTGCTGGCGTCGAAATACGAGCTGGTGACGGTGGGGTTGGCCACGTCGGCAGCGGTGAGGCGGCCCTGCGCGCGGGCCTTGGTGGCAAATGAAGCCAGTGCCTGCGGTACCGGCGTAGCCTCCTGGGCCAGCGCCAGCCCCGGCATGGCCAGCGCAATGGCCAGGGCCAGCTTGCGGTAGCCCGAGGGAGTAGGAATTGCGTTCATAAACTGAAAAATGTGGGAAAATAAAAGTGGGGGAACAGCGACAGGGCCGGCTGCGAATACTGGGCGGGCAACTTCTTCGAAAACAAGCACCTCGCCTGGGGCGAAGCGCGGCGCGGGCAGCAAGCGGGCCCCGGTGCCGGGCACGAGGTGCCGGGGCCTGCTTGCCGCGCTACACGGAACGGCGCGGAATAGCGCGCCGCGGCCGCGCTATCGCACGATGCTCACCTGGCGGGTGAGGCGTTCGTCGCCGTTGCGCACCTGCAGGGTGTAGATGCCCGGGGCGAGGCTGCTCAGGTCGAGCCGGTTGGTGTAGTTATCGCGGGCCGCGCCCGAGTACACGCGCTGGCCCAGCAGGTTGGTCACCTGCACGTCGAGGCCGCCTTTGGCGTTGGCACCGTGCACTTCCAGGTCGAAAATACCCGTGGCCGACGGGTTGGGGAACACGCTCACGGCGCGCAGCAGGGCTTCCGAAGTAGCCGTCACGGCCACGGCGGTTATCGCTACGTCGTCGATGTAGAGGTTGCCCTGGTTGCCTTGGCTGTTCACGTGGAAGCCCACGTACTGGGTGCTGGCACCCGCCGGCAGTAGCGCCACTACCGGTACCGAAATGCCGTTGGCCAGTGCATACGAGGTGTTGGTGATGGCGGCGTTGGTGTAGAGCAGGGTGGTTTGGCCGGCCACCGTGGCGGCCGTACCCGATTTCACCTCCAGGCTCTCGGTGTAGCTCGATGGGCTGTTGGTAATACCCTCGCCCCGGTAGCGGAAGGCCACCTGATAGCGCGAAGTAGCCAGCAGGTTCAGCGCCGGGGTAAAGAACCAGTCGTTGGCGGCCACGTTGTTCAGAGTGAGGCCCCGATAGCGGATGCTGTTGGCCCCAGAGTTGGAGTTGGTGGCCGTTACGGCCCAGGTCGTGCCGTCGTTGTTGGCATCGAGTACGCTAAAGCCGCAGGGCAGTGGCTGGCCCGGTAGCAACGTATCGAAGTTCTGGGTGTAGGGGAAGGTCGATGCCGTCTGGCCGGCGGCGCACTGCGTCACGAAAGACACGGGCGTAGAATAGAAGCTGTTGCCGCCGGCCGTGCAGCTGCTGCGCACGTACACCTGGTAGGTGGTGGCCGGGTTCAGGCCGGTCAGGGTCACAGGCGAAGCCGTGGTCGTAACGGTGGTGCCACCGGTAGAGGGTTGGAAGCCCACCGGCCCGTATGTAACTTGGTAGCTGCTGGCGTTGCTGGCGTTGGTGAAGGTCAGCAACGCCGTGGTCGAAGTGGTCGAGGTGATGACCAGATTGCTGGGAGCAAGGCAGTTGGGGGATGGGGCCAACCCGGCTTCAATCCCCAGTCGTACCTGAAAAGTGGTTGCGGCAAGGTCGCCCCAGGGAGCCGAGCCGCTGCCCGAATAGTAAAAGGTGCCCGTTCGCAGCACGGACTCCGACTGGGTCGAGATGTCGGACCCACCGGTGCTGGCTTCTTGCACCCCGATGTGGAACGGCCCGGTGATTTGCAGCGATGGCAGGGGCACGGTCACTTCCCCGCCCGTGAGCGGGCGGTTCTGGGCCGGTGAAGTGTAGATGGCATTGCCGGGGGTGCCGCTGGTACCCGTGGCATCATATACAATCACCCGAAACGAGGTGGTCCTCTTGGTGTTAGCAAACGATATTTTGGCATCCGACAGCAGTACTTGCCCGGGCACCGTAAATTTCGCGCTCAGTACGCCCCCCACCGAAGCAGAATCGTATCGCAGCACGCCGGTGTAGGGTTTGCCGGGCTCAATGTGGCTCAGGCGGTCAGCGGTTACCAACTGGGCCACCGAAACGGAGTTGTTCGTGTTATTGTCGTCGGACTGCACGCTCACCGTCACCGTGTTGGTGCCTGGGGCGAGCGTGGCAGGCAAAGGGTCAAACGTTACCGTGCCTTTGGCCCCAGCGGGCAGCGCCACGGTTTTGGTGCTCGTAAAAGTATTGGCCCCCGAAACCGTTAGCGTGACCGCCACGCTGGTCTGGGCGGCACTGCCAGCATTGGCAATGTATGCCTGCACGGCCTGGGGTAACGCACCAGAGGTGGCAATTTTACCCAGGGTGTACACGGCGTTTACGGCAACATCATTTGCGTTTGCCGGTACGAAGCGGTAGGTTCGGCCGGCATCGGGACCTACGTTAGCGCGGAAGTTGTGCGTGGATGTGCCGTACTTGCCCGTAATAAACACTGCAGTCGCCCAGGCTGCACCCGACGTGGTTTTGTTCACCAGGATGTCCTGGCCGCTGGCCGGCCCCGAACCTTTGATACCCACAGTGGGGAAGCGAGGCGCAGCCGTATTGGTCGAAGCCGTTGCGGTACCATACACGAAATCAATCACGTTAGTGGTTTCGTAGAGCTTGGCCTGGAAGGTGAAGGCGGCATATTGGCTCAGGCTGGTGGTGCCCGACTTGTCGCTCACGTTGGTCCACTGCACGGTGCATACCCGGTTGGGGGCCGTGCCGGTAGTGGCTACCCGGTACTGCGTGGTGCCCGTACCGGCTATCAGGTCGATGTTGAAGGGCATGAGCAGGTTCACGTCGGCCGGGTCGGGGCTCGAAATCGGGTCAATGCCAGTAGCCTGCCCCATTTCATACTCCGCAAACATGTTAGCAACCGACGGCGCGGCACTGCCCAGCCTAATCAGGCCATTAGTGTTCAGCACGAACTGCGTGAACGCCGTGCCATTGTAGTTGAACGTGAAGCCAATGGGCTGCGCGGCCGAGTTGGCGTCGTCGGTATTAGCCGTCGCGATAACCGTGCTGCCTGCGGCAGTCGAGATGTCGGTGAAAGTACCCGCCACATTCGAGGCCGTGCCAACAGTGTAGTTCAGGGCCTGCGCCTGTGCGGTACCGGCGGTAGCGCCCGCCAGCACGCCCATGAGGACCGCTTGCTGCAAACTGCGCGCCCAGGTTTTTCGATTGTAAGAATCTGCCATGAAAATTTAAAAAGTTAAAATGGATTATTGCGATAGTGGGGTGCTTATTGCAAGCGCATCTAATAAATAGGAACGACGCAATTAGAACAGCAATATCCTGCTTTTTTGGCAATGTATCCTGTTGCTCACGCCGCAAAGCCTTCAGCAAATGCCGGGGTAGGTAGTCAGGTCAATCTTTTTTGATGAAAAAAGTCAAATAGGTTCTAAAAAAAATAAAAATAAGCGTATTAAATCGTTTTAATACTTGGCGGCAGCATCGAGTGAATTGGAGCGCCGGATGACCCGTCGGGCTTCGTCGTACCATCATGCCCGGGTAGGTTCTGGTGCCGGCAGGAGGATGACAACTGAAAATTCAGCGCGTCATTCCGCCTCATGATTTAGTAAAATACGTAGATTTTACTAAACCTGATATTTGGTTTAATGCATTACGACCCGTGGCTGAATATCTCTGGCAGTATTGCCGTTGCGCGGTGCATGGTAGCGCTACCCCCAGCGGCATCCGACCGGAAGCACTGCGTAATAGCACTGAATAACAGCGTCTGCACATCCATTGCCGTATCCCGTTGCTACCCGTAGCAACCGCAATGGCCCAACTGCGGGAAACAGTTGGGCCATTGCCACGCCACCTTCGCCAGCAGAAATTGCCTGCGGCTCTACTTCGCGAAAATCTCGTTCAGCACGCCGGCCAGGCGAATGCCGGCCTTGAGTACCCGCTGCTGCGCCACGGGCCCGAAGGTGGGGTAAAAGTGCCAGTCGAGCTTCGGGTTGGCGGCGGCGGCGGCATAAATTGGGGTGCAGAGCTGGTACGACTCGAACAGCCAGGTTGTCAGGTCGTCTTTTTGCCACTGCTTGATTTCGGCGGGCGTGGCGTGGTCGTAGGCCGTCGTCATCTCGGAATACGTGTAGCCCGGGAATTCCAGGATGGCCGTGTCCCAGAGGCTGTGCAGGTTGCTGTCGTCCTTGGCGCGCCAGTTCACGGCAATGGTGTTGCCGCCCTTGTCTTCGGCTTGGCCCACGTGCAGGGGCTGGTGCACGTCGCCCACCAGATGAATGAGAAACTTGAGGGCTACGCGCTTTTCATCGTCGGTTTTTTTGGGGTCTTTCAGGTCGCGGCGGGCTTGCAGCAGGGCGGTATAGGCATTGGTGGGCGCGGCGGGGGCAGCCAGGGCGGGGTCGTTCAGCTGGGCCACGAAGGCGGCGAAATCGAGGCCGGTGGCCACGTTGAGGTAGTGCCAGGGGGCCGTTTCCTTGAATTGCGGGTCGGCGCGCAGCTCATCGGCCCAGGTGCTCACCAGCGGCATGTTTTCCCAGCCCAGCAGCTGGCTAATCTGCTGGCGGGCAGTGGGCGTGAGGTGGTTTTCGGCAATGCGGGCCACGGCCCGGTGGCCCAGTACGCCCCAGGCCCGCCCGGCACGCGGCGCGGCCATCAGCAGGAGCAGTAAGAAAACCAGCGGCCGGGCACTCAGGGGACGAAACATGCGAAAGTTGAAATAAAATAAGGGAGATGAAACCGGCCTTTGCCCGGATGAAATTGGCGTAACGCACGCCAAACGACAAAGCTACACCCAAAGTCGGGTTATGGATAAATTGAAAATTGTGAATATTCGGGCAGTACCTGTAGCTTTACTTTTTCACCCGGTAGCGCCCGATTTGTTCCGGGGGGCCAACTAAACATTTGCATGGAACTGCATCCTATCGTCGATTCTCCCACCTTGTTTATTGGCCACGATGCCCTGAACCAATGCTTGTATGCTGATTGGCGGGGCGAGTACAACCAGGAGCTCTCGCGCTCGACCTGCCGCATGCTGCTGGCCGTGCAGCGCCAGCGCCCCTGCGCCAAGCTGCTCAACGATTATTCGAGTATGACGCGCAGCACCGTGCAGCTCACGCAGTGGGGCGAGCAGTGGCTGGCCGACATGCAGGCCGCCGGCCTGCGCTGCATTGCCTGGGTGCTGCCCAACGACCCGCTGGTGCGCCAGGTAACCGAAGACATCGTGCAGGCCATCGATGCGCCCCGCGTGGTGGCGTTTCAGGATGTGGCTTCGGCCTACTCGTGGCTGAAGCAGCAAAAGATAACCAGCGGGCCGCCGTCGAGCAACTAGGGGTGCCGGCCTGGAGCGTGGGGATACGTAGCGTAACCAGGCCGTTCTTTGGCAAGCCGTTCATCCTGCGTTTATTCCTGCCCATGCCTGCCACCTATACCAACCCGGTCTTCGACGACAATTTTCCCGACCCGGCCCTGCTGCGCGCGCCCGACGGCTGGTATTACGCCTACGGCACGCAAACCCGGCGCGCCGGCCGCATCATCAACCTGCAGGTGGCCCGTTCGCGCAACCTGGTGCAGTGGGAATACCTCGGCGAAGGGCTACCCGAAAAGCCCGTCTGGGCGCGGCAAAGCCAAAAAATCTGGGCTCCGCACGTCAGCCAGCACGCGGGGCGCTACTATCTCTACTACTCGGCCCGGCCCGATGGAGCCGATAGCCTCAGCCTGGCCGTGGCGGTGGCCACCGCGCCCGCCGGCCCGTTCGTAGACTGCGGCCGGCCGCTGCTGAATGGGCCGGGCTTTACCTGCATCGACCCCATGGCGTTCGACGACCCCGCCACCGGGCGGCGGCTGCTGTACTGGGGCTCGGGCTTCGGGCCCATCTGGGTGCGCGAGCTGGCCGATAATCGCCTGGGCTTCGTGCCAGGCAGTGTGGCGCAGGCCGTGGTGCAGCCCAGCGGCTCGGCTGAACCGGCCGACTACCACCGGTTGATTGAAGCGGCCTGGGTCCACTACCGTGCCGACTCGGGGTGGTACTACTTGTTTTTTTCGGGCGATAACTGCTGCGGGCCGTATGCCCACTACGCCGTGCTGGTGGCCCGTGCCCGCCACGCCACCGGCCCCTTCGAGGTGCAGGCCGCCCCAGTGCTGGCCGCCAATGCCCACTGGCAGGCCCCGGGCCACAATTGCGTCATCACCGATGCCGCTGGCCACGACTGGCTGGCTTGCCATGCCATCGACCCCCGTCAACCCACCTTCGAGGCCATCGACGACTCGGAGGGCTATTCCCGCCGGGTGCTGCTGCTCGACCGAATTACCTACTCGGCCACCGGCTGGCCCGAAGTGGCGGGCGACGGGCCCTCGTGGCAGCCGCAGCCCGCCCCGGTTGGGTAGTTGGGCCGGGTAATTCTTATCATTCGAACACCTTGCTTTAAGCAAAATATTTACGACATGCGGGCTCCTTATTACACGGTACTTTTTCGGTTGATAGGGGCGCTGCTGGCCCTGCCGGCCTACGCCCAGCAGCCCGTAGCTGCTGATTCGGCCCGGACGGCCCCGGCTGCGCCAGCCATGGTGCCCGGGCCACTGGTGCCCACACCAGTGGTGCCCGAGGCCAAGCCGTTGCGCCGGCGGATAGGCTTCGTGCTGTCGCTCGACAACCGGCAGTCGTTCGTGCAGGCATCTGCCGTGCGCATTATTGGGCTGAACGCGGGCATTGTGCTGCCCAACCGGCGCTGGCGGGTGGGGCTGGGCGGCTACACCCTCAGCCGCAGCTACGGCGACTTATTCGTGTACCAGATAAAAAACGGCCGGCGCACCAGGAAAATCGTCGATACCCTCACGCCCCAGCTCGACCTTACGTACTTCACGCCCAATGTGAGCTACGTGTTTTTGCAGCGGCGCTGGCTCGAAATCAGCCTGCCGGTTGCGTTTGGCCTGGGCCGCAGCCGCTACACCGAAACCAACCAGAACAACCAGGTGAAAACCGATTCGCGTGGCCTGTTCTTCCCCGTCGAGGCCGGCGTGAACGTGCTGGTGAAGCCTTTCCGCTGGTTTGGCGTGAGCGGCAGCGTAGGCTACCGTAAGTCGGTGTTTGAGATTGATTACAAGGAGGATTTCGACGGCCTCTATTTCAGCTACCGCCTCAATGTGTTCGTGGGGGCCATCTGGCGCGACTGGCGCGCCTACCGCCTCCAGCGCCGTGCCGCCCCGTAGCGCGCTCCCCAACGCAAGCGCCAAACGGTACCGGCGCGCCAACTGCTTTGGCCACCGGCGCTGCCCGTTGCGGTTAGAGCGGTTTCCGGACCAATAAACAGAATTAAAACTTAAAAATGATAAATTAAAAATACTCAAATCATTGATTTGCAGATTTTTAATTCAACCGTAACGTGTACGTCAATCCCGAAACCGCTTTCTGGCCTGTCGTTGCTTCTTCACGCACTGTGCGCGCTGCGGCCGGCACATGCTGCGGCCATGCAGGGCGTAGGCTCTTTCGGAGGCGAGTGCCGTCCGTATCTTCGGCGATACTCGTTTCTCTGCTGACTGATGGCCGCACTACTACCACTTTCCTGTATTCGCTCGCGACGCCGCGCGTGGCAGCTGGCTCTCGCGGTGGCGGCCCTGGCCGGGCCGGCCCGCGCCCAGGCTCCGGCGGCATCGGTGCTGCCACGCTCCGAGCTCCGCTGCCTGATGCTGCCGCTGGCCCCCGCGCAGCGCGTGCGGCTTTCGTCGCTGATTGTGGAAGCCGAAGTGCGCGACGCGGCGAGCTTCTGGGATGCCGGCCACCACCGCCTCTTCACCCGGCACCGCCTGCGGGTGTTTTCCCTGCTCAAAGGCCAGCCCGCCGACACTACTGGCCTCGTGCTGCTCACCGAAGGCGGCCGCCTAGGGCTCGACCAGCAAGCCCTCACCAATACCTTGCAGCTCCGGCCCGGCCAGCGCGGCGTGTTTTTTCTCGCGCCGGCCACCTGGCTCGGTTTGCCGGCCGCCGGCCGCTTGCTTACGCCGGTGGG
>JANNDE010000739.1:0-1470 GCA_031387395.1 Hymenobacter sp.
GTGACGGAATAAATACGGCGGCGCAGCCACACCCCGGAAAAAGCCCGCGGGCGCGGCGGCCAGTGCCGGGTCTACGGAAAATTGCGCGGCGCGGCTGACTTTTGCGGGGTCGTTCGTGTTTGCAGCCCAGCGTGAGTCAGAATCATTATCAAACTTTGGGCGTGGCCGCCACCGCCTCGGCCGCCGACATCAAGCGGGCCTACCGCCGCCTCGTGGTGCAGTACCACCCCGATAAGCACGGCGGCGACGTGCGCTACGAAGAGCAGTTCAAGGCCGTAGCCGTGGCCTACGGCATTCTGGGCGACCCCGGCAAGCGCGCTACCTACGACTTCCAGCTAGCCCAGGCCGCCCGCCGCCTCGACGAGGAGCGCCGCCGCCAGCACTACCGGCCCGCCAGCCAACACGTGTACGGCGTGCCCATGCCGCCGCCCGCGCCCCTGCGTACCCGCCCGCCCGCCGGCAGCCGCGAGCGCCACTACCAGCGCATTCCGCAGCAGCAGCCCCGCTTTAATGGGCGCGACTGGCTGCTGACGCTGCTGTTCGTTGGCGGCATCGTACTGCTCACCCTGGCCGTGAAGACCACCATGGACCGGGTTTCGGCCCGCAGCAACTACGAGGGTGCCCTGCGCGCCTACGCCAGTGGCAACCTCGGGGCCGCCTACAGCTTTCTGGAGGAAACCCTGCACTTCCGGCCCGACGACGCACCGGCCCTGCGCCACCACGGCGAACTGGAGCTGCTGCTGCAGCGCGACCCCCGCGCCGCCCGGGCCAATTTCCTGGCCGCGCTGCAAACGGCCGATTTGCCGCCCCGGGCTCAGGCCGACATCTATTATTACTTAGGCCGCGCTGAAGCCCGGCTGGCCCACCCCGAAACCGCGGCGCAATGCTTCACGAAGGCTTTGGCATGCGATAGTACCCGCAGTGCCGCCCGCCTGGCCCGGGGCGAAGTGCACCTGCTCGACCTGCACCAACCCGGGCTGGCCGAGGCCGACTTCACCGCCGGGCTGGCCCAGCGCCGGCGCGCCGGCCGCGGGCTGCCCGGGCACTACGTACAGCTGCGCGGCCTGGCCCGCACCGCCCTGCAACGCTACAATGAGGCCCGCAACGACTATTTTGAGGTCATCCGGGCCAACCCGACCGATGGCCGCACGCACTTCCTGCTGGGCAAGCTGGCCGCGCACACCGGCGACTCGACGGCTGCCTGCGAGTTTTACCGCCGGGCGGTGGCGCTGGGCTACGAGTATGCGCGGGAAGCGGAAAAGGGGTGCCGATAGGCGCGGCAGCCGTTGCGGGCCACGGGCCACATTGCACTTACTAACGTCATTTACCCGCTCTCCTTCATGTTCTTAACGCTCCCTATACTGCTGGCGCTGTTTTCTATTTCACCCCCTGCCGGCTCGTACCAGGCCGTGGTGGTGGATGCCACTACCAGCCGGCCCATCGCCGGCGTCAGCATCACCGACCTGCAAA
>JANNDE010000752.1:0-7724 GCA_031387395.1 Hymenobacter sp.
TTTGCTTTTCTAGGACTTACGCAATTTAAGCCCCAGCGGGGCGACATACCGGTAGTAAATAATTGATAAACAAGAACAAAGCCCCAGCGGGGCGACACTCGTTGGCATCCATCTGACGAATGTCGCCCTCCGGGTAGGACCCCGCTGGGGCTTTATTCTCACTACCAGGGATTTACTACCGATATGTCGCCCCGCTGGGGCTAAAAAAACAAACCTTTGCGTAAGTCCTATTTTCAAAGAGGCCTGTCGAAGTATTTCGGCTTTGATTGTGGTCACGCTTGCCCGGCGGTCTCCTTCGCCGGGTATTGTTGGTGGGCGCGGGTTAGCTCAGCTGGGCGCCGGTGGGCCCAACCGTCAGCGTCGCGCGCTGGCCCACTACCAGGGTCAGGTTGTCGGCCTCGTGGCCGGTGGGAAAGCCGTACGCTACCGGGAAAGCATGCATCTGGGCGAAGCGGTCGATGATTTCCCAGGCGGCGCTGCCGAAGGGAATCGTGTTGTCGCGCATATCGGAGAAGTGGCCTACTACCAACCCGGCCAGGCCGGCCAGCTGCCCGCTGCGGTGCAGGTGCAGCAGCATGCGGTCGAGGTGGTAGAGGTACTCGTCGAGGTCTTCGAGGAAGAGGATGCGGCCGGCAAAACTGGCCTGCGAAGGTGTGCCCGTGATGGTCTGGAGCAGGCTAAGGTTGCCGCCCACCAGCTCGCCGGTAGCCGTGCCAGGCCGGTTGAGCGGCTGCGGGCCGACTTCGATGGGTTGAAAGGGCTCGCCAAACAGCGCCCGGCGCAGGGTTTCGAGGGCCCGCTCGCCGCCAGCCTGCTGAAACAGCACCGGCATCACGCCGTGGATGCTGGCGTAGCCCCGGGCCAGCAGGTGGGAATTGAGCACCGTGACGTCGGAGAAGCCGGCCACCCACTTGGGCGCGGCGGCAAAGCCAGTGAAATCGAGGCCATCGACGATGCGGGCGGTGCCGTAGCCGCCGCGTGCGCACAGAATAGCCCGGATGCCGGGGTCGTCGAGCTGCTGCTGGAAGTCGCGGCGGCGCAGGTCGTCGGGACCGGCAAACTGGTGGTGGTCGCCGGCGATGCTTGCGCCCAGCACCACGTCGAGGCCCCAGCCTTCGAGGATGGCAATGGCGGGGGCTAGCTCGGCGGCCGATATTTTGCGGGCCGGGCTCACCAGCGCCACGCGCTGGCCGGCCTGCAAGGGGGCGGGAAACTGAACGGACATGGGCACAAACAAAGCAACAGGGAAAACGGTCGCAAAATAACGCACGGCCGGGCGGCGGTGTAGCTTGCGAGCCAACTCCGGCGGGCGCTACTACCAGCCGGTTTTTCCGCTGGCAACCGTGACGCCCAACGTAACCGACGGCTCAGCCGCCGATTTTCTGGGCCCACCCACCACGCTGGTCAATGGACTAGAACTTACGCGCCTATTTACACAAGTGCTTGAATGAGTGGTTTTTGGAGCAATTGCCGCAGGCAGGGGGCCCACTGCTGCTGGTGTGCTTGGTTAGGACTTACGCAGAAGGCCAGTTTTCAAGCCCCAGCGGGGTCGTACCCGAAGGGCAATATATTGGTAGTACCTGATTGATTGGCTGAACCAAAGCCCCAGCGGGGTCGTACCCATTGTTTATCAACTAACTACTACCAACATACCGCCCTTCAGGTACGACCCCGCTGGGGCTACCTTCTGCCGTGTTTGCGTAAGTCCTAATCAAAAGCGAATAGCTTAACTTTAGCGAATAGCTTAACTTTGATGAATATGAATAAAACGCTTCTCCTTCTCCTGGTGCTGCTCCTCGGCGCGGGCACGGCCGCGCAGGCCCAGATTGACACCACCGGCGGCCGCTATTACCGGCCCATCTTCGCCAACGTGACGGTGAACTCGAACGTAGCTTACGGCGCGGCCACCACCTACACCGGCACCAACCAGACGCTGCTGATGGACATCTACCAGCCCACCGGCGATGCGCTGGCCCGCCGGCCGGTCATCGTCTTCGCCCATCAGGGCGGCTTCCTCACGGGCTCGCGCACCGATGCCTACATGGTGAACATTTGTACGCGCATGGCCCGGCTGGGCTACGTGGCGGCCAGCATCGAGTACCGGCTGGGCTTTCCGATTACAGGCTTCCCGCTGCCGGCGGCCGATACCGTGGGCGTGGCCCAGGCGGCCGTGCGCGGCATGCAGGATTTGCGGGCCGCCGTGCGCTTTTTTCGCAAGGACGCCGCTACCACCAATACTTACAAGGTGAACCCGAGCTACATCGCGGCGGGCGGCTCGTCGGCCGGGGCCTTTATGGCCCTGGAAATCGGCTACCTCGATAAGGCCAGCGAGGTGCCCGCCTACGCGGGGCTGGCCGCGCTGGGCGGCATCGAGGGCAGCAGCGGCAACCCCGGCTACAGCAGCGCCGTGCTCGCCGTGCTCAACCTGAGCGGGGCCACCGAGCAGCCCGGCATCATCGAGGCTGGCAACGCGCCGTTACTGAGCGTGCACGGCACCGCCGATGGTACCGTGCCCTACTTCCAGGGGCGGGTGGGCTCGCAGCTGCCGCCCAAGTACGTGTACGGCAGCGGCCGCCTGCACCCGCGCGCCACCGCCGTGGGCGTGCGCAATACGCTGGTGCGGCTGTCGCGGGCCGGCCACATTCCTTTCGAAAGCACGTCGGCCGCCGGCCTGGCCTATGCCGACACCACCTTCCGGGCCATCCGCGACTTTCTGCGGCCCAGCCTGGGGCAGGCGGGCACGGTGCTGGCGGCCCGCACGGGCAATACCCCGCTGGCCGCCCGCGCCCAGGCCTACCCCAACCCCGCCGACGACCAGCTGCGCCTGTTGCTACCCGAGGCCGCGCCCCTGCCAGCCCAGGTGCAGTTGCGCGATGCCACCGGCCGCATGGTACGCACTTTCAGCCCTGCCACCCGCGAGCTGGCGGTGCCGCGCGGCAGCCTGCCCGCCGGCCTCTACCTGCTCACGGTAGCCGGCCAGCCACCGGTGCGCGTCGAGTTCCGGTAGGGTACAGGAAACGTTA
This sequence comes from Hymenobacter sp., assembly GCA_031387395.1. Taxonomy (GTDB): domain Bacteria; phylum Bacteroidota; class Bacteroidia; order Cytophagales; family Hymenobacteraceae; genus Hymenobacter. The sequence goes on from JANNDE010000752.1 coordinate 3,024, forward strand.
CCCACGTAAAAAGGGCAGGCCATTGGCCTGCCCTTTTTACGTGCTTACTGGCTGCGCCGGCTTACTCCACCATGAGACGCAGCGCCTTAGTACCGGCGCGCACCACGTACACGCCCACCGGCCGCCCGGCCGGCAGCACCAGCATGGCCGTACCGCTGGCGTCGGCCGGGGCCGACGTTACGGAGCGGCCCAACGCATCATATATCGTTGCCATCGTGCCGAAAGCCACGCCCGTGAGCGTGATTCCCGCGCCGTGGGCGGGATTGGGATAAAGAGCCAACCGGGCTTCAAACGAAGCCTGGCTGCCCAGGGCTACGGCCCGCACTGGCGAGTAGCTGAACGTGCCATCCAGGTCTACTTGCTTCAGGCGGTAGTACAAGGCCACCGGAATACCCGGGGTCATCAGGACTTGATTATCTACGAAAGCATAGCTGCGCTGGCTGCTGCTGTTGCCCGCGGCCGCCTCCGTGCCCAGCACCCCAAATTCCCGGCCGTTCAGGCTGCGCTCCACGTCAAACCCTTTGCTGTTCTTCTCCGAAGCCGTGGCCCAGGCCAGGCGCACGGCAGCAGGACCTTCGGCGGTAGCGGTGAAGGCCGTGAGCTCGACGGGCAGCGGCTGCTGGAAGACCACGACCGGCGCGGGAGCCGTGAAGAGCAGCCCGGCCTGGCCCGCGCCGTTGTTGCCCCAGCCCCAGAGGGTACCATCAATTTGCACGGCTTGGGCGTGGGTAGCCAGCGAGCCGGTGGCCAGGCGTTGCCAGGTGGCCGTGCCCACGCGGGCGAAGGTGTTGCGGCTGGTGGTGCTGCCGTCGCCGAGCTGGCCCACGGCATTGGCCCCGGCGGCCCAGAGGCTGCCATCGGGGCGCAGGGCCAAGCTGTAGTTGGCCCCGGCGGCTACCGTCTGCCAGGTGGCCGCACCAATCTGCACGGGGCTGCGGCGCTGGGTGGTGGTGCCATCGCCGAGCTGGCCGCTGCCGTTGTCGCCCCAGGCCCAGAGCGTGCCGTCGGGTTTCAGGGCCAGCACAAAGGCCCCGCCGGCGGCTACGCTTTGCCAGGTGGTGCCCGAGCTCACTGGTTGGGGCGCTAGCTGGGCGGTGGTGCTGCCGTCGCCCAGCTGGCCGCTGCCGTTGGTGCCCCAAGCCCAGAGGCTGCCGTCGGTTTGCAGGCCCACCGCGAAGCTGTTGCCGGCGCTCACGCGCTGCCAGGTGGTGGCGCTGCCCACCTGCACGGGGGCGTTGCGCAGGGTAGTACTGCCGTCGCCGAGCTGGCCCACGTTGTTCAGGCCCCAGGCCCAGAGGGTGCCATCGGCGCGCACGGCCACCGAGAAGTCGGAGCCGGCGGCCGCGCTCAGCCAGGTCGAGGCCGTACCGCCCACCTGCACGGGCGTGGGCTCCGGCGGGTTGTTGTATTGCGTGCCCTGGCCGCGCTGGGCGTTGCCGTTGTGGCCCCAGGCCCAGAGCGTGCCGTCGGGCCGGATGCCCAGGCCGTGGCGGTAGCCGGCGCTCACCTGCTGCCAAGCATTGGTGCCGGCGTGCACGGGGGCCAGCACGGCTTTCAGGGCGCTGCCCGTGCCCAGCTCGCCGGTGATGTTGGTGCCCCAGCCCCACAGCTCGGCAGCGGCTTTGGTACCCAGGCTGAAGTCGAGGCCGGCGGCCACGCTGGTCCAGTCGGTGGCGGTACCCACCTGGGTGGGGGCCAGCACCAGCGGGTTGGGGGCGGCCGGGCTGCCCACCTGCCCATTCGAGTTCAGGCCCCAGGCCAGGATAGAGCGGTCGGCGCGGCGAGCCATGGTCTGGTTGCTGCCGGTCACGATTTCCTGCCAGCTGGTGGCGCTGCCCATCTGGGTAGGCGTGGCCTGGTTGGTGGTGCTGCCGTCGCCCAGCTGGCCGTAGTCGTTGTTGCCCCAGCCCCAGAGGGTGCCGTCGGTTTGCAGGGCCACAGTGTAGTTGGGGCCGGCGCTGGCCTGCTGCCAGGTGGTGGCCGTGCCAATCTGGGTGGGCACGGCCCGCACGGTGGTAGTACCGTCGCCCAGCTGGTTGTTCACGTTGCGGCCCCAGGCCCAGAGCGTGCCGTTGGCGGCAATGGCCACGCTATGCAGGGCGAAGGAGCTGCTAGCCACGCTTTGCCAGGTGGTGCCCGCGCCAATCGGGGTGGGCACGGTACGCTGCGTATTAGTGCCGTCGCCCAGTTGCCGGTCGCCGTTGAAGCCCCAGGCCCAGAGGGTGCCGTTGCTCTTCAGGGCCAGGCTGTGGTACACGCCAGCAGCAGCGCTCTGCCAGTCGGTATCGGTGCCCACCTGCACGGGGGTGGCGTTGACGCTGTTGTTAGTGGTGCCCTGGCCGAGCTGGCCGAAGTCGTTGCGGCCCCAGGCCCAAAGGGTGCCGTCGGTTCTGATGGCCAGCGTGTGGGTGTAGCCCACCGCGATGCTGCGCCAGTTGCTGGCCGTGCCTACCTGCACGGGCGCGTTGCGGTTGAAGTTGGTGCCGTCGCCGAGCTCGCCCCGGTCGTTGCGGCCCCAGGCCCAGAGGGTACCGTCGCTGCGGATGGCCTCAGTGAAATACAGACCCGAGGCCATGCTCAGCCAGGTGCTGGTGCCCAGCTTCACGGGCAGGGCCCGCTGCACGCCGGTGCCGTCGCCCACCTGCCCGTTCTGGTTGTAGCCGCTGCCCCACAGGCTGCCGTCGGCGTGAATGCTGAAGGAGAAGCCGGCACCAGCGGCTACTTTTTGGGCCGGGGCCGCCAACGGCAGCAAGGCCAGCAGGATGCCCGGCAACCAGCAGCGGGCTTGGGTGCCCCACCGGGCCAGCGAGAAAAAGTGCATCATAGAAGCAGCGGGAGTACTCCCCCCGAAAGAAAAGCCGGAACCCCCGCACCACATGCGTCGGCCCCCGGGAAATAAATACGTTAGGACTTACGCAAACACGGCAGAAGATAGCCCCAGCGGGGTCGTACCCGAAGGGCGGCATGTTGGTGGTAATTAGTTGAAAACAATGGGTACGACCCCGCTGGGGCTTGAAAACTGGCCTTCTGCGTAAGTCCTGTAAGTATTGGACAACAGTCCTGGCAAAGGTACTGCCGCCCACCCCGCCATGGTATCGCATAGTGATGCGATGCCTCCCGGCCCGGCTCCGGTGGTGGGCTATGCAAACAGCCCCCGCGCCGGGGGGGCACGAGGAGCGCGGGAAATCAGGCGGCAAGGGAATCTACTCCACCGTTAGGCGCGGGGCCCGGGTGCCGGCGCGCACCACGTACAGGCCGGCGGGCCGCCCGGCCGGCAGCACCAGCGTGGCCGTGCCGCTGGCGTCGGCCGGGGCCGAAGTCACCTGGCGGCCCACTGCATCATATATCGTAACCGCCGCGCCGGGCACTGCGCCCGTGGGCGTAGCCGCGCCGCCGGGGCAGGGGCCGGCAGGGGCCGGGTTGGGGAACAGCGCCAGGCTGGCCCTGGCCTTTGCCACCTGCGCCACGATGGACACCGGCGCGTAGGCGAAGGTGCCGGCCAGGGCCACCTGCTGGAGGCGGTAGCAGGGCCGGGTGGCCGCGCCGGGCAGCTTCGCGTCCACGAAGCCGCACGCGCGGCCAAAGAGCACGAGTGCTTGCTGCAGCAAACGGGGCTGGCCACGCCCGGCGAGGGAGGCCGGAATAAGCGCGTTGCCGCTGCTTGCCCGAAACAGGTTTCTAGTGAGCTATTCGCAGCAAAGGCATGACGACCAGGGGCCCTGACCAGCGCCTAAGCCCAAGCGTTTGAGCGAACAAAGCGCTTGTTCTCCTAAATAATTGCCGCCTTTCCAGCGCGGGCCGTGTGGCCCGCCCGGGGCCCGACAGCCGGGGCCCCGGCGCAGCTTTTTTGTTCCCAACCAACCCTACCCATGCCCAACCAGATTACTGCTGCCATCCCGGCTCAAACCCTGGCCGAAGCCCTCGAACACCTCAAGCAGGCCTGCGCCCTGCTCGCCCCCTACCTGCACCCCCTCACCCCCACCGAGCGCCAGAGCATCGTGAAGATGGGCGACAAGTCCATGGGCTTCATGGGCAAGCTGCTCGACTACGCCGCCAACACGCCCGCCTTCGTGCCCCCCTTCATCAGCTACGACGAGCTGCGGCAGGACGTGACCGTGGCCGCCGACCTCGCCCCCCTCGACCAGTTTGCCGGCCAGCTCGCCCTCGACCTCAACAGCACCGTGCTCGTGGCCGGGGCCGAGGGCATGGGCGCGGCCCTGCCCGTGTACAAAAACATCAAGTTCATGGCCGAGATGAAGCAGCCCGGCGCCCAGGCCGCCTACGACGAGCTGAGCACCCGCTTCCCCGGCCGCGGCCCCGCCGCCAAAAAACCGGTGGCCGCCTAGGCCCCGCCCTGCCTGCTGGCCGCGCTGCCCGGCCTTTTTCCAGCTCCGAACCGGCTTTTGCGGGTTCGGAGCTGCTTTTGCGGGTTCGGAGCTGCTTTTTTGGGGGGTGGGGGCCGGCGAAACCCGCCCGGCGCTAGCTTTTGCTAGCCCGGCGCTAGCTTCGACGGGGGCGGAACGGCAAAGGTCCCGTTCGGAGCTAGAAAAATGCCCCTCCGAACGGCAATTTTCTGGCTCGGAGGGGCAAAATGGGCGACGAGCGCCACGAGGTAGCGACGCGACCCTTCGCGTCTCGGCGGTCGCACCGTTCAAACCTCGTTCAAACGTCGTTCAACGCCGAGACGCGAAGGGTCGCGTC
>JANNDE010000754.1:0-3137 GCA_031387395.1 Hymenobacter sp.
GCGGCCGGCGCCGCCACCGGCGCAGCAGCCACCACGCTACCGGCGCAAGCAGCCACAGCGGCCACACGGCCACCAAACCGATAAACAGCCCGGTGAGTAGCGTCCAGCCCGTGTAGAACGACTCGACCACGCGGCTGGCAAACGATACCACCGGGGCCTCGGGCACTGGCTGCGGCAGCACCTGGTAGCAGGCCAGCGAAATGGTGGAGTAGCCCACTTCATCATCAAGGGTTTTGAGGCGACTTTCGGTGCTCTCGATTTCTTCGCGCACCTCGCCAATCTTGCCTTCAATTTCCAGGATTTCGCTGATTTTGCGGGCCCGGCCCAGCAAGTCGACGTAGCGTTTCTCGACCGCGCGCTTGGTGGCCAGGCGGGCGGCCACGTCGGCGTGCTGGGCAGTTACGTCGTCGGTGGTCAGCTTCTTTTCCTCCACGGTGCCTAGGCCGCCCAGGGCCGCCAGCAGGCCGTGGAAGCGCGCCGGCCGCACCCGAATGGTCATGAGCTGTCGCCATTCGCCGTCGGCCCGGGTTTCGGTGGCGGCACTCAGGAAGCCGTCGTTGCGGCGCACCAGGCTGTCGAGGCTGGCGCTGGCGCGGGGCAGGCTGGGTACGCGCAGGTCGGCGTGGTAGATGAGCAGGCGGGAGGGGGCCACCACGCCCGTCGGGATGGGCAGCGGGGCGGCCGCGCCGGGGCCGGATATTTCTTCCTTGTCCTGCGAAGGCTCCTCGGTTTCGGGTGCCGGGGACGCATCCATGGCCGGTGCGGCATCGGCCGGTATCGGCGACACGACAGCCGCACTTTCCGTGCGTTGGGTCTTGCCGCAGCCGCTCAACAGCGCCGCCAGCAGGAGCAAAAATCCTCCGAAGTTTTTCATGATTAGGTGGGCGAGAGGTGAAATGAGAAGCCTGCGTGCTCAGCGGTCAGCGTGCCAACGAGTCCGCGCCGCAAATACATATAGCCCCGGTGAGATTAGTAGCTCGCCCGCGCCGGGCGATGCCTGATGCAGGCTCCGTCGGGCGCTTTAAGCCGTTGCCTGCCGCAATCGCCAGCGGCGCCGGCCCCAGGCCCCCAGCGCAGCCAGCAGCAACGCCGGCCAGGCATAGGCCAGCCCCACGGCCAGTTCCAGCAGCAGCGACCATCCCCAACCAAACGCCACCCGGAAACGTGGGGCAAATGGCGCTTGCGGAGCGGTTGGCTCGGTGGCGGGTAGCACCTGGTAGTAGCGCAGCGTGAGCGTAGCCCAGTTGGCCTGGTTGCCGAACTGCTGCACCTGGGCCTGCGTGGTCCCGGTTCTGGCTTGCTGCCGGCGGATTTCGCCTTCGAGCCGGGCTCGCTCGGTGGGTGTAGCGGCCCGAGCCAGCTGCTGGCGGGTTTGGGTGGCGGTAGCCTGCTGCTCGTCGAGGTGGGCGGTCGCCGCCAAGGCATCGGCCGTGATGTCGGCGGCGGCAATGTCCTTGGCCTCAATGTGGCCCAGCTTGCCAAGGGCGGATATTAGGGCTACGAATTGCCGGGGCGGGACCTGCAGCGTCATTTCCTGGCGGCGCTGGCCGTCGGCGCGGGTTTCGTGGGCGGTGCCGAGGTAGGCCCCGTGCTGCTCCAGCAGCGCGTTCACGCGGTCGGTGGCTTTGTCGAAGTCGTCCACGGCCATGCTCAACTCGGCCTGGTACGCCACCGAATGGCCCGGCTGGGCTTTGGCCATGGCCACCGCCTCGGCGGGTGTTGGCAGTGCCGTTGGGGCGGCCGAGGCTTTGGTAACGGCGGTCGACGCGGGCCGCCCCTGGGTGGTTGGTTGCGTTTCGGCGATGGTTTCGTCGGATTTGGCTTGGCTGCACCCGGCCAGCCCCAGTCCGAGCAGGACGGGAATTATCAGGAATTTCATCGGAAGTAGGGAGGGAAAAGCTGAATGAAAAAAGACGCAGCGGCGCAGCTACAGCTTTATCCAAATTCCGCATTCCGGTAACCCGACGGGGCAAAAAAACAGCCCGGCCGGTGTGGGTCGGGCTGTCGATAAACCGTGCTGAAAGGCCAGCGGCAGGACTTTCAGCGGCTGATAAAAAAATTACAGGCGGCGAATATCCGCGCCTAATGCCTGAAGGCGCGTATCGATGTTCTGGTAGCCGCGGTCAATCTGCTCCACGTTTTCGATGGTGCTCTTGCCCTCGGCACTCAGCGCGGCGATGAGCAGGGCCACGCCGGCCCGAATGTCGGGCGAGGTCATCGTGATGCCGCGCAGGCGGGTGCGCTGGTCGAGGCCGATAACGGTGGCGCGGTGTGGGTCGCAGAGAATAACCTGCGCGCCCATGTCGATGAGCTTATCGACGAAAAACAGGCGTGACTCGAACATCTTCTGGTGAATGAGGACCGTGCCCTTGGCCTGGCAAGCCACTACCAGCACAATGCTGAGCAAATCGGGTGTGAAGCCCGGCCAGGTGTGGTCGCTCACCGTGAGGATGGAGCCGTCGAGGTAGGTCGCGATTTCGTAGTGCGGCTGGGCCGGAATGTGAATGTCATCGCCCCGAAACTCCAGCTGAATACCCAGCTTGCGGAAAGTGTCGGGGATGAGGCCGAGCTCCGGAATCTGGCAGTCCTTGATGGTGATTTCGGAGCCCGTCATGGCCGCCAGGCCGATGAAGGAGCCGATTTCAATCATATCGGGCAGCATGCGGTGCTCGGTGCCGCCCAGCTTTTCCACGCCCGCGATGGTGAGCAGATTCGAGCCAATGCCCTGAATATTCGCGCCCATGCGCACCAGCATGCGGCATAGCTGCTGCAGGTACGGCTCGCAGGCCGCGTTATAAATCGTGGTGGTTCCTTCGGCCAGCACGGCGGCCATCAGAATGTTGGCGGTGCCGGTTACCGAGGCTTCATCGAGCAGCATGTGGGTACCCTGCAGCTTGCCGTCCACCTTGATGCGGTAGAAATCGGTGCCTTCGAGCGTGAGCTTGCCGCCCAGCTTTTCGAGGCCCAGAAAGTGCGTATCCATCGGCCGGCGGCCAATTTTGTCGCCGCCCGGCTTGGGCAGCTGGCAGCGTCCGTAGCGTCCCAGCATGGGCCCCAGAATCATCACCGAGCCGCGTAGCGCGCCGGCCTGGGCCACGAATTCGGGCGTGTCCATGTAGTCGAGGTTCACGTTCCCG
>JANNDE010000021.1:0-15783 GCA_031387395.1 Hymenobacter sp.
AACATGCACTTATAAGCAAATAAGTTTTCAGTTCGTTCATGCCATGTAAAGCACTTTCTTTAAAAGCTTTTAATGATTGTATTTCAGTGATTTGCAACCAATGCTTAGCTGGTTGACCAAGTGGTTTGCTTCCTAAGCCCCTAATCAATTACCTGAACAAAATCTTGTTAAGTAAGTAGCCAGAATTAAGTAGCAAGTAGTAAGACTCCAATGCTATAACAATCAATTGCTTAAACAAAATCTTGCTACTTGTTACTGCTGTCCTGCTACTTACTTGTTACTTCTGTCTTGCTACTTAGAAGCTACTGACGGTGGCCGTGGGCACGATTTTTTTCGCCAGCCCCTGCAGCACCTTGCCAGGGCCGCACTCCACGAAGTCGGTGGTGCCGTCGGCGGCCATGCGCTGCACCAGCTGCGTCCAGCGCACGGGGGCCGTGAGCTGGGCCAGCAGGTTGGCTTTGATTTCGGCCGGGTCGGTGTGGGGCAGGGCGTCCACGTTCTGGTATACCGGGCAGCGGGCGGGGCTGAAGGTGGTTTTCCCGATGGCCTCGGCCAGGGCGGCGGCAGCGCTCTGCATCAGCGGCGAGTGGAAAGCCCCGCCCACGGGCAGCGGCAGAGCGCGCTTGGCCCCGGCGGCTTTCAGGGCCTCGCAGGCCCGGGCCACGCCTTCGGCCGAGCCGGAGATGACCAGCTGGCCCGGGCAGTTGTAGTTGGCCGCTACCACCACGTGGCCACCGTCGGTAATGTCCTGGCAGATGCGCTCCACCACGGCATCATCGAGGCCCAGAATGGCGGCCATGGTGCCGGGCTGCTCCTCGCAGGCGGCCTGCATAGCCTGGGCCCGGCGGGCCACCAGCGGCAGCGCATCTTCGAACTTCAATACTCCGGCTGCTACCAAGGCCGAGAATTCGCCCAACGAGTGACCGGCCGCGCTGGCGGGCACGAAATCGGGCCGGGCCACGAACTGCGCTACCGAGTGCACGAAAATGGCGGGCTGGGTCACGTCGGTGCGGCGCAGGTCCTCGTCCGAGCCCGAAAACATGATGTCGGTGAGGCTGAAGCCTAGGATGTCGTTGGCGCGGGTGAGCAGGGCGCGGGCATCCAGGTTTTGGTCGAACAGCTCGCGGGCCATGCCCGGAAACTGGCTGCCCTGGCCAGGAAAAATAATGGCGGTGTTTACCACGTGCGAAGAGAGTTTTAGCAGGTTTGAAAGCCCAAAGAAACAGCCTGGCCCCGAAATGGCCCCGGGTTGCCGGTGGGCCCAACAAAACGGGCGGGCCAATTGGCCCGCCCGGTCAGTATCTGCGTCAAACTCGCGCTAGCGAATAATTTCGACCCAGCCCTTGTACGTGCGCTTGGTATTGGCAAAGTCGGCAAACTCCACTTCGGCCAGGTAGAAATACACGCCATCCGATACTTTACCAGCGGCCGTATTTTCGGTTCTGGCCCCGCCGCCGTCCCAGTTGATGAGGATGCGGTCGCTGGCAGTGGTGGTGTTCTCGAACACCTTCACGCCCCACCGATTATAGGCCTGGAAGTGAATCCGGCGTATCGGGCTGTAATTTTTGGGCCGGAACACGGCATTCTGCGCGTCGCCGTTGGGGGTGAAGATGTTAGGTAGCTTGAAGAACACGCAATTATCCTGGCAGGCCACGTTGCTGGTGTCGCTGGCCAGGCCGCTGGCGGCAATGGCCTGCACGGCGTAGCACCCGCCCGAAAAGCTGAGGTCGGTGTGCAGGAAGCTGGTGGCGGCCGTGGTAGCCAGCAGCGTGAAGCGGCCCGTGGGGGTGGGGCGGTAGTAGAGCCGGTAGCTGGTCACGTTGGCATCGCAGCCAGTGGGCTGGTTGCTCAGGGCCCAGCGCAGGCGGTTGGTGTAGCGCTCCCCCTGCCGCGGAAACTCCTGCAGGCTGGCCAGGCTGTCGCAGTTAGTGGCCAGCAGCGTGAGCACGGGCCGGCAGGGCGGCGCGCTCAGCGTCAGGCACTGGCGCTGGCTGCGGTTGGGCAGGTTTTGCAGGAAGGGCACGGCGGCGTAGCGGCCGGTGGTCAGCACGTAGTAGCAATACTGCTGGCCCTTCACCAGCGTGGGGTCGGTGTCGGCATAGGTGCCGCCGGTGGCGGTGCTGGCCGCCGTGCCAACTCGCACGAAAGGCGTTGTGCCCCCGTTGCTCCGGTATATTTCCGTGGGCCGGGCCGTGTTATCCCAGGGCACATTAAACGTCCAGCTCACGCTCGCCGAAGTCCCGTTGCTCACCGGCACGGCCTGCACGCGCACGCTGCTGGCCGGGGCCGTGGTTTCGGTGATGGTGGTGCCCGCGCCCGGCGCAAACGTGCGGATAAAGTCGAGCCGGTAGGTGTACTGCTTATCCTGGGTGTTCAGGGCATTGTCGGCGTAGCAGGTATCGGCCAGCGCGGTGATGGTGGCGATGGGTGCGAAGGCGGCCGCCGCCGGGTTCAGGCCCTCGGCCCGCGACAGCACGTAGCTCGGCGTGCCGGTGAAGGCCGCGCTGGTGCCGGTGCGCGGCTGCGTCCAGCACACCTGAATCTGGCCGGTGTTGGTAGCGGTGATGGTCACATCCACTTTAGCCAGCAGCGCCTCGCGGCCCAGGATAGTCGCGCAGCTCTCGTTCGAGGCGATGCTCTCGCCCAGGGCCGGGGCCGGAAATCCCGCGTAGATGCGGTAGCAGTAGTTCACGCCCCGCTTCAGCCCCCGGGCGGTGCCGGTAGCATCGGGGTTGTTGTCGAGGTAGCCAACGTCCGAAGCCGCTACCCGCCGGATGAGCGTGTAGCCCGCGCTGGCCGGAATGCCAGTGATGCAGTTCCCCGGCACAAAACCCGTCGAGGGCCCCTCCTTGCGGTAGATGTACATATACTGCGCGTTGGTGCAGGTGTAGGAGTCCCAGGTCAGCTGCACGTTGTTGCCGTTGGTGGTAGCGGCGGCGCGCAGGTTCTGCGGCGGCGGGCCTACCACGGTGATGCGCCAGGTTTTCTCGTCGATGAGGGGAGGATTGGTCGGCGTGTTCGGCGTAGGGCTGTCCTGCGCCTTAAACACCACCAGGTAGGGGTCTTTGGCCACGTTGTCGCAGGCCGTGTTCCAGGTGAAATTGGCGCTGGCGGTGGGCGGCCCGGTCTGGGTTTGCACGAAGGTGGCCGGGGGCAGAATCCCCGCGTAGGCAAACAGCGTTATCGGCGTCTGGGTCGTGCCGGGGCCGGTGCCGTCCACGGCCGTTACCACGCCCCGCACCTGCTCGCCGGCTATCACGCACAGGTCGGGCGGGATGGTGAGGATGGGCCGGCGGTTGGCGGTAGCGGCAATGGTAATCTGCATTTCCCGGATTACCAGGCCAATCAGGTCGAACCCGCCCGGCGAGCGCCGGTACTCCGATATCTCAATGGCCACGTTGTATTCGCCGGCCTCCACCGGAGCATTCCAGGTAAGCTGGCCGGTGCGCGCATCAACTTCGAAAGTAGCCGGCGGGGTGCCGTCTTCTTTCGTCGGCGGGGTGGTCGTCACCGTTGGGTCGTTGGGAAAGTGGTAGCCCGTGCAGGTTGCTGCTATTTTATCGGGCCGGTTGGTCCCGGTGCCCCCGCAGGGCGGCCCCAGCAGGGTCGTCACGGAACTACCCGGCACCTGCCGGCTGGGCGCCAGGCGGAAAGCCAGCGAGTCGCCGTCGGCATCGTAGGCCGCCGGGTTGTGCAAAAAAATCTGTCTGATTCCCCCGCGGTCAATCGCCGGGGCACGCAGCACCGCCCCCCGGTTGCCGCGCAGCGTTGGGGCAAGGTAGACGGTGGTGGCGATGTAGAAGTTCTGCGTGTTGGGGTTCGCCATGTTGCGAACCGTCGTGTTGCGGTTTTCCCCCACGAAGCTGACAATGAAGCTGCCCGTAGTCGGAAACGTGTGTTCGAAATAATACACGTTGCTGCCCACGCGCGGGTCGGAAACCACCGGCACCGCAGCGGAAGTCAACCGCTGCACAGGCGCGCAGGTAGCCGTGCCATCGCCGAAAAAGATGGTGGCATCGTTCTGCACCGCGGTGGTCGCCCCGGATATATCGGTGTAAAGCACCATCCGGAAAAACACCCGGCGCGGGTTGTAGCTGGGGCCCGTGGTGGTGTCGTAGGTTGCCTTGATGTCGCCAGCGCGCAGGTGAGTGGCGTGGGCGGCCTGGGGGCGCAAGGCTGCGAAAGCCAGCAGGCTTAGCAGCGCCAGGGCCAGCCGGGCCCCGCTCCGAACCCGAAGAGAAAAGAGTGTGGTCATAGTCAGTCGATAGTATGTAGGAAAAGGCAGTGCAGGCAAGCTAGCACTATCGTCAGGGAAACACGTACGGGGCCGCGCGTGTTAACGATGTCGGCAACGGATAGATTCACCATGCCCGGCAATGTTCGGTGCAGCCCCGTTTTCGCGCAAGAATCGAGCCGGTCGTTGGCCGGTTTGCGGGTTGGGGCCTACCTTTGAGCGACCTAAACATACTTCTTCACTTCCCATAGTTTGGCGACTTTATGAGTTGGATAACCAAAACACTTACCAGCAGCATTGGCCGGAAAATTATTATGGGCGCTACGGGCCTGTTTCTGTGCACGTTTCTGGTAGTTCACCTCGTGGGCAACCTGCAGCTTTTCAAGCACGACCAGGGCGCGGCCTTCAATACGTACTCCCACTTCATGGGTACCAACCCCATCATCCGCACCATCGAGTGGGGTTTGGTGCTGGGCTTTGGCTTTCACATTTACGAGGCCTTCGCCCTCACCCGCCGCAATAAGGCGGCCCGGGGCGCGCAGGGCTACGTGAGCAACCACTCGGAGCAGAACTCGGAGTGGACCTCCCGCAACATGGGCATCCTGGGCAGCATCATCCTGATTTTCCTGATTGTCCACCTCTACAATTTCTTCTGGCGCGCCCGCTTTGCCGGCGACCTCAGCCACATGGGCGGGGCTAATGCCGAAACGCGCGACTACGACAACCTGTACATGGCCGTGGTGTCGTCATTCCACATCTGGTGGTATGTGCTGCTGTACGTGGCCGCTCAAATCAGCCTTGGCTACCACTTGTGGCACGGCTTCCGCTCGGGCTTCCAGACCCTGGGGGTGAACCACCGCAAGTACACGCCGCTCATCACTTACGTGGGCTACGCCTTCGCCGTGGTGGTTTCGGCCGGTTTTGCCTCCATGCCGCTGTACTTCTTCCTGTTCACCAACGAGCAGGGCGAGCTGGCTGCCAACGCGCCGGCGCTGCTGCACAGCGTGGCTTCCCTTTTTTAAATTGACCTGAGCCGATAAAAACCTGGCGAACGGGCCAACCTCCGGAACCGTTTGCGGTTACTTTGTCACTCAACCTCTCAGTCACTCCCTCAATTCCGTCACCCTATGCTGTTGGAATCCAAAGCCCCCGAAGGCGCCCTCGCCGAAAAGTGGGAAAAGCACAAGTTTAACGTGAAGCTCGTGAACCCCGCCAACAAGCGGAAGTACGACGTTATCGTGGTGGGCACCGGCCTGGCCGGGGCTTCGGCCGCCGCTTCGCTGGCCGAGCTGGGCTACAACGTGAAGGCTTTCACCTACCACGATTCGCCCCGCCGCGCGCACTCCATCGCCGCGCAGGGTGGCATCAACGCGGCCAAGAACTACCAGAACGACGGCGACTCGGTGTTCCGCCTGTTCTACGATACCATCAAGGGAGGCGACTACCGGGCCCGCGAAGCCAACGTGTACCGGCTGGCCCAGGTTTCGGTCAATATCATTGACCAGTGCGTGGCCCAGGGTGTGCCCTTCGCCCGCGAATACGGCGGACTGCTGGCCAACCGCTCGTTCGGCGGCGCGCAGGTGAGCCGCACGTTCTACGCCCGGGGCCAGACTGGCCAGCAGCTGCTGCTGGGGGCCTACTCGGCCCTGAGCCGCCAGATTGCCTACGGCAAGGTAAAAATGTACACCCGCTCGGAAATGCTCGACGTGGTGATTGTGGACGGGCAGGCGCGCGGCATCGTGACCCGTAACATCATTACCGGCGACATTGAAACCCACTCGGCCCACGCGGTGGTGCTGGCCACGGGCGGCTACGGCAACGTGTTCTACCTGAGCACCAATGCCATGTACTGCAACGTGACGGCCGCCTGGCGCGCCCACAAGAAGGGCGCGTACTTCGCCAACCCCTGCTTCACCCAGATTCACCCCACCTGCATCCCGGTATCAGGCGACTACCAGTCGAAACTGACGCTGATGTCGGAATCGCTGCGCAACGATGGCCGCGTGTGGGTGCCCGCTACCAAAGAGATAGCCGAACGCCTGCGCAAGGGCGAAATCACGGCTACCGACATCAAAGAGGATGACCGCGACTACTTCCTGGAGCGTAAGTACCCGGCCTTCGGTAACCTCGTGCCGCGCGACGTGGCCTCGCGCAACGCCAAGCTGATGTGCGACGAAGGTCGCGGCGTGGGCAGCACCGGTCTGGCCGTGTACCTCGATTTCTCCGACATCATCAAGCGCACGGGTGCCGAGGCGGTGAGCCAGAAGTACGGCAACCTGTTTGCCATGTACGAGAAAATCACCGACGAAGACCCCTACAAGCTGCCGATGCGCATTTATCCGGCGGTGCACTACACCATGGGCGGCCTGTGGGTTGACTACAACCTGCAAACCACCGTGCCCGGCCTGTATGCCACCGGCGAGTGCAACTTCTCGGACCATGGCGCCAACCGCCTCGGCGCTTCGGCCCTGATGCAGGGCCTGGCCGACGGCTACTTCGTGATTCCGTACACCATTGGCGATTACCTGGCCCAGACGCCGCCCAAGCCGGTGGGTACCGACCACCCCGCCTTTGCCGAGTCCAAGGCCGGCGTGCAGGCCCGCACCGAGCAGCTGCTCAGCATCAAAGGCAACCGCACGCCCGACGAGTTCCACAAAATCCTGGGCCATCTGATGTGGGAGTACTGCGGCATGGCCCGCACCGCCGAAGGCCTGAAATACGCCAAAGCCGAGATTCAGAAGCTGAAAAAGGAATTCTGGAGCGACGTGAAGGTGGTAGGCACCGGCGAAGAAATGAACCAGGCCTTGGAAAAAGCCGGCCGCGTGGCCGACTTCATCGAGCTTGGCGAGCTGATGATGGACGACGCCCTGAACCGCAACGAAAGCTGCGGCGGCCACTTCCGCGAGGAGTACCAGACCCCCGAGGGCGAGGCCCTGCGCGACGACGATAACTACGCCTACGTGGCGGCCTGGGAGTATATGGGCGACAATCAGCCCGAAAAGCTCAATAAGGAAGAGCTGACTTTCGAAAACGTGAAGCTGACCCAGCGCAGCTATAAGTAGGGTTGAATGTTGAGTTTTTAGCCTCATTCTTGACGACTACTCATCACCCAGACTAACTCAACATTCAAAACTCAAAACTCAAAACTTTAAAAGATGGCCGGTTCCAACCCCAACGCTAAACCAATGAACCTGACCCTGAACGTGTGGCGGCAGCCCAACCGCCAGGCTCAGGGGAAAATTGTGGAGTACAAAGTGAAGGACATTTCGCCCGACATGTCCTTTCTGGAAATGCTCGATGTGCTGAACGAGGACCTGCTGCGCGGCGGCCAGGACCCGGTGGCCTTCGACCACGACTGCCGCGAGGGCATCTGCGGCTCGTGCGACCTGTTCATCAATGGCCGCTCGCACGGCCCGGAGAAGGGCACGACCACCTGCCAGCTGCACATGCGCAAGTTTTCGGATGGCGACACCATCACCATCGAGCCCTGGCGCGCCAACGCCTTCCCGGTGAACAAAGACCTGAGCGTGGACCGCTCGGCGTTCGACCGCATCATTCAGGCTGGCGGCTACGTGAGCGTGAACACCGGCGGCGCGCCCGACGGCAACGAGATTCCTATTCCCAAGGAGATTTCGGACCGCGCTTTTGAGGCGGCTACCTGCATCGGCTGCGGTGCCTGCGTGGCAGCTTGTAAGAATGCCTCGGCTATGCTGTTCGTGTCGGCCAAGGTGTCGCAGCTCGCGCTGCTGCCCCAGGGCCAGGTCGAGCGCAAAACCCGCGTCGAGAACATGGTGGCCCAGATGGACCTGGAAGGCTTTGGAGCCTGCACCAACATCGGTTCGTGCGCGGCCGAGTGCCCGGTGGGTATCTCGCTGGAGAACATCGCTATTCTGAACCGCGAGTTCCTGGCGGCGAAGGCCGTATCGAATAATCTGGCGTAATTCAGGCGAAACCTCCGTTAAAACAGAAATCCCCGGCAGTAGCTACTGCCGGGGATTTCTGTTTTAACGGAGGTAGGATGCGGGGCTTGCCTCCGCCTACCGTTCGCATCGTTGCACTGATTCCGTTCATCGGCGGGCGGGGGCAAGCCCCGCACCCTCCCCTTACGCGGGCTGGATGGCATCCAGTGCCTGCATATCCTCGGCCGACAGCCGGATGTCGGCCGTTTTCATGTTCTCTTCCAGGTGCTTCACTTTGGACGTGCCAGGGATGAGCAGGATGTTGGGCGAGTGGTGCAGGAGCCAGCTCAGGGCAATTTGCTGGGGTTTTACGCCGTGCCGGGCCGCAATATGGTTCAATGCTTTAAGGGCATCGGCATTGCCACCGCCGAGTGGGAACCAGGGAATGAAGGCGATATGCTGCTCGCGGGTGTAGGCGAGCTCGGCTTCCCATTTGCGGTTTTCGACGCTGTACATGTTCTGCACCGCCACGACGGACACGAACTCCTGGGCTTTTTTGATTTCAGCGACGCTCACTTCGGACAAGCCGATATGCTTGATGCGACCGTCCTGCTGCGCTGTTTGGAGGAATTCCAGCGTGTCCTCGAAGGGCACGCTGGGGTCGATGCGGTGGAGCTGGTAGAGGTCAATCTGTTCCACTTTCAGGCGCTTCAGGCTGCCGTTGAGGGCTTCTTCGAGGTGTTTGGGGCTGGCATCGATGGGCCACTCGTTGGGGCCGGTGCGGAGCAGGCCGCCCTTGGTGGCGACGACGACGCCCGGGGCGTAAGGGTGCAGGGCTTCGGCAATCAGCTCCTCCGACACGTTGGGGCCGTAGCTGTCGGCGGTATCGATGAAGTTGACGCCGAGCTCCACGGCCCGGCGCAGCACGCGGATGGACTCGTCGTGGTTGGTGGGCGGACCCCAGATGCCTTCGCCGGTGATGCGCATGGCACCATAGCCGAGGCGGTTGACGGTAAGGTCGCCGCCGATGGTGAACGTGGCGGAGTAGGTGGCGGGGGTGTTATCGGACATGAGAAAGGCTTGAGATGAATGGCCCGGCATAGCCAGCCGAGGCAGCTTACAAGACGCATACGGCGCGGGAATGTTTTACGGAACCCGCAGGCCGGATTTAGCGCGGCCTGTTTTAGTTTGCTGGCCCGGCCAGAATGCGGGCTCCCGGAGTTCGCGCGGCTCCTCCCCTACTTTTGTCCCGTGCCTCTACTTCCCCCCGACCGCCGCCTGCCGCTGCTCTACGCTATTATTCTGGTCGATGTGATTGTGGGGGCGGCGCTGGGGCCGGTGCTGCCGGAGTTTGTGCGCGGGCTACCCCGGCCGCAGTTGTGGCTGAGCGTGGGCACGGGGCTGTTTCTGGGGGTGCAGCTATTTTCGGCCCCGCTGCTGGGGCGGCTGGGCGACTGCTACGGGCGGCGGTCCATCTTCATCCTGTCGGCGGTGGGCACGCTACTGGCCAACGCGCTGCTGCTGCCGGTGCGGGCGGGGCTGTACTTCGCCAACCGCGTTTCCGATGGCCTCACCAATGGCATGTACGCCACGGTGCGCTCGGCTATTACCGATATTTCGAAGCCGGAGCAGTTGTTTCGCAACCTGGGCATTGAAGGGGCGATTATCTCGCTGGGCTTCGTGCTGGGGCCCATGGCGGCCGGGCTGATGCTGACTTTCCTGCACGTGCCGCCGGCCCAGCAGGCCACCTACGTGGTGCGGCTGGCCCTGGCCCTGGCCACCCTGAACGTGGGCCTGAGCCTGTGGCTGCCCGAAACCCACGCCGGGCGCGGGGGAGTGCGCGGGGGAGTGCGCGGGGCCGAGCTGCGGGCCGAGCTGGCGGCCAGTCTCAACCCGCTCACGCTCTGGGCCCGGCTGCGGGCCAAGGACCAGCAGAATCCCGGTATCCGGCGCATTGTGCTCACGCAGGTAGCCCTCACGCTCAGCACGGGCTATTATTTCTACTTCGTGCCCTTTGCCAGCCTGGGGCCGCTGCACTTCAATGCGCGCCAGATTTCCTACCTCTTCATGTATTTTGGGGCGCTGAGCGTGGGCTTGAACTACGTGTTTTACACCTTTCTGGCCGACCGGCTCGACCAGCGCCGGGCCATTGTGTGGCTGGCGGCGCTGGGCACGCCGGTGCTGGCCGGCTACGGCCTGATGGGCACCTCGAAAGCAGCCCTCTACACGCTGATAACGGCCGACTGCCTCACGCTCTCCCTCATTCAGGGGCTGCTGGAAGGGCGGCTGGCCCGCCGCACCACCGAGGCCGACCGGGGCGAAATCTTCGGGCTGAACCAAGCGTTTCAGTCGCTGGCCAGCTTTGGTACGGCGCTGGTGTTCGGGGGGCTGTCGGTGCTCGATTTGCGGCTGCCGTGGGCGTGGTTTGCGCTGGGCCTGGCAGCAGTAGCGGTGCTGGCCGCGTGGCCGGAACCGGCAATGCCACAGCGCGCGCTGCCCGCGAAGCCGAGCCAGGCAGTGGCGTAACCGCCCCGCGTACCGCGGGCCTGGCAGCGGGCAGCTCCGCTCCGCTCGCCCCCGGCCCACCGCGGCGAGAATTAAATCAGTCAGCGGCACATACGTAAAGTTCAATTTACTGCCTTATGTGCCAGCATCCACTAAAACCGGATATTTATCATTCCGGCCGGTCCGTGAGCAGCAACTTATTCGGTC
This sequence comes from Hymenobacter sp., assembly GCA_031387395.1. Taxonomy (GTDB): domain Bacteria; phylum Bacteroidota; class Bacteroidia; order Cytophagales; family Hymenobacteraceae; genus Hymenobacter. The sequence goes on from JANNDE010000021.1 coordinate 10,846, forward strand.
AATTGCTTTTCTCTAACTCTTCTTCGTATTGCTTTAATCAAAATAGTGTTACCTTGCTAGGGCTCATCATTCCTCTTGGCTCTTCTTTTCATCTAACTTGTCTTATCAGCAAGTTATTGAAGCAGCCGGCTGGCAATGACGGTTTCTAATGCGTTTTCATCTCTTTAAGGTCGCCTACTGCTATTCTTCGCTCATGAAATTCCGAACCATCCCGGGGATGCTAGGCATGCTCCTGATGACTGCACCTGCCGTGCAAGCCCAACAGCCAACGCCGGTGCCGGATTCTATCGCTTCAATAGCCAAAGCGCCGGTTCAGGCGGTCGGATTGGGGTGCCTGGTGCTCACGGGCCGCGTCACGGACCCGTTTGCCTATCCACTTACGGGAGCGACCCTTATGTTGCGCGTGCCCGGCAAGGGGTTTACCCCCGATGCCTTCAGCACCAACGCCGAGGGCCACTACATCATCGCCTCGAAGCAGGCCTTTGCCCGCAATACCGTGTTGGAGGTTACGGCCCCGGGCTACATCACGCTGGCCCTGACCCTGGTTAACTGCCAGCCGCTCGATATCACCCTGACCCCGCTCGCCGGCCTCCACTACAAGGCCAATAGCCGGAACAAGAAGCTGCGGCCCACCAGCCGGTTGTGGTAGGAAGCGGGAGCGGGCCCGCCTGGTTTTGCGACCACCAGGCGGGCTCGGCTTTCCTTTTCGCGGGCGTGATAACCATTGGGGGACGCTGCGGGTTAGCAGCACACGTCAACCGTGTTTTCATTTGCTGCTTTGATTACCATCCTCTCCGGTACCAACCGACCTGCCGCCCGCGCCCGCCGCGTAGCCGATTATTATCACCACCTGCTCAGCGGCTTAGGCGCCGAAAGCCAGATTCTGGACCTGGGTGAGCTGCCAGCCGATTTCACCACCACGGCCCTTTACGCCAACGCTGGCACCCATCCCGAGTTCAACCGGCTGGCGGCCAAGCTGGCCGCCAGCAGCCACTGGGTCATCATCACGCCCGAATACAACGGGTCCTTTCCGGGCGTTCTCAAAGCCTTCATTGATGGGCTACCCTACCCGGGCGCTTTCCAGGGCAAGAAGGCCGCGATGGTGGGCCTGAGCAGCGGCGGCCAGGGCGGCTTGCTCGCCATGACGCACCTTACCGACGTGCTGATGTACCTCGGCACCGCCGTGCTGCCCCAACGCGTACGCCTGCCCTTCATCAGCCAGGACCTGCACCCCGAACTTGGCCTGAGCCAGGACCTGTCGCGGCAGCTGCTGCTGGAGCAGGCGAACGCCCTGCTGAAGTTTTAAGTAATTTCTGCCTGCGCTACGGCTTGCCGGGCCACGATGCGGGTGAATACCGGCTTCAATATCAGATACAGCAGACCGCCCAAGGCTGCCCCGCCCACCGCCCAGAGGGCTAAGGCGCCCAGCTCGGCGCGCCAGAGCAGGTGCAGGGCCTCGCGCCAGTTGGTGGCAATGAGGTGGCGCAAGGTTGCCACGCTCATATTCTGGGCCGATGTACCGCCAACCAGGCGCGCGCCCTGAGCCAGTAGCACCGGCAGCAGCAGTAGCTGCAGCGGTGTGAGCAGGTGCGTAATCAACTGTAAAGCAGCAATATTTAGGCGCAGACGCCAGGCCACCAACGCGGCCAGTACGGTGGTAGCGCCCAGCAGCGGCACAATGCCCAGCACCACGCCCAGGGCCACCGTGAGAGCCAGCTGCCCAGGGGCCAGGCCCTCCTTCAGCAGGTTGAGCAGGGGGTCGAGGATGCGGCGGCGCAGCCAGGAAGCGGGGGGTGAAGGGGGCGGCTGGAGCGACAGTGGGGGCATGGGCAAGCAGGAGAAACACTCGGGAAGGCCCCGTAGCCGCGCTGGGTACGGCCCGGGGGCCATCGAAGTTGGCGGGCGTTTGAAAGGGCGCGGGGTTTGCCAAGGCAAATCTACCAGTGCCCCGCCGAGCGGCGCAAGGCCGCAGCAAACAATAAAGCCCGGCCCCGGCCCGCAGCCGCGGAATGAGCAGCAGGAGCCGGAACACACGCATCAGGTGGGCGGCCAGCTGCATGGCCGCTGCGTTCAGACGCAGGGCCATGGCCCCGCTCACCAGCGTAGCAATGCCGAACGTGAGCGCCAGCCGGCCCGGCGAAAGGCCGGTGCCGAGCAAGGCCAGAAACGGGTCGATGAACCGACGCCGGAACCAGGAATACGGCGGCGAAACCGGCGGCGGGGCTGTTTCGGGAAGCGACATGGAGCGGAAGCCAGGACACGACCAGCGGCGTTCGGTCAGCCCGTACCTTCGTGCCGGGCGCAGCCTTTTGTACGCCAGCGCCACAAAACGTTGCCATTTGGGCATTATGCTAAAGTCAGGTTCTGAGACGGCCGAGCTACCCGGCCCCTGGTGGCGCGAGCTGCCCATTCTGCTGCACCGTGCGGCCCGCGAGCTGGGCCAGAACGACCCCTTGCGCCTGGGCGCGGCCACGGCTTTTTTCACCTCGTTTGCCCTGCCGCCCATCCTCATCATCCTGGTGCAGCTGCTGAGCTCGCTCTACCCCTCGTCGCTGGTGCGGGTAATGCTGCTGGGTAAAGTCAGCAATTTGGTGGGGGCCCCGGCGGCGGGGCTGGTGGCCCAGATTGTGATGAACGTAGCCGACCCCATGCGGAGCCGGCTGGTGACGGTGGTGGGCTTTGCCTTCCTGCTTTTTGTAGCCACCACGCTTTTCACCGTGATTCAGCATTCGCTCAACCAGCTCTGGCAAATCCGGCCCAAGCGGGGCACGGGCAAGGTGTCGCAGGCACTGCGCGAGCGGGCGCGCTCGGCGGGGGTGTTGCTGGCGACGGCCGGGCTTACGCTGCTGGCCTTCGGGGCCGATACGGCCCTGAGCCTGTTTGCCGCAAGCATCCGCGACTTTGATACGACGCTGGCTTATTTCGCGGTGCGTTCCCTCAACGCCGCTATCGCCTGGCTGATTCTGGCGGCCTGGTTCGGCGTCACCTTCCGCACCCTGAGCCTGGCCCGGGTGCCGTGGCGGGCCGTCACGCGCGGGGCGGCGCTCACGGCCCTGCTCATCAGCCTGGGCGAAGCCGTGCTGGGCCAGCTGCTGGTAGCCCGCAATTTGGGGCCGGTGTACGGCCCGGCCTCCAGCCTGGTACTGGTGCTGCTGTTCGTGTTTTATTGCGCCATGATTTTCTATTTCGGGGCGGCCTTCACCAAAGCCTACGCGCACCGCGTCGGCTTGGATATCCGGCCCAAGAAAACGGCCGTGCGCTACCGGCTGGTGAACGTGGAGGAATGACGCTCCGCTTAACTAGGAATGAGGAAGTTTGACCCCATTCACTCCATTTCCAACTCATCATTCCTCATTCTTCATTCTTCATTAAGCGAAGCGTCTACCTTTGCCCCGTGCAAACTCCTGATACCTCCGCCGCCGGGGCCGCTGCCGAAGCGCCCAAATCCGCCAAGCCCGACCTGCAATTCGCCGATTTCGGCCTCTCTCCCGCCCTGCTGGCGGGCGTGGCCGAGCTGAACTTCACCCAGCCCACGCCCGTGCAGCAGCTGGTGCTGGCCCCCGCCCTTGAGGGGCAGGACGTGGCCGGCCAGGCCCCCACGGGCTCGGGCAAAACCGCCGCCTACGGCCTGGCCATTCTGCAGCAGGTCGACGTGACGTCGGCCACGATGCAGGCGCTGGTGCTGGTGCCCGCCCGCGAGCTGGTGATGCAGGTGCGCGACGCCCTGCGCAGCCTCGGCAAGCACATGGCCAACCTGCGCGTGGCCGGCTACTACGGCGGCCACGCCATGCGCGAAGAAGTGAAAGGCCTGCAGCAGATGCCCCACATTGTGGTGGCCACGCCCGGCCGCATGCTCGACCACCTCGAGCGCCGGACCATCGTCCCCAACCGCCTGAAAGTGCTGGTGCTGGATGAGGCCGACAAGCTCTTGGAGCTGGGTTTTCAGGAGGAAATGGCCACCATCATCAGCCGGCTGCCGCAGCGGCGGCAGACGCTGCTGTTCTCGGCCACCATGCCCGATAAGGTACTGAACCTCGTGCGCGAGTACCTTACCCGGCCCCGGGTGATGAACGTGGGCGGCTCGAACGCCACCACCCTGCCCGAGAGCCTGGTGCTGCGCGGCCACGTCCTGAGTGCCGCCGATATGAAGCCCGCCGCCCTTTTCCAGTTGCTGAACGCACCCGACGCGGGCCGCGCCTTAGTGTTCGCCAACACCCGCGACCGCGTGGAGGAGCTCACCCGCTTCCTGCGCGGCCGGGGCATGGCCGCCGAGGCCCTGCACGGCAAAATGCTGCAGCCTGAGCGCGACAAATCGATGATGAAGCTGCGCAACGGCTCGGCTACGGTGCTGGTGGCCACCGATGTGGCCGCCCGGGGCCTCGACGTGAGCGAGCTCGACACGGTGGTGCAGTTCGACCCGCCCCACGACACCGACACCTTCCAGCACCGGGCCGGCCGCACGGCCCGCGCTGGCGCCGTGGGCACCGCCCACCTGCTCGTGACGCCCCACGAGCAGCAGAAAATTCAGCAGTGGCCATCGGCCAAAACGGTGGACTGGAAGGGCCTGCGCCCCGCCACGCTGCCCAATGCCCTGCCCAAGCCCCCGCGCCCGAGCACCGTCACGCTGCACGTTTCGGCGGGCAAGAGTGAGAAAATCAGCCGCGGCGACCTCGCCGGGGCCTTCGTGAGCGTGGGCGGCATGGAGCGCGAGGCGGTGGGCCGCATCGAAGTATTCGACCATCACAGCTTCGTGGCCGTGCCCGAATCGCAGGCGGAGGAGATTCTGGCCCGCATGCAGGGCGCGAAGGTGAAAGGCAAGAAAGTGAAGGTGGCGCTGATTCGGTAGTAGCGCGGACTTTGTAGTCCGCGTCACCAACGAATACCTGCCCACTTAGAAACTGTTCGGGTACCCGCTGGGGACGCGGACTACAAAGTCCG
>JANNDE010000066.1:0-4465 GCA_031387395.1 Hymenobacter sp.
TGAGCGTGGTGGCTGGCCGGGCACGCAGCAGCACCCCCAGCCGGTTGTTGAAGTAATGCTCCATTTTCTCCACGAAGGCGATATTTACCAGCTCCCAGCGGTTGAATCGGCCGAAGCGGCGCGCGGGTCGAGCTGGCGCTCCAGCTCCGCCAGCGTGCCGCTGAGCGGGTAGCGCGTGCCGGCCGCGTCCACGGCGAAGGTCACGCCCTCGTCGGCCTGCACGTAAGCGATGTCGTCTACCAGCAGCAGAAAAAGTCCCGTGCGCATCCTAACCGAAAACCGCTGCTTATAGGACGGCTGACCGTGGTGGCGCAGCACCTGCGGGCTCAGCAACGCTTCGGTAGGCGTGGCCGGTGCCGGCTATTTTGCAGCAGCTGGTACTTGTCGAGTGCCTCGCGGAACTGCTCGTACGCGAAAGGCTTGAGCAGGTAGGCGATGCCGTTACCCCGAAACGCGGGTAGCAGAAATTGGTCGTAAGCGGTAGTGAAAATGACCGGGCACGTCACCCGAAACTGCTCGTAGAGGGCAAACACATTGCCGTCGAGCAGTTCGATGTCGGAGAAAATCAGGTCCGGCATGGGGTGGCTTTGCAGCCAGGCCAGGGCTTTTTCGATGCTGCGCAGGACGGGCGGCCCTGGCTGGCCCAGCCCGGCTTGCGCCAGAAACCGCACCGTCTGCCGGGCCGCCTGCACTTCGTCTTCCAGAATCAAAATATTCATCGGGTAGTTACCTTGTAGCACATGCTTCAGCTTGTGCAGCGTTGAACGGGTTTCGCCTCACGGGCACAAGCCAAAGCATGCGCTAGACCAGAGGCGTGAAATCGGCCAATTGGCGGGCCTGCGCCAATAATGGTACCGCCACGGCAAAGGTGGCGGCCGTATCCGTCACCACAATTTCCTGCTGCGTGAGCTGGCGATACCGTTCCCGCAAATTGGCCAGTCCGGTACCGAGCGAGTCGATAGCCGTACGCTTGGGCCGGCGCGGGTGCGCCACGGTCAGCGCCGTAGCCGTGGCCCAAATGGTGATGAGCAGCGGCGCGTCTTCGTCGCCGGCGTTGTGCTTGATGGCATTTTCGACCAGCAGCTGCACCGTGCCCGGCACCACTAGCAGGTGCGCAAAATCCCCATCAGGGGGTATTTCCTGGCGGAAATCGTAGGCGGTGCCGAAGCGGTGGCGCAGCAGGTACACGTACTCATCCACGAAGCGCAGCTCGTCGGCCAGCGGCACAAAGTCGTCGTCCTGGTGCCGAATCAGGAAGCGGTAGAGGTTGGCGAAGCGGCCCAGGTACTCGTTGGCCTCGGCCGGGTCCTGCTGAATGAGGCCGCGCAGCACGTTGAGGTTATTGAACAGGAAGTGCGGGTCAATCTGAGCTTTGAGGTTGCGCAGCTCGCTTTCGGTCTGGGCCTTCTGGGTTTGGAGCAGGCTGCGCTGCACATCGGCGTAGCGCTTGCCAGCCAGCAGGATGCCGAGCATCCCGTAGCTCTGGGTGTGCCACAGCACCGCTTCCAGAATAGCCAATGGATGCCAATGCAAGTCCTGACGGCCAAAAATCAGCCCGTAGCCCAGCCAGTAAAAATGGGCATCAACCACTACAAACCCCACCAGCCCGGCAAAGAGCAGCCCCGCGCGCCGGCGGGCCAGCGCCAGCGGCAAAAACCCGAACACCAGCAGGTACACCGTCGCCGAATCAAGCAAGATGGTGTAGCTCACCCAGCCCCGCCCGCGCAAAGCCGTAAGAGCGGGTGTTGCTGTAGGAGATAATAGGTGCCGCCAGCAGCCAGTACAACAGCATCAGGCGCAGGTCGGAACGGGCAGGCCGTTGCAGTTGCCATTTCATCGCACGAAAAACTAACCAAAAAGCAGAAGTAGCCATTCCTTGTCCGATTTCACCCGTCCGCGCTCCTCATCCAGCCCGGTGGCGCGCTTACGGGCGGCCTTCATCTGCGCATTGCCCAGCTTATAGGTGAAGGTGGCCCGCAGCTGCCGGCTCTCGCCGTAGCTCAGGAAGCGCACGTCCAGGTCCTGGTAGCGCACCGTGCCCCGCTGCTTGGCCGAGAACAGGGCATCGTTGAGCAAGAGCCGGAAAGTGGCCCGCTCGTTCAGCAGCGTCTTCTGCAACCCCAGGTTCAGCGCCCCAAACCCTTCAAAATTTATCAGGCCGTTCACGCCCGCTGTCTGATAGTAGCCCGACACTTCAAATGTGCAGCCATGCGGCAGCTTCGTATTCGACTGCGCGTAGAACGTGGCCGCCGTACGCCCGTTGCGGTAGGTGCTGCTCAGGTACTGGCTCAGGTATTGGTTGTGGAACACGTTCATGCCGGCGTAGCCCGTCATGCGCTTGCCCAGGTTCAGAGGCATGTTCATCGTGGCGCTGTAGCGCTCCAGGTGGTCGAGGTTGGCGGTGGTCGAGTACACCGCGCTATCCTCGGTGGCCGTTACCAGGCTGATGGCGTCCTGCGTGCGGCTGTAGCCCAGCATAAAAAACGGCTGTTTATGGTACGTCAGGGCCAGTTTGTAGTCGTTGGTGAACTGCGGCTTTAGAAATGAGTTGCCGCGCTGCGAGGTGTACGGGTCGAGGTACACGATGCTGGGGTTCAAATCCTGGTAGCTCGGCCGGTCGATGCGGCGGCTGCAAGCCAGGTTCAGTCCCACGGCCTTATACACCGCCCGGTCCACGCTCAGGCTCGGGAACAGCTGCCCGTAGCTGCGCTCTACCGTCCGGCCATCGGCCCGCGATACGGCCCGCGTATTGGTCCACTCCCCCGCAATCCACCCTGCCAGCTTACCCCAAACGCCGTACCCTACGCCTGCGCATACCCCGCCCGAATCCCCTCCGAGTAGCTGAAATCGTCGTTCCACGCCACCGGCCCGCCGCTCAAAGCCTCCACGCTGCCAATCGTGGCCTGACTGGCCTTCGCGCCCAGCGCCACCTTCAGCCCCGCCCGCACCGGCCGGCGGTAGTCCACCTTGCCCGGGCGCAGACTAATATCCGTCAACTGGTCGTTCTGCAGCTGCTCGGTGCGACGTTGGCTGCCCGTTACCTCGTTCACCAGCCGCCCGTAGCTGTCCGATTGGTAGCGCGAATAGTCCACGTCGGCCGTGAGTTCCTGCCCCAGCGTATCCAACAGCGCCTTGTAGTTCACATTGGCCGCGTACGAGTCCGTCAGCCGACGCGTGTCATTGCGCTGCACGCGGGTGCCGCTGCTGGCTTCGGTCTGGTTCTGGCCCTCCACGGTCGTGCGATTGGTGTAGGCGTTTAGCAGCAGACCCACGGTTTGCCGACGCGTCGGGCTATAGTCGGCCCCGGCCCGGCAGGTCTGCACGTTGGCCATCCGCGGCTGGTAGCTGGCTTGCTGGTAGCTGCCTTCCGCCTCGGTGCCCCGCCGCTCCGTGTTCAGCTGCTCGTAGGTTTTGCGCAGGGTGTAGCCGTAGTTACCAAACAGGTTCAGCCGCTTGGTCCGGTGGTTCAGGTCCAGCGTCGCGCCGCCCTTGCCAAACCGCCCGTACCCCGTCGTCAACGTCAGGTTGCCGCTGGTGCCCAGGTCGGCATTCTTGCTCAAAATAATATTGATGATACCCGCATTACCAGCCGCGTCATGGCTGGCATCGGGTTGGGTCAGCACCTCAATCCGCTCGATGCTGCTGCTCGGAAAATCCTTCAACACGCTCACCACGTCGGTATACTGCATAGTCCGCCCATCAATCTAAATAATGACACCCTCTCTACCCGCAATACTGATGCGGTTGCTCATCACCACCAGCCCGGGCACCTTTCGCAGCGCTTCCAGCGCCGTCGCGCCCGCCGTGAGGCTGCCGGCCATGTTCACCACTATCTTACCCGCCTGCATCTCCAGCAGCGGCTTGCGCCCCACTACCTGCACTTCACCCAATTCTTGCGCGGTGGCTGGCAGCCGCAGGTCCGGCACCCGCACGCTCCCAGTCCTAACTGTAAAGGCGGCGCTTCTCCCCTCGCCAAACCCCACCGCCGTCGCCTGCACCCAAAACGGCCCACCCTGCTTTACTCGCAGCTCGTAACGGCCCTGCTCATCGGCCCGGCTGGTTTCGACCACAGCCGAATCAGCAACTGCCGTTAGTAGCACCGTCGCAAACGGCACGGCGGCCTGTTGCGCGTCCAACACGCGGCCCGCCACCAGTATTTGCTGTCCGAACCCACGCCCCAGCGCCAGCAGTAAAATCAGTAGAGTAAGACAGGCTTTCATGGCGTTGTTGTTTTGGTTAAAAGACTCTCAAAACACGCCTCAGCGCCCCTCCAAAGCATCCCTTATCTTCCCGACCCACGCAAATCTCCCACGAACTCAAGCAAACTAGTGGTCTGACAACTTAATTCCGTTTATAACAGTACCAAGTGGACACCATTCGTTTTTGCTGATGCCCCGCCTCGCCAAACCCGTCAACCTATCGCCTGCCGATGCCGCCAACTTGCAGGCAATTGTCAAAAAAGGCA
>JANNDE010000073.1:0-1486 GCA_031387395.1 Hymenobacter sp.
CAAAGCCGGCGAGCACGTCAGCCTGCGGGCCGGCGGCGGCTTCGGCTACAAGGCCCCCACCATCTTCAGTAGCGCCACCGAGCAGCAGGCGTATGTCAACGTGCGCCCCCTCGACGTGACGAAGCTGCAAGCCGAAACCTCGCGGGGGCTCAACGCCGACGTCACCCTGCGCGGCCGGCTCGATGAGCTTAACGCCTCGCTCAACCAAGCCGTGTTCTACACCCGCCTCGACCACACCCTCATTCCCGACCCCGCCCAACTGGCCACGGGCATCACCGATTTCCGCAACGCGCCCACGCCCATCACGGCGCGGGGCCTCGAAACGAACCTGCGCCTGGCCGTGGAAGGCCTGCAGTTCTTCACCGCCTACACCTTCACCGACACCCGCCAGACCTACGACCAAAACCAGCCCGCCGAGTTGCCCTTCGTCTCGCGCCACCGCCTGGTGCTCACCACCGTGTTCGAACAGGAGAAAAACTTCCGCTTCGGCCTGGAAGGCACCTACAACGGCCCGCAGTACCTCGGCGAGGGCACCCGCCAGGGCCAAGGCTTCTGGCTGCTCGGCGTGCTCGGCGAGAAAATATTCGCTCCGCATTTCTCCCTGGTGCTCAACGTCGAAAACTTCCTCGACGTCCGCCAGACCCGCTTCGAGTCCGTCGTATTAGGCTCGCCCACTAGCCCCACCTTTCGCACGCTCTACGCCCCGCTCGACGGCATCGTGGGCAACGTGGCCCTGAAAATCACCCTCTGATGCCGCGTTTTGCCTACCTCACCCGCGCCGTCTGGCTGCTCTCGCTCATCAGCCTCTTCACAGACCTGGCCAGCGAGATGCTTTACCCGGTCATGCCGCTCTACCTGCAAAGCATCGGCTTTTCGGTGTTTTTCATCGGCTTGCTCGAAGGCGTGGCCGAAGCCGTGGCCGGCCTGAGCAAGGGCTACTTCGGCCAGTGGTCGGACCGGTTGGGCCGGCGGGTGCCGTTCGTGCAGTGGGGGTACGGCCTGAGCGCCCTTTCCAAGCCCATGCTGGCCGTGCTGGCCACGCCCGCGTGGGTGCTGCTGGCCCGAACCGTCGACCGGCTCGGCAAGGGGCTGCGCACCGGGGCCCGCGACGCGCTGCTCTCCGACGAGGCCACCCCCGCCACCAAGGGCAAAATCTTCGGCTTCCACCGCTCCATGGATACCCTAGGCGCGGTGCTTGGCCCGCTGGCCGCGCTGCTCTGGCTGGCCGCCCGCCCCGGCCAGTTCCGGCCGCTGTTCCTGCTGGCTTTCGTGCCGGGCGTGCTGACCATCGGCATCACCTTCTGGCTCCGGGAGCGCCCGGCCATACCTTCTGCGCGCCCGATGCAGCCATTTTGGGCTTCGTTTAGCTACTGGCGCGTGGCCCCGCCGGCCTACCGCCGGGTGGCGGGCGCGCTGTTGGTGTTTGCCCTCTTCAACAGCTCCGATGCGTTTCTACTGCTGCTGGCCGCGTAGAGGCCGTAGAGGG
>JANNDE010000081.1:0-1051 GCA_031387395.1 Hymenobacter sp.
CGCTTTTTTGGGAGTCCTTTGACTTTCTAAACAGCTTCAGCATCTTCCCGTTATGACTACCACCCTTGTTTTAGAACCAACCAACGATTCCGACCTGCACTTGCTGCTGAGTCTGGCGCAGCGGCTGGGCGTAAAAGCTACCGCTTCGCCTGCCGCTAAGTTGTCGTTGGAAGAGCGGGAACAGCGCTTCATAGCCTTATTCGGCTCGTGGCAGTCGGATGAAACCGGAGATGAACTTAATAAGATGTTGATGGATTCCCGTCAGAGCAACCGCCCCGATATAGAGCTATGAGCGCCGGCTATTTGCTCGACACTAATATTTGCATCCACTTTCTGCGAGGAGAATATAGGCTGAACGAGCGGTTGGCCGCAATCGGTTTGGCACAATGCTTCGTTTCTGAAATCACCATTGCGGAGCTATTATTCGGCGCGGCCAACAGTGCGCCGGCATGGCAGGCGCGCCAGCATCAGCAGGTAACGGAGTTTCGGGAGTTGTTTGCCGAGCAGGTGCTGCTCATTGCGCCCGCGTTGGAAATATTCGCCGACCAGAAAGCAGCGTTGCGGCGGAGCGGCCGACCGATTGATGATTTCGATATCCTCATCGGCAGCACGGCGGTGGCCCATGGCCTTACCTTCGTCACGCGCAACACCCGTCACTTTTCCGGTCTGGTCAACCTGCCGCTGGAAAACTGGATTGACAATCCATAAGCCCCCCGTCCGCTGTCCCCGCCGCTGAAAGGAACGGGAGCTTCTTATGTAGCGGCAAGTAGGTGGCAGGAACTATGCGGAATCTTTGTAGTTTTGAGTAGCATGAAATACACCCTCGAAATACCCGACCAAAAGCAGGAATTCATCAGAGAGCTGCTGCAAGCGTTTTCCTACGTAAAGCTTACGCCTGAAACGAAGCCCGCCAAGGAGGCAAAGGTGTGCAGTTTTTTTAAGTGCGGTTTGCCCTGCACTATCAGTATCAAATGAAAGAATCACCGTATCACAAAATCGCTTAATGAGATGGATATGCTCATCAGTAAATGCGGTTCCTGAGACCGCAACC
>JANNDE010000165.1:0-1227 GCA_031387395.1 Hymenobacter sp.
CCCAAGCGGCCGCCCGGGCCCTCAACATTGACCCCAAACGTATTTACCAGTGGCAAAAGGCCGCCCAAACGCCGGTGGCGGCCGCCTTAGGGGCGGCTCTGGACCCGGACACGGCCGCCGAACTGCGCCAGCTGCGGGCCCTGGCCCGGCGGCAGGCGCAGGAACTGGACATTTTAAAAAAAGCCATCGCCATCTTCTCCGTGACCCCGACCCCATGAGCCGCTACCGCTTCATCGCCGCCGAGCGCGGTCACTACCCGGTGCGGCGGCTCTGCCAGGTGTTAGACGTGCCGGCCAGCGGCTATTACGCCTGGCAGGCGGGCCGGCAGCGGGTCGAGGGGGCCGCCACACCGGCGGGGGAAACGGCGCTGGTCAAGGCCTTCCGGCACCATCAACGGCGTTATGGCACCCGTCGGTTGCAACTCGCCCTGCGCCAGGATGGGCACCGGGTGGGCCGCCAGCGCCTGCGCGTGGCCATGCGCCGGAAAGGCCTGCACGCGCTGCAGCCCAAGGCCTTTACCCCGCGCACCACCGATTCGACCCATGGCCTGCGCTGTGCCCCCAACCGGCTGCTGGACCAGCCCAAGCCCACCCAGGCCAACCAGGTGTGGGTCTCGGACAGTACGTATTTGCCGCTCGCTAACGGCTCCTGGGCCTACTTGTGCGCCTTTCAGGACCAGTGCACCAAGCACGTGGTCGGCGGACACGTGGGCGCGACGATGCCCGAAGAGCTCGTGACGACGGCCTTACAGCGCGCTTTTTTTGCCCAGCCGCCTACCCCGGGCCTACTCGTGCACTCCGACCGCGGCGGGCAGTACTGTGGCAACGCCTACCGCAAGCTGCTCCACGACCACCAGGCCCTGCGCTCGCAGCGCCGCCGCGGCGACTGCTACGATAACGCGCAGGCCGAGAGCCTCTGGTCCCGGCTCAAAACGGAGGTGCTCGAAGGGCGCGAGTGGCCCGTTTTTGCCGACTTGGCCGACGCGCAGGCCAGCGTCGCCGATTATTTTGACTACTACAATCCCGAACGCCTGCACTCTAGCATCGCCTATCAGACGCCCTATCATACTCACCAACAACTTCTTCAAACTACTGCCCTAAACTGTCCAGCCTAAATGGACCACCTCACCATTCCCTCTAACGCTCTACGACCGATGCTGGTTCGGGCACCAAATAGCCTTTATATTTTGCCTGTTTTGACGTTGTAAACACAGGTCAACCAAAATAG
>JANNDE010000201.1:0-1140 GCA_031387395.1 Hymenobacter sp.
TCGGCCGCCTCAAGCAGTATCGCCGCCTGGCCACCCGCTACGAAAAGACGGTCGTTTCCTTCCTCGCCTTTTGGCATATCGGGGCAGCAATAGATTGGCTTAGATAAATAACTGATTTATTAATTGTCCTCACGCTCTAGGCCCTGTCCGTATGCTCGGCCCAGACCTGAAATGGTTGGGTCACTGTATTGGTCTTCAAAGTTCTGAGTGTAGTCGATGCCGTAACGCGTCGTCAAGCTGAAGCCCTTGAAAGGGATAGCCGTCAGGTAACCGTTCGTCAGAATGCGCTGCGACGTGTTGTCGTTGCGCTGCAACGCGAGCACTGCGGCTGGGTGGTTGTAGTTGCTGGCTACGTAGCTGATATTGTTAGCCCCGTTGCCCAAATTGCCCGCTGGGTTTAGATAGTAGGTGCCATCGGGGTTGTAGATTGGCACGTTCGGAGGGGCGTTGTAGCCCGATACTGTGGCCCCGGCCAGATAAGAGTCGGTTAGCACGCCGTTGTTCAATGCCTTGGAATAACTGGTGCTCAGACCAGCCTTTAACCAAGGCTTGGGCGTTACATCAATGTTGAGGCGGAAGGTACCCCGGCGCAAACGGTTGTTAACGATAATACCCTTCTGGTCGGTCCAGTCGCCCGAGGCATAGTAAGTAGCCTTGTCGGTGCCTCCCGACAATGACAATTGATAATTTTGCAGGGTGCCCTGACGGAACACTTCCTTCAGCCAATCAGTGCGGTCGGGCTGGCCGTCGTTGTTCACGTCAACGTTTCCGGCAATTCCAACAGCAGGGATGCTCAGGTTGCCAACACCATTACCTGCACTGCCACCATTAATCGAACTGCCCTCACGAGCGTAAAAAGCTTTTTCGTTGCTGATGATGTTAAAATCATCCCCGTACAGCAAACGCGGCAGACGCACGGCGTTCTGGATACCAAGGTAGGAATTGAACGATACCCGGTTTTGGCCCGACCGGCCCCGTTTAGTATTGATAATGAGCACACCGTTAGCTGCCCGTGAGCCATAAATAGCTGCTGCCGAGGCATCTTTCAGTACTTCCACCGATTCAATATCGTTGGGGTTGATATCAGCTAGCGGGTTGTAGCGCGTACCGTTACCGCCATTGAATACGTTGTTGTTTTCG
>JANNDE010000202.1:0-5757 GCA_031387395.1 Hymenobacter sp.
AGCGGCGAGGCTCACGGCCGAGCCGGCCGTCAGGTTGGTGCCGCCCAGGCTGAAGCTTTGGTTGCCCGAAGGACCATTGCCCGCCACGTAGGTGAAGCCAGAAAGCGTAGTTGGGGCGGGGAAAAAGGAAGGAGTAGGAACGGTACCTGTGGCTGTCAGGGAAAATTTATCAATACCTAAATGGGCATTTGAACCACTGCCATTGTTGCCTTTGAACGCATACCGAAATACTGCATTCTGCCCACCTGCCAACGAGATTCCAGAAATACTGATGCTCCGACTCGTAACAGCAGTCACGGCTAAGTTTGTTGTTGTGGTTGCTGCCTGAACACTTGCAGTTGTGAGTGTAGTCCCCGTCAAGCCAGTAATGCCAAAGGCTCCACCGTTCAGACTATAGGAAAAATCTATTGTAGTTGGGCGGGTGTCTTGGGAATATTGCTCAACGTCCCACGAAATAGTAAAACCGGTAATCGTAGCGCCGGTGTTATTGACTACCGAAAAATCATAATTGTTTACTTCGGCAGTACCCAGTTTTGCCCCGAATGAGACATCAGTCGAACCCAAACTCTCACGCAATCCATATGTGGAGTTAGCATTTGAATAAGCAACGTTTCGGCTGTAATAGCCCCCCGGTGTATAGTCAGTACCTGAATATGTCCAATTAGCCGGCTGTGTAGCTAAGGTTCCTGCAAACGTGTCGAAGGATTGATTGTATGCCGTATTAAGCGCTGTGATGGGTTGTTGCCCCCACCCCAGCAATGGCAACAGCAGCAACATGAGCAACGCCGTGTTGCGGCCAAGGCCGGTGAAAAAACGTGTAGCGGATGCATGCATAAAAAGCGCTTGTTAAGGGAGTTACTGAATTGCAGCGGGATAGACACGCCGGGTGTAAATATATATAGTATACTGTTGGTTATTAACCAATTTTATTATTAAAATATCATGTTTTATGACAAAGTTGGTATTCCAGCACTCCCCGGGCACCAGTGGGCGTTTGCCGGGCTTGCTGCCCAGCCTGACCCAACCCCGTCGCACCGAGAAAGCGCAGCTGCACCTGCCCGCGATTAAAACCGCTGGGTGCGCAGCCACGACTGGCCCGCCGGATTGATTGAGCCGGGCCAACCTGGCAGCAACGGCCAGGCTCGCCGCGGTAGCGCGGCGGCCAACCCTGCGCACAGAGTAATGTCTGTTGAAGCCGGGACCGATGCGGCTGACCGGCGCTAAACCGGTGGGCCCGGCTCCCCGCGGCCTTAGCTCCAGCGGCTGAGAAACTGCAGGAAGGCTTCTTTGTACTGGTCGCCGACGGGGATGGTCACGGCCCCAATCTGGACGGTGAGGCGCCGCACGGCTTCGATTTTATCGAGCGCCACGATAAACGAGCGGTGGATGCGCATGAAGCGCCGGGTGGACAGCTTCTCCTCCATTGCCTTGAGGCTCAGAAGCGATAGCAAGGCGCGGGGCGTGCTGTTGAGGTGCACTTTCACGTAATCCTTCAGGCCTTCGATGTACAGAATATCGCTGAGCGCCACGCGCACCAGCTGGTATTCAGCTTTCAGAAAAAGGTATTCCTCTTCCTCGGCACTGGCGGCGGGTGCGGCTGCCGGGCCCGCCACCAGCTCGGCGTAGGCGCGGGCTTTGCCGGCGGCCCGCAGAAACTCCTCGTAGTTGAAGGGCTTGACGAGGTAGTCGAGGGCATCGACGCGGTAGCCGTCGAGGGCATATTGCGGGAAGGCGGTGGTGAACACGACGCGCGGGCCGGTGGGACCCAGCAAGCGGGCCAGCTCCAGGCCGTTGAGCTCCTGCATCTGGATGTCGAGAAAGGCCAGGTCGACGATGCCGGGGTGCTCGTGCAGGTAGTTGAGGGCCTCCACGGCACTACCAAACTTCCCCACCAGCACCAAAAACGGGGTTTTCTGCACAAACGACGCTACCAGCCCCAGGGCCAGGGGCTCATCATCGACGGCAATGGTGCGGAGGGGAGGCAGGGTGCTCATACAATATTCAGGGTGAGATGGACGCGGAATTCGTGGGCCGGCGTGTGGGGTTCGACCAGCAGGACGAACCGGCCGGGGTACAGCAAGTCGAGGCGGCGGCGGGTATTGGCTAGGCCAATGCCGTTGCTGCCGGCCAGGTCAGCCGAGGGCAGCGGCGGCAGGGAGTTGCGCACTTCCAGCTCGAGCACGCTGGCCGAGGGCTGGCGCAGGGCAATGAAAATATGGCTGCTCTGGGTGGCCGCCACGCCGTGCTTAAAGGCATTTTCGAGGAAGGGCAGTAACAGCATAGGTGCCACGGGTACGTCGTGCACCGGCTCGGGCTTCTCAAACGTCACGCGCACCCGCTCATCAAGCCGCAGCTGCATCAGGATGATGTAGTCCTGCACGAAGGCTATTTCCTGGCTGAGCAGGGTGAGGCCGCCGGCCGTGTCGTAGAGCACGTAGCGCATCATGCGCGAGAGGCGATGGATGGCTGCCCGGGCCTGCTCGCCGTCGAGCAGCGTGAGGGCGTAGATGTTGTTGAGCGTGTTGAAGAAGAAGTGCGGGTTAATCTGGGCCTTGAGCACCGACAGCTCGGCGCTGACGCGCTGCTGCTCCAGGGCCTGGCGAATCCGGGCGTCGTGCTGCCACTTCTGCACCACCGTGATGCTGGTGCTGATGCCCAGCACGAACAGCGTGGTGAGCAGGCCCATGGTGTCGAGGCGCGGGCCGTGGCGGGGGGGCCGGGGGTGCCCGATGGCGACCTCAAAAGCCTTTTCGATGAGGGCGGGCAGGTGCAAAGCATAGTCGAGGAACTGGCTGAATAGCAGCACGCCCAGGGCAGTGCCGACCAGCGCCAGAACGAACCAGCCGGTGCGGTTCTGAAACAGCAGGCGCGGCACCGTGATGTTGGCCGTGAGGTAGAACGTGGCCACCCACATCCCAAACAGCAGCCCCTGCTTCAGCCAGAACTGCGGGGGCAGCGTGAGCCGCCCGGTAAGCGGCTGAAACAGCAGAAAAGTGAGCCCGAACAAACCCCACACCAGCACGTGAATGAGCGGCGTGAGGAAGCGACGGGGCGTGAGAACGGGCATGGGCAGGAATGAATTGCGAGGCAAACATAGCCCGGCCCCGCGCCCGCGCCGGCCGAAACCGACCGCCCCGGGCTTTGTATCGACGGCGGGGCGGGTTGTATCGGTTGGGCCAGGACGCGGGTGGTAAGCAGCACCCGTACGACACCCTACCGACAGGAAACGGCCAGCCAATTCGTCGGCAAACTCATCAATAAGCTGATATATCCTCCTATATTAACAGTATCTTGCACCGAGTGCAGCGCGGGCTCACGTAGCGCCCTCGCATACAGGCTGTTTTTTGGCAGCAATTAGGGGCCTACTAAAACGCCTGATTGCCGGACACCGCTGGTAGTAGTCGAGCCCGGTCTTCTGCTCTTGTTTTCTTACGGCTTCAGTTACTTTTTTTTCTCAATGCCCTCATTTTACACTAAAGCCTCTCACCTTCGTCGCCTGGGGCTAACGGCCCTGCTGGCGGGTGGCACGGCCTTGGCGGCACAGGCCCAGTTTACCTACTTCCCAAATTCAAGCAGCACCAACGCGGGCACTTACACCGACCTGGGTACCGCGGGCCTGGCCATTGCCACGGCCAACAACGACGATGCCAACTCGACCGCCCAGGACATTGGCTTCACCTTCCCCTTCAACGGCACGACCTTCACACAGTTCGTGCTCAACACCAACGGCTTGCTGCGCCTGGGAGCCAGTGCGCCCGCGGCGGCGCTGGCAGCTTCGCCCTACGCGCAAACCCCCGAGCTGGGACCCATCAACAGCACCGCCCCTGCCGACGTGAACCTGCTGCTACCCTTCAACTTCGACCTGGGTCCGGGCACCGGCACCCCGGAGTTCCGGGTGGCTACCACGGGCACGGCGGGCAACCGCGTGTGCACCATTCAGTGGAAAAACATGGCCGACAAGGCCGTGGCCACCGATGCCGCCACGCCCGCAACGATTTCAACGCAGTACACCAACTTGTCGTTTCAGGTGAAGCTTTACGAGGGCAGCAACCAGGTTGAGTTTGTGTACGACGCGCCAACCGTTGGGGCCACCACCGCGCTGAAGTACGCCGTAGTAGGCGTAAAAGGCTCTTCGAGCGGAGCTTCGATTATCGCTTCCAAAGCCTCACCAAATGCCTGGAACACCACTACGTTCGGTAATGGTCCGCAACCGACGGCTTCGACCAACGCCCACAACTTCCGCGCTACGTTTCCGCCCGATGCTGGGCGCACCTACCGCTTCATTCCTACACAGCCCAACGACGCGGCTATTGCCATCATCTACACGCTAGGCAAGCTGTCGCGCACGCTCAATGCCAGCCACCAGGTGCGGGCCATGGTAACCAACCGAGGTTTCAACGCCCTAACCAACGTGGTGGTGACGCTGAACGTGACCGGAGCCAACACTTTTACCAACACGCAGACCATTGCCACCCTGGCCCCGAATGCTTCGACCACGGTAACTCTCGCCGCCTACCCCGCCACGCTGGCGCTGGGCACCAACAACTTGGTGGTGAGCGTGCCAGCCGACGACAACTCGGCCAACAACTCGGCCACCTACACCCAGCAGATAACCAACGACCAGGTGCTGATTGCAGACCCGGCCCTGGGGACAGTAGGCGCGCTGAACTACAGCAACACAACGACCGGCGGGGCGCTGGCGGCGAAGTTCACGGTGAGCGGCACCAGCAACCAGCTGACCAACGCCGTATTCTATTTCAGCCCGAGTTCTATGGCCAACACCGATTACCAGGCCGTGGTGTACAGCGCCAATACTGCGGGTACCGCCCCCGGCACGGTACTCTTTACCTCGCCCACGCAAGCCCGCCCCAAAGCTGGCGGCGCGGTCACCGTTCCGCTCAACAACACCGTGGTTCCCGGCACCTACTTCATCGGCATCAAGGAAATCGGTTTTGGCGGAGCAGGCCTGGGCACACAGCCTGAGTCGCCGCTGCGCCCCGGCACGTTCGCGGTTTCGGCCGATGGCACCACCTGGACCGACTTCGCAACCTCGACGCTGCAAGTCCGCCTGATGATTGAATCGAACCTGGCGGTGACGCTGACGGCGACTTCGCCCGCCTTGCTGCGGTCGCTATCGGTGTACCCGAACCCCTCTGCTTCGGGCATTTTCATGCTCGCCGTGAAGGGTGCCTATGCCGGTGCCGCGGGCCTCGGGGTGGAGGTAACCAACCAGCTGGGCCAGCGCGTGTACACCGGCTCGGCGCAGGATAACTTCGCCAGCCAGCTCAACCTCAGCACCCTGGCTCCCGGCATCTATCACCTCACCATTCGCAATGGCAACGAGTATGCCACCACCAAGCTCACCATCAGCCTATAGCGCTGAGTTGGGTTGAAAGAAATGCTGCTTCCCGCCCCGGAAGCGGCATTTCTGTTTTATAGCCGGCCTTCTGGAACCCGTTCAGGCATCCGGGTGCGCATGCTTCGGCGCGTGTTTTCAGAGCTCTTTCACTTGCAGCCCGGCACCCCAAATGAAGCAGGAGCTGCGGCGAGCCACCAGCTGAGATACCAGCCCAGCCCAGGCGGGCGGTAAGGGGCGCACGGCACGCATTGCAACCGCGGCGTCCGGTCCGGCAACCAGCCCGGCCTTCGTACAATCCACCGTTCTGTCCCGACCTTTGCTAGTGGTCTGAGAGTTTAATTTCGCCACTTCTCGTCCACCGTAACCCCACCCCCTAGCCCCCTCCCCGATGGGGAGGG
>JANNDE010000206.1:0-11670 GCA_031387395.1 Hymenobacter sp.
ATCTTGCCCGCAGTAGGTAATCAAATTATGAAGGCGCTATGGGTTAGTAATAGCGGGCAAGATGCTTCGCTGCGCTCTGCATGACGTTCAAATTTGCCTTGCTTGCGCCAGAGTCAATCTACTCCTTCACCACCCGCTGCACCTCGCCCAGCCCCGCGCCCCGCAGCCGCACCAGATACGCGCCCGGGGCCAGTGCCGCCGTGCGCCGCGCCAGCTCGGCCTGCACCTCGGCCGCCGTGCCGCGCAGCGCCAGCACCGGCTGGCCCAGCGCCGACAGCACCTCCAGCGTCAGCGGCTGCGAGCTGCTACCGCTGATATAGATGTGGAACGCGCCCGGCGCGGGGTTGGGGAACACCTGGAGGCGGGCGGCGGCCTTGGGGGCCAGGGTGGCCGTAACGGTGGTCCTGAAATTCAGGCCGATGAGAATTGGGTCGTGGTCGGAAGAGCGGAAGGGGCTGTTCACGTCGGTGGCCGCGCCGGCGAGGTCGTATTCCAGGAATTCGGGCTCGGCGGCGTTGATGTGCCACTTTTCGACGGCCGCGTGGCCCGTCAGGTTGCCCGAGAGCACGGCGTGGTCGAGCGCGCTGCTCTGGCCGCTGAACACGTAGGAAGTGCTGGCCGCCGGGCTACCCGTTACGAAGCCGGCGGCGCGCAGAATATCCATCGGGTCTTCCTCGTAGTTGGCGTTGTAGTCGCCCACGCTCACCACGTAGCGGGTGCCCGCG
Source organism: Hymenobacter sp. (assembly GCA_031387395.1). Classification (GTDB taxonomy): domain Bacteria; phylum Bacteroidota; class Bacteroidia; order Cytophagales; family Hymenobacteraceae; genus Hymenobacter. Next base: position 726 of record JANNDE010000206.1, read on the forward strand.
GGCCGTACCGTGGTGTTGATGAACTGCACGAGGCCGTCGGCCTGCTGCTTGCGGCGCAGGTTGCTGGCCCCCTGGCCGTCGCCCTGGTCGGCGTTGGTGCCGCTGCCGCTGGCTTTCGATTTCAGGTGGTTGACGATGAGGGCAAACGTGTCGCGCCGCGCGGCCTGAGTGGTGGTAAAGAGCTGGGCCAGCGGCGGCCGCTCAAATAGGCCCGCAACCGAGGCAATCAGGGCCGGGCCGTAGGGTGTGAGCACCGCCGGCTTGTAGATGATGGCGCAGTGAATCAGGTCGGTGTTGTTGGCCTGCCGCGTGCTGCCGCCATCGTTGATGAAGGCGTAGGTGCCCGCCCCCTGGGCCTGGTTCAGGCCGTTCACCAAATCCTGCACCGCCGAGCTGGGGCCGGTGCCGTCGTTCTCCACCTCCATCAGCCCGAGCACGTCGGCGTTCATTTGGGTGAGGGCGAGCAGGATTTTGCTGCGCTGGCGCTGGAAATCGGCCAGCGTGAGGGCCCCGCGCGAAGTCGGAAACCCGCCGCCCGCGCCGTCGCCGTTGAAGAAGTTCAGCACGTTCATGCTGGCGATTTTCACGCTCGCCGGCCCGAAGGTGGGCACCGACGGCCGCACCGTGACGACCTGCGGGGCATCGGTTCCGGCCAGGGGCTGCACGCGCCACTTGCTGCTGCCGTAGCCCAGCACGCCGCGCAGGCGGGCCACGGTGCTGCCCACCCGCACGGTTTGGGTGGTGGCGTCGAGGTAGGGGATGGGCGTGGGGTTGGTGGCGGCGCGGCCATCGTCAAGCACCAGCGACTTGTTGCCGTTGGCCGTTTGGTAGGCCGTCACGGCCGCCGCGTTGCTGGTGCCGGTGCTGCTGGTGCCGCTGGCGGGGTTGTCGTTGGGGTCCACGAATTGCGTGGGCTGGTACACCAGGCCGCGCAGCGACAGCGTGAGCTCGCCGCGCGACTTCACGGCCGCCACGTCGGTCACCGTCACCGGGCCGTTAAACTCCACCAGCATGCCTTCGAGCGGCTCAGCATCGGCCATCGAGAACGTGGTGTTGTCGATGATGCTGAACGCCGGTAGCGGGCTGCTGACGCTCAGTACCGTGATAACCGGGCTCGTGAGCACGGCCTGGTTGAACGAGGGCGTACTGGCGATTTCCTGCACCGCCCCGCTGACGCGGACGCGGTTGCCCACGGCCACGGTGGGCGCGGCCTGCACCACAAACAGGGCGTCGGAAGTGGCCGGGTCACCGTCGGCCGCGGCCGCGTCGTTCTGCACGTAGAAGCCGGCCGGGCTCAGGCCCGCGTACACGCCCGTCACCACGCCCTCGACGGTATAATTGCCCGAAGTGGCCAGCGCACCGTTGCCCTGGATGGTGCCAATCGGCGTGATGGTCTGGGCTCGCGCCGAAGCCAGGCCAACGGCTAGTAGCGCGGGGAGCAGGACGAAACAGGAACGGGGTAAAACCTGCGGCATAAAGCTGAAAATTAAAGCGGGCTTAAAGCGGGACTGTAAATGTAGCTGGCGTTTGGCACGGGGTTGCCCGGGGCCGGAAGATGTCCGATAAGCTCAGCTACCAGTACCCGGGCGGGCAACTCCCGGCCCGCTCCGGTACGTAAGCACCAATGCTACGTCATTTCACTACTTCGCCCTAGCTTGTATAGGGCTTACATGAATTGAATTTTTCAATTGCTGCTGCGGCATCCGGAGCCGCTTTCGCATCTTTCGGCCTCGCCAGGCGACTACTGAAAACCTGCGCTCAGATGCTGTAAGCAGCGTTGGAACTGCAAGTGCGTAAGTCCTTTTCCCTCTGACCAATGCCCCAGGCCTCTCGTTCCCTCTATTTCGAAAACAGCATTGGCCGCCTTTGGGAAGAACCCGAAGGCTATCTGCGGCTGGAATACAAGCCCAGCCCGCGCGAAACGGTGCAGTTCCGCGCCCTGCTCACCCACGCCGCCCAGGCCCTGAGCCGCCGCCAATGGTCGAATATCCTCGTCGACCAGCGTCAGATGTCGCCTTTCACCTCCACCGAGCAGGCCTGGATGACCGGCGAGTGGCTGCCCAAAGCCGTGCGCGAACACGGCTACCGCCATGGCGCGGTGCTGGTGGCCCACAACGTGTTCGCCCGCCTGGTGATGACGCAGCTCGTGCTCGGGGCCCGCGACCTGCCCCACACCTACCGCACTTTCGAGGATGAGGGCGATGCCCTGGCGTGGCTGCTGCAAGCCAGAGACGGTTAACGGCAGGCCGGTTAAAGGGCACTATACAGCGGTTTCCCGTTCAGTGTACAGAGTTAAAAGATGAGAGTTAAAAGTTAAAATTCTGATTTAAAGGATTTTAACTCTCAACTTTTAACTTTTCCAGAAACTGTACACCAACCCGGAAACCGCTCTAAGGGGGCAGCGAGCGAGCGGGGAAACGTAAAACCGCGTGCCTGCGGGTGTGTTTGCCGGCCGCCCGGTCTAGCAAGTTTCTTTTGGCTTTGCCTGCCCGGCCGCCTCACAGCAGCCCTGCCAGGATGTTGATGGTGAGGGCCACAATGGTGGTGTTGAAGGCAAACGCCATGAGGCTGTGAAACAGCACCAGCTGCCGCATGCGCAGCGACGTAATGGTGATATCGGCGGTTTGGGCCGTCATGCCAACTACAAACGAGAAGTAGGCAAAATCCCAGTACGAGGTGGGTTCGCCGCCGGGAAAAAGCAGGCCGGCCTGGCCGGGTTCAGCTTGCGGGCCCTGGTGCAGGCTGAAGTAGGTGTGCGCGTAGTGCAGCGCAAACAGCGTGTGCATCAGGCACCAGGTGCTGCCGATGGCCACTACTGAAACCGCGATGTTCTCAATCCGCTCATCCGGTGTCCTGTCGGGTAAGCCGTGCAGCATCAGCATCACGGCCACCATGCTGATGGTGGTGCTCAGAAAGGTAGCCAGCAGCAGCAGCAGCCACGTTTTGTTGGGATGCAGCGACTCGGCAATGCGCTTCATATCGGCCAGGTGGACATGGATAATGGTCATCCAGTTGAGCAGAAGCACGCTGATAACGAAGCCATCCCAGCCCATCACCAGCCGGGTGAGACCCGAAAAGTCGGAAGGCGACACCCAGTAGCATAGGCCTCCGATGCCGAGAGCTAGTACCAGCCGCAGCAGCCGCAACAGCCGGCCCGGCTGCCAGAAGGGCAGCCCCGAAAGTCTCGCAGGAGTAGCAACAGCAGCGTTCATGGCATTGGCAACAATTCGTGAGCCCCACGGCCACGAGCTGCCGGGCCCGCCAATAGCTGCGTAACTACCCCAATATACAAAAACGCCGGGACGTAGGCACCGTCCCGGCGTGCATATGGGGCCGCTTGCCCGGGATAGGCCGCCGAGTCGTATTCGGGCGGTGGCTCGGGCTCCGCTGGGCGGAACCGGTGCCCAGGCATCTACCCTACCTGCCCGGCCAGCAGGTCCTCAAACGTTTGGCGTTGGCGAATCAGGCGCAGCTCGCCCGACTCTTCGCGCAGCACCTCGGCCGGGCGCAGGCGCGAGTTGAAGCTGCTGCTCATCTCGAAGCCGTAGGCCCCGGCGTTGTGAAACGCCAGCAGGTCGTTTTCGTGGATTTCGGGCAGCAGGCGGTCCCAGGCGAAGGTGTCGGTTTCGCAGATGTTGCCCACCACCGTGTACAGGCGCTCGGCTCCCTCGGGGGTGGTGAGGTTGCTGATGCGGTGATAGCTCTCGTAGAACATGGGCCGGATGAGGTGGTTGAAGCCCGAGTTCACGCCTGCGAACACCGTGGCCGTGGTTTGCTTCACCACGGCCACGCTCACCAGCAGCGCGCCGCTTTCGCTCACCAGGTACTTGCCCGGCTCAAACCAGCATTCCAGCGGCCGCCCGTATTCTGCCTCGAAGCCGCTGAACGCCGCCGCCACCTGCCGGCCCAGCTCGGCCACGTCGGTTTCGGTTTCATCGGGCCGGTAGGGCACCTTGAAGCCCGAGCCCAGGTCCAGAAACTCCAGGTCGGGGAAGCGCCCGGCCGCGTCGAACAGCACCGCCAGCCCCCGCAGAAACACTTCCACGTCCTTAATCTCGGAGCCCGTGTGCATGTGCAGGCCGCGCACGTGCAGGCCGGTGCTCTTCACCACGCGCTCGAGGTGGCGCAGCTGGTGAATGCTGATGCCGAACTTGGAGTCGATGTGCCCGGTCTGAATCTTGTAGTTGCCGCCGGCCTCGATGTGCGGGTTCAGGCGCACGCACACCGGGTACGAGCCGCCGTAGGTGGTCCCAAAACGCTCCAGTAGCGAAATATTATCGATGTTGAGGTTGACACCCAGTTCCTTGGCCTCGGTTACTTCGGCAAACGTCACGCCGTTGGGGGTGAACAGAATGTTCTCGGGCTGGAAACCGGCGTGCAAACCCAGCTTCACCTCGTTGATGCTCACGCAGTCGAGGCCCGCGCCCAGGCTCCGGACGTGGCGTAGGATGGCCAGGTTGCTCAATGCTTTACACGCATAAAAAAACCGCGTGGGCCGCAGCGAAAAAGCGCTTTCCAGCTTGCGGTACTGGCGCGTGATGGTGGCGGCATCGTAAACGTATAGGGGAGTGCCGAACTGCTCGGCCGCGGCGCGCAGCGCCTCGCTAATTTCTGACATAAGCACAAAAGTACGCCCGGCCCTGTTGTAGCATCTTATTGCCCCGGCGGCTCAGGGCGGCCGCACCAAAACGCTCCTGTCTGGTTTTGGTGCCGGAGCTCTGCCGGCGAATAGCGGCCTCAGGCCCCCGCGCAGGTAGCGGCAACCGCCAAAAGCAGTCGGCTGGCCCGATTCAAATTCAACCAGCTAACCTCGGCCGGTGGGGCGCGGCCCCAGTATACTTCTATTTTACATGTCCAATTCTGCTCCTCTCGAAGTCTGGCTGCGCGGCCCCGTGCCGGGCGTGCCATTGCTGCTCCAGCCCGTAGCCCATGCCCTGCTGCAAGCCCGCGAAGAGCTGGCCGCGGCCCTGGCCGGCTTTCCGCCCGCCCTGCTCAACGAGCGGCCCGGGGGGCTGGCTTCGGTGGGGTTCCACCTTCAGCACCTGGCCGGCGTGCTCGACCGCACCTTCACCTACGCCCGGGGCATGGCCCTCACGCCCCCGCAACTGGCGGCCCTGGCCGCCGAAACCGCGCCCCTGACCGCCGATGCAGAGACGCTGGCGCAGCTCCGGCAGCGTTTCAACCAGCAGGTCGACCATGCTCTGGCCCAGCTGCGCGGTACCGATTTCGTTGTTCTCACCGAGCTGCGCGGCGTGGGCCGGGCCCAGGTGCCGTCTACCGTCATCGGCCTGCTGGTGCACGCCGCCGAGCACACCACCCGCCACCTGGGCCAGCTGCTGGTCATGGCCCGGTGGGTGCGGAGTTAATCCTGAACAATACCGCTAAAACGTCATGCTGAGCTTGCCGAAGCATCTTTACCGCACAACCAATCAATTTTAGTATCGCGGCAGAGATGTTTCGACAAGCTCAGCATGACGTTCTGGATTATGCGTCGCTACCGCGAACCCGCGCTGCTGGCTACCCGTGGCTTGGCGCGGTCGTACTGCGCCGGCCACTCCATTTCCACGCCCAGCTCCTGGGCCGCCGCCAGCGGGAAGTAGGGCTCGCGCAGAAACTCGCGGGCCAGCAGCACGAGGTCGGCCTGGCCGTTGGCCAGAATGGCTTCGGCTTCGGCTGGGGTGGTGATGAGGCCCACCGCGCCGGTCAGAATCCCCGCTTCCTGGCGGATGCGCTCGGCGAATTGCACCTGGTAGCCGGGGCCCACCGGAATGGGGGCCTTGGGCACGTTGCCGCCCGTCGAGCAGTCAATCAAATCGACGCCGCGCGTTTTGAGCAAGGCCGCGAGCTGCACCGATTCGTCGGCGTTCCAGCCGCCCTCGGTCCAGTCGGTGGCCGAAATGCGCACGATGAGCGGCAGGTCTTCGGGCCACTCAGCGCGAGTGGCGGCCACCACCTCCAGCAGCAGCCGGATGCGGTTTTCGAACGAGCCGCCGTATGCATCGGTGCGCCGGTTGCTGAGCGGCGACAGAAACGCGTGCAGCAGGTAGCCGTGGGCCGCGTGCAGCTCCACCACCTGGAAACCGGCCGCCCGCGCCCGCCGGGTCGCCGCCCCGAAATCGGCCACCACTTTGGCAATGCCCGTCGCGTCGAGCGCGGTGGGGTGGGGGTAGTCGTCGGCAAAGGCCAGGGCGCTGGGGCCCACCACGGGCCAGCCGCCTTGGGCTTCGGGCACCGTGCCCGCGCCGCTCCACGGGCGGTAGGTGCTGGCTTTGCGGCCGGCGTGGGCCAGCTGCACGCCCGGCACGCTGCCCTGCGCCACAATGAAGTCGTTGATGCGCCGCAGCATGGGCACCTGCTCATCTTTCCACAGGCCCAGGTCTTCGGGACTGATGCGGCCTTCGGGCGAAACAGCCGTGGCTTCCTGCATAATGAGGGCCGCGCCGCCCACGGCCCGGCTACCCAGGTGCACGAGGTGCCAGTCGTTGGCAAATCCGTCCTGGGCGCTGTACTGGCACATGGGCGACACCACCATGCGGTTTTTGAGGGTGACGCCGCGCAGGGCGAGGGGTTCAAATAGCTTAATCATAAAATCTACAGACAATGCGAAGCTGAGTAAACCGGTTTTTAGGCGTTTGGGTTGTGTCTGATGCTCTTGTGCGGGGCGAGCCGGTCATGCTGAGCTGGTTGAAGCGTCTCTTCTGCTTCAGTGCCGCGATTAGATTAGAGCGGTTTCCCGGTCGATGTAAGTGCGATGTAGAGGTTCATCTTTGCGCCTTGTCGTTGAATGCATTGATGGTGAGCTACCTAAACAACGCCGAGACGCAAAGATGCGTCTCTACATCGTGTGCACTAACCTAAAATCCGCTCTAAGTGCGCGGTAGAGATGCTTCGACTACGCTCAGCATGACCGCTCTACTTATGTTCAACGAAACGCATACAGAATTTGCTTTTCCCGAATCCTCCATTACCTTGCAGTCGCAACCATCAGACACCATGCTCCAGACGCGCTCCTTTTTTGGCTATTACTACTTCTACGCCACCGCGTAGAACGAGCCGCCGTTTGTTGCTAACCCGCAAACTTCTCCAGCGCCGCTCGTTCTTCGGGAGGCGCTTTTTTAATGCCCGTTTCTTCTCAGATGCCCACGCTGCACCACGTCTTTTTTACCTATTGCTACTACTTCTTCTACCCGAAGAAGCCGGCCCTGTGTTGCTCGTGTTAACCACCACACGCTTGCCAACTACCCAGGGCCCCGCACAACGGAGGCCCTTTTTTATTGCCTAAAAAAACCACGCACTATGCCCCAGCACGTCTCCATCCAGGGTTTCCAGGGAAGTTTCCACGAAGTAGCGGCCCGCCGCTACTTCGGCGCGCAGCCGGCGCTGCTGGCCTGCGCCACCTTTGGCGCGGTGGTGGCGCACGTGGTGAACGGCACCGCCGACGCCGGCCTGATGGCCATGGAAAACTCGCTGGCCGGCAGCATCCTGCCCAACTACCTGCTGCTCGAGCGCCACGCGGTGCGCGTAACCGGCGAGGTGTACCTGCCCATCCACCAACACCTGCTGGCTCTGCCCGGCACCACGCTGGCCGCCGTGCGGGCCGTGCACTCGCACCCCATGGCCCTGCGCCAGTGCGGCGAGTTCCTCGACCGCCACCCGCACTGGCAGCTGGTCGAAACCGACGACACCGGCCGCAGCGCCCAGCTGCTGGCCGAGCAGCGCACCCCGGGCGTGGCCGTAGTGGCCGGTGCGCAGGCCGCCGAGCAGTTCGGCCTGCAAATCCTGGCCCCCGCCATTCACGACGACCCGCACAACTACACCCGCTTCCTGGTGCTGGAGCGCGCCGCCGAGGTGCAGCCCAACCCGCTGGCCGACAAAGCCTCGCTCTACTTCTGCGCGCCGCACGCGCCCGGCAGCCTGGCCGCCGTGCTGGCCCGCGTAGCCGCCCACGGCCTGAACCTGAGCAAGCTGCAGTCGTGCCCCCGCCCGGGCCATGCTCGTACCCCAGCCGGGGCCTGGCACTACGGCTTCCACGCCGACGTGGAATTTGCGGCCGTGGGCCAGCTGGAGGCGTTGCTGCTGGATTTGGAGCCCGTGACGGAGGAGTTGCGGGTGCTGGGGGCCTACCGGCGCGGACTGGACGCCGCGCTTAATGAGGAATCAGGAATGAGGAATGAAGAATTAATCGAGGGAAGCTGTCGCGAATGAGGACTTAGCCGATTATCAAACCTGACGCCTCCATAAATTCCTCATTCCTCATTCCTCATTCCTCATTATGAAGATTGCCAGCCGCTTAGCCCACACCGGCGAATACTACTTCTCGCGCAAGCTGCGTGAGTTGGCCGCCCTCAACGCGGCCGGGGCCAACATCATCAGTCTGGGCATCGGCAGCCCCGATTTGCCGCCGCACCCGAGCGTGGTGGCGGCGCTGGCCGAATCGGCTGCCCAGCCCAATGCCCACGGCTACCAGAGCTACCAGGGTACGCCGGCATTGCGCGGGGCGATGGCCGAATTCTACCAGCGACACTACGGCGTGAGCCTCGACCCGGCTACCGAAATTCTGCCGCTGCTGGGCTCGAAAGAAGGCCTGATGCACATTGGCATGACGTTTCTGGAGGCTGGCGACGCCGTGCTCATCCCTAATCCCGGCTACCCGACCTACCGGGCGGTGGCCGAAATTTGCGGGGCCGAGGTGCGCGAATACGACCTGACGGAGGCCGGTGGCTGGCTGCCCGACCTGGCCGCGCTGGCCGCCACCGACCTCGCCCGCGTGAAGCTCATGCTGGTGAACTACCCGCACATGCCCACCGGCACGGCTGCCGGCCTGCCGTTTCTCATCGAGCTGGTGGCGTTTGCCACGGCCCACGATATCCTGCTGGTGCACGACAACCCCTACGGCTTCATCCTGAACGAAACGCCGCCCCTGAGCCTGCTGGCCGTGCCCGGCGCGCGCGAAGTGGCCGTCGAGCTGAACTCGCTGAGCAAGTCGCACAACCTGGCGGGCTGGCGCGTGGGCCTGCTGGCCGGCCGCGCCGATGTTATCGCCAACGTGCTACGCTTCAAGAGTAATATGGATTCGGGGATGTTTCTGCCGGTGCAGCAGGCGGCGGTAGCGGCGCTGGGCCTGGGCCACGACTGGCTGGCGGACCTGAACGCGACCTACCGGGCGCGTCGCACCCTGGTGGTCGAGCTGCTGCAGGCGCTGGGCTGCACGCCCGCGCCGGGCCAGGTGGGCCTGTTCATCTGGGCGGCGGTGCCGTTGGGCTATGCCGATGGCTACGCGCTAAGCGACGCCGTGCTGGCCGAAGCGCGGGTGTTTCTCACGCCGGGTGGCATTTTTGGCAGCAATGGCAACGGCTACATCCGGGCCAGCCTGTGCCAACCGGAGGAACTGCTGCGCGAAGCGTTAAGAAGGGTTGAGTTTTGAGGGTTGAATGTTGAGTTATCGAACAACTTTCTGCACTTCCCGGCCTGCAAAGGCGGCGATGCGATGTTGAATTATCGAACAGCTTCCTTCAAACAAACACTATTCCAGGACCATCTATCCAACCCTCAACCCTCAACCCTCAACCCTTGACTCAAATGACCGTCACCATCATCGGCCTGGGCCTTATTGGCGGCTCGCTGGCGCTGAGCCTGCGGCAGCACGGCCTGGCGCAACACTTCATTGGTGTCGATAACAGTGCCGCCCACGCCTGCCGGGCCCTGGAGCTGGGGCTGGTGCACGAAATTGAAGCCGACCTGGCCGCCGCCGTGCGCCGGGCCGACCTGGTGGTGGTGGCCGTGCCCGTCGATGCCATGGTGACCGTGCTCCCGCCGGTGCTCGACCTCATCACTATAAAGCAGGTCGTTATCGATGTGGGCTCGACCAAGCAGGCGCTGCTGACGGCCGTGGCCGGGCACCCGCGCCGGGGCCGCTTCGTGGCCGTGCACCCCATGGCCGGCACTGAGCATTCGGGTCCCGAAGCCGCGGTACCGGGCTTGTTCGAGGGGAAAACGGTGGTGATTTGCGATGCCGAGCACAGCGACGCCGACGCGGTGCTGGCGGTGGAGAAGCTGTTTCAGTCGCTGCCCATGCGGCTGCTGCACCTGAACGGGGCCGACCACGACGTGCACACCGCCTACGTGTCGCACATCTCGCACATCACCTCCTTTGCCCTGGCCCTCACGGTGCTGCGTAAGGAAAAGGAGGAGCAGCGCATTTTCGACCTGGCCAGCGGCGGTTTCGAGTCGACGGTGCGGCTGGCCAAGAGCGCGCCGGCCACCTGGGTGCCCATCTTCCGCCAAAACCGGCTGAACGTGCTCGACGTGCTCGATGAGCACCTGCACCAGCTGCAAGTGCTGCGCGAGCTGCTGGCCAATGAAGACTACGAGGGCCTGACCGAGCAGATTCGGCAGGCCAACCACATTCGCAAGATTCTGCCGTAGGAACGCGCCATGGCGCGTTCGGCGCTCGCATCGTCATTCAGCACCCGCGCGGTCATCCATTGCACCATTTCCAACCCGACCGACCGACCCAACCGACCGAACGCGCCATGGCGCGTTCCTACAAATCAAACCAACCCCAATCAATCATGAAATCCGCCCTGTTCAACCGCCAGCCCGACGACAAGCCCTATCTCATTTCCGGCCCGTGCTCGGCCGAAACCGAGGAGCAGGTGCTCGAAACCTGCCAGCGCCTGGCCGCCACCGGCAAGGTGCAGGCCCTGCGCGCCGGCATCTGGAAACCCCGCACCAAGCCCGGCGGCTTCGAGGGCATCGGCACCAAGGGCCTGCCCTGGCTCAAAAAAGTCAGCGAGCTCAAAGCGCTCTACGAAAACGACCCGACCATCAAGCGGCTGTGCGACACCGCGCAGCAAATCGAGGGCATGACGCGCCACGCCAGCCGCCATGCCTGCGGCGTGGTCATCGGTCATAATCCGCTCGACGAGCTGGTGCCGCTGGAAGA
>JANNDE010000214.1:0-2219 GCA_031387395.1 Hymenobacter sp.
CCCCGCCCGCTGGAAGTCCCGCTTCGAGCTGCTGCTGGCCCGGCTGCCGGCCAACCCCGCCAGCTTTACGGCCGGAACCTTCACGCTGGGCCTGCAAAACGAGCGCAACCCCAAAGCCGCCGACTTGTACCTGGAGGCAGCGCGCCAGTTGGGAGGCCTCGACCGCGAAGCCACTGTGCGCCTCTACCTGCACTACCTCTACCACGGGGCCAGGCGCTACCCATTCAAACCCAAGCCCTTCCTCAAGCGCCTGCAAAAAGCGCTGTTTCCGCTGCCCGAGCATCTGCCCCGCTTCGAGGCCTTGAGCCAGGAGCTGCTACGAGGGCGCGACCTGCCAACAGCACTGGCCGCCGTGCCCGACATCTGGTTCAGGGAGCGCAAGAAAATCGCGCTCGACCCCGCCGCCGTCCACGCTGCCCGCGCCCAGCACGCCGGCACCGTGGAGCTGCTGAACGAGTACCTGCGCGACGAGCCTGCCGCCACGCCCGCCCCGACAGCGCCGGCTAAACCGGCCGTTCCCAAAGCCGCCCCGGCCGTTCCCAAAGCGGCTAAAATCGCCAAAATTCCTAAAATCACCAAAGCAGCAGCCGGCGCTGCTTCCACGTCCGCCCCCGTTACCTTTGCCCCCGACCTGGCCCTCACGGCCCCGCAGCAGGCGCTGCTGCACCTGTTCGCGGCCCATCAGCTGGCCCTACTCCAGGCTGATGTCGAAACCCTCGCCAGGCAACACGGCGTGCTCCGCAATCAACTCATCGACGGGCTGAATGAAGCGTGTTATGCACTCCTCGATGACGTGCTGGTTGAGGAAAGCAGCGACGGATACACCATTTACGAAGCGTATTACCAGAAAATTACCGCCTGAACATGCTTGACAACATCAAACCCAAGGAAGCCACGGCCATCATCAACTCGCTGCTGGGCGGCGTGGTGCCCAAGCTCGGGGTGCAGCACATTACGGTGGGCCGCGCCCCCGAAATTGAGGCGTTCGTGCAGGCGCTCGACGACGTGAAGAGCGGCCACAGCATGGTCAAGTTCTGGATTGGCGACTTTGGCTCGGGCAAGTCGTTTATGCTGCATTTGCTGAACACGGTGGCGCTGAAGCAGAAATTCGTGGTGGCCAACGCCGACTTCACCCCCGACAACCGCCTCTACGCCAACGACGGCAAGGCCGTGGCCCTCTACGCGGCCATCATGGACAACATCGCCATTCAGACCAAGCCCGAGGGCGGGGCGCTGGCTACCCTGCTCGAAAAATGGATTGAGTAGGTCCTCACCAAAACTGCTGAGGAGCATGGCATTGCCCTGCCCGATATCCGCGAGAAGAAACACCTGCCGAAGGTGCAAGCCGCCATCATGCGCACCATTCAGGAGCTGACCGACGTGGGCGGCTTCGATTTCGGCACCGTGGTAATGAAGTATTACGAAGGCTACATCACCGATAACGACCTGCTGCGCCGCCACGCCCTGAAGTGGCTCAAGGGCGAGTACCGCACCAAAACCGAGGCCCGGCAGGACCTGGGCGTGCGCGAAATCATTAACGACCTGAACTTCTACGACATGCTCAAGAACTTCTGCCGGTTGTTCGTGAGCATCGGCTACAGCGGGTTCATGATAAATCTGGACGAGGCGATTAACCTCTATAAAATCTCCACGTCGACGATGCGCGACAAGAATTACGAGAAGATTCTGACCATCTACAACGACTGCTTCCAGGGCAAAATCAACCACTTTTTCCTCAACTTCGCCGGCACCCGCGAGGTGTTGGAAAACGAGCGGCGCGGCCTCTTCAGCTACCAGGCCTTGAAATCGCGCCTCGAAACCAACAAATTTGAAACCAGCGACTTGCGCGATTTCGCTCAGCCGGTTATCCGCCTCATGCCCCTCACCCACAACGAGGTTTTCGTGCTGCTGCAAAAGTTGAAGGAGATTTTCGATTTCAACTACAAATCCGAGCTGGCCATTTCCGAAGCCGACATCCACGCCTTCATGGAGGAGATGTTCAACAAGCCGGGGGCCAGCGAGTTCCTGACCCCGCGCGAGGTCATCCGCGACTTCCTCAACATCCTCAGCCTGCTGCGCCAAAACCCAGAACTCGACAAAAAGAAGCTGTTTGGGGAGATTCGAATCCGCGACGAGCGACCCAACGGGTCGGCCGTCGATGCGCTGGTGGATGGGATTGACGTGTTATAAAAACGGTCATGCAGAGCGCCGCGAAGCAT
>JANNDE010000226.1:0-1722 GCA_031387395.1 Hymenobacter sp.
CTGACGCAGGTGCGCGGCACCGTGCAGGCCGACATTCTGAAGGAAGACCAGGCCCAGAACACCTGCATTTTCAGCACTGAGTTTGCCCTGCGCCTGATGGGCGATGTGCAGCAGTACTTCATCACCGAAAAGGTGCGGAATTTCTACTCCGTGTCCATCTCGGGCTACCACATTGCCGAGGCCGGGGCCAACCCCATCACCCAACTGGCCCTCACGCTGAGCAACGGCTTCACGTTCGTGGAATACTACGTGAGCCGCGGCATGAGCGTGAACGACTTCGCGCCGAACCTGAGCTTCTTCTTTTCCAACGGCATCGACCCCGAGTACGCCGTCATCGGCCGCGTAGCGCGCCGCATCTGGGCCAAGGCCATGAAGCTGAAATACGGCGCCGACGCCCGCAGCCAGATGCTGAAGTACCACATTCAGACTTCGGGCCGCAGCCTGCACGCCCAGGAAATCGACTTCAACGACATCCGGACCACGCTGCAGGCCCTGTACGCCATCTACGACAACTGCAACTCCCTGCATACCAACGCCTACGACGAGGCCATCACCACGCCCACCGAGGAATCGGTGCGCCGGGCCATGGCCATCCAGCTCATCATCAACCGCGAGCTGGGGCTGGCCAAAAACGAAAACCCGCTGCAAGGCTCCTTCATCATCGAGGAGCTGACCGAGCTGGTGGAAGAGGCGGTGCTGCTCGAATTCGACCGCATCACGGAGCGCGGCGGCGTACTCGGGGCCATGGAAACCATGTACCAGCGCGGCAAAATCCAGGAGGAAAGCATGCATTACGAGATGTTGAAGCACACCGGCGAGTACCCCATCATCGGGGTAAATACCTTCCTCTCGTCAAAGGGTTCGCCCACGGTGGTGCCGGCCGAAGTCATCCGCGCCACGGAGGAGGAAAAGCAGTACCAAATCGACATGCTCCAGCTGCTGCACCAGCGCAACGCCGACCAGGCCCCGGCGCGTCTCAAGCAGCTCCAGCAAATAGCGGTGGCCAACGGCAACCTCTTCGCCGAGCTGATGGAAACGGTGAAGTACTGCTCGCTGGGCCAGATTACGAACGCGCTGTTTGAAGTCGGCGGGCAGTACCGGCGCAATATGTAGGTTTGATTCTAGGCCAAGGCAATATTGAGATTCTTGTCTTGGCCTTTTTTTCTTTTTTTTTAATTTATGAAGCCTGAAAAATTTAAATCATTACGCCAAGAACTTCAGGCGGCATTTAGAATATTGCTATCAAATTGCTACACCGATTTCAAGGAAGTCGACATAGCAAATGCGAAAGGCCAAGTCTTCACAATAAACATGTTTTATGGCGAAGAATACATAAATGAAGAGGGTCGACCACTGCGTGAACATGACACGAACATTATCAGACCTATTATTCATTTCCAAGCCTTGGGCTCATGGGCTAATGAGACATTCAACATTAACAACTTTTACGATACTGACGACCAAATACTCGGAGAATTTATTGAACTCGCAGAGCGCAAAGAGCTCAACATTTTGATTGATATTTTTAAAAGTGCCCGTACATACGCGCTTCCAAAGGATGTAGGACAGCATGAAGTCAATACATACTTCTTCGCAAGCCTTGAAAGCAATGTTTGTGGAGGGAATCTATTTCAGCAGGACTTGTTGGAAGAGAGCATTGCTGTTATCGCACTTAATGAGAATAATGATATCATCAACGTAGACTGCACTCAAAATGAACGG
>JANNDE010000259.1:0-2449 GCA_031387395.1 Hymenobacter sp.
CAGCCCCACCCGCTACTTCCCCCGCCTGAATGAGCTGGTCAACAACACCGCCCCGCTCGGCGAGCGCCTGCCCACCGTCACGCGCGGGCTCAAGTTCCGCTGCACCGCCCGCGACCTGCACAACGGCACCGCCGGCCTCATCGGCGGCGTGGGCCTGAGCGACCTGGTGACGTTGAGCGTGAGCGCGGCGGCGGGCCCGTTTGTGGTGACGGCCCCCAACGCGGCCGGCCTGAGCTGGGCCGCCGGCAGCACCCAGACCGTGACCTGGAACGTGGCCAACACCAACGCCGCGCCCGTGAGTTGCGCCAAGGTGAACCTGCGCCTGAGCCTGGACGGCGGCCTGAGCTACCCGCTCCTGCTGGCTAGCAATGTAGCGAACTCGGGCTCGGCCAGCATCACGGTGCCCAACGCGCCGACCAGCACGGCCCGCCTCATGGTGGAGGCGGCTGACAACTACTTCTTCGACATCTCGAACGCCAACTTCACCCTCACGCCCGGCCCGGGCCCGGTCATCAGCAGCTTCACGCCCGCCTTCGGGCCGGTGGGCACACTCGTCACCCTCACCGGCACGGGCTTCACGGGCACCACGGCGGTGCGCTTCAACGGCACGGCGGCCACGAACGTCACAGTCGTTTCGGCCACGAGCCTGACGGCCACGGTGGCGGCGGGCAGCAGCTCGGGCCTCATCACGGTGACCACGCCCGTGGGCACGACCACCTCAGTCACCCCGTTCCTGGTGGGCAACCCACCCACCATCACCCGCTTCACGCCCACCAGCGGGGCACCCAGCACAAGTGTGAGTATTACCGGGACCAACTTCGGGGGTACGACGCAGGTAACGCTCAACGGCACTAATGTGGAGTTCTTCTTCCTCAATTCGGCCACCCAGCTCACGGTAATGCTGCCCGACAACGCGAGCACGGGGCCCTTTGTCGTAACTACGCCTTTTGGCACAGCCACCTCGAGCCCCTTTACCGTACCGCTGATACCGTTTATTGCGGACTTCACGCCCCGGCAGGGGCTGGCGGGGGCTGCCGTGGTGGTCGCGGGCCGCTACTTCACCGGCGCGACGCAGGTGCGCTTCGGCGGCGTGGCCGCCCCGGCGTTCACGGTGAACTCGGCCACCCAACTCACCGCGACGGTGCCGGTCGGGGCCATCACGGGGCCGATTTCGATAACTGCGCCGCTGGGCACGGGGGTGTCGGAGACGTTCTTCACGGTGCTGCCGCCGCCGGTGTTCACGGCCATGAGCCCCACCAGCGGGCCGACGGGCATGACCGTCACGCTCACGGGCACGGCCCTGGACCGGGTCACAGCCCTGACCCTCAACGGCGTGGCCGTGCCCGGCTTTGTGCTGGTCAGTGCCACCGCCATCACCTTCGTGGTGCCCGCCGGGGCCAGCACGGGCCCGATGGTGGCCGCTACGGCGGTCGTGGGCACTAACGCCAGCGCGGGCACGTTCACGGTGCTGCCGCCCGCAGCGGGCGTGCTCATCACGGGCATCGTGCCCGCCAGCGCGATAACAGGGGGCACTATTCGGCTCACGGGCACCGGCCTGAGCGGGGCGACGCGGGTATCGTTCACGGGCAGCGGCACCAACACGGTGAGCAGTGGCTTTGTGGTGAACGCGGCCGGCACCGAGCTCAGCGGCCTGGTGGTGCCGGCCGGGGCCGTGACCGGCGTGCTGACCGTGACCACCCCCGCCGGCACGAGCGCGGCCAGCGCCCAGGTCTTCACCCTGTGCGCGCGGCCCGCCGCCCTGGCCCAAAACACGCGCCTGGTCCTCAGCCCGGCCGGCACGGCCACGCTGGCCCCCACGGCCGTGAACAACGCCAGCACCGCCAACTGCGGCATGGCCGCCGCCAGCACGCTGAGCGTGGTGCCCAATGCCTTCACCACGGCCGATATCGGCCCGCCGGTGGTGGCCCGCGCGCTGCGCCTGAACGGCAACGGCCAGTACGTGGCCATTGGCGGCAGCGCCACCGTGCCGAGTGGCAACAGCCCCTACACCATCGAGGCCTGGATTAAGCCTAACAGCGTGGGGGCCAACAGCATCTTCGGCTGGGGCGACTTTGGTGGTTACAGCGCGTGCAACGTACTGCTTCTGAGCGCCACGGGGCTGGTGAACTACTGGTGGAGCAACGACCTAAAGGCCCCCACGCCCAGCCTGGTCGGGGCCTGGCACCACGTGGCCGCTACTTACGACGGCACCACCCGCACCCTCTACCTCGACGGCAAGGCCATCGGCTCGGACAAGCCCGACTCCCACAACGTGGCCCATGCCGGCAACCTGCGCATTGGCTCGACCAACTTCGGGGAGTATTTTGATGGCAGTATTGACGAGGTGCGGGTCTGGAACCTGGCCCGCACCCCGGCCCAGCTCAGCGCCGGCCGGAGCATTAGCCTGGCCGGCACTACCGCCGGCCTCGTAGCCTACTACCGCTTCAGC
>JANNDE010000442.1:0-18485 GCA_031387395.1 Hymenobacter sp.
TCTTTGTCGGTGCCGTAGCCGATGGCGCGTAGCAGCGTCGTCACCGGGAATTTCTTCTTCCGGTCGATGTACGCGTACATCACGTTGTTCACGTCCGTGGCGAATTCAATCCACGAGCCTTTGAACGGGATAATCCGGGCCGAATACAGCTTGGTACCGTTCGTGTGCTTGCTCTGGGCGAAGAATACGCCCGGCGAGCGGTGCAGCTGCGATACGATAACGCGCTCGGCACCGTTAATAACGAACGAACCCTTCACGGTCATGTAAGGGATGTTCCCGAGGAACACCTCCTGCTCAATCGTTTCGAAGTCCTCGTTGTCCTTATCATTGCAAATCAAACGCAGCTTGGCTTTCAGCGGAACCGAATAAGTCAAACCACGGTCGATGCACTCGTCGACCGAATATTTCGGCGGGTCGACGTGATAATCGATAAAGTTGAGCACGAAGTTTTCGCGCGAGTCCGAAATCGGAAAGTTCTCGGCAAACACTTTGAACAATCCTTCGTTAGAACGACGCTCAGCAGCGGTTTCCAACTGAAAGAATTCCTGAAACGAGCGTACCTGCACGTCCAGAAAGTCCGGGTACTCGATAACCTTCTTAATCTTGGCGAAATTGATTCGCTCGGCGGCCGTTTTCTTCAGGGCGGCCGTCTTTGCTTTCGGTGTAGCCAATGCGATGGGGATTAAAAGATGGACACAGAAGCGTAATAAAGGAAACCGCTGGGGCGGCTCGTCAGCGTTGCCAGGCAAAACCTGACACTCCCTAACGCGCACGTAAACAGTGACGTTAGCTGACGCAAAGAAGCGCGAACCAGATAGCTCGCGCTTTTGACACACTACAAACAGGAAAAGACCTGGCTAAGTTGCCAGGTCTAATCCTTATTCGAAGCGGGTCCGGAGATGCTTCAGGAGCAGAAACTACTTAACTTCTACTTCAGCACCGGCTTCCTCGAGCTGCTTCTTCAGCGACTCAGCTTCATCCTTGGTTACGCCTTCTTTCACGGGCTTGGGAGCACCGTCAACCAGCTCTTTGGCTTCTTTCAAGCCGAGGCCGGTCAGGTCCTTCACCAGCTTAACTACGGCCAGCTTAGCACCACCGGCAGCCTTCAGGATAACGTCAAACGACGTCTTCTCCTCAGGAGCCTCGTCAGCAGCAGCACCACCGCCACCGGCCATCATTACGGGAGCAGCAGCAGCGGGCTCGATGCCGTACTCGTCCTTCAGGATGGTTGCCAATTCGTTTACTTCTTTCACCGTCAGGTTTACGAGCTGCTCAGCGAATGCTTTCAAATCTGCCATTTCTGTAGATTGTTAAAAAAAAGTGTTGTTGAAAATTTATTGTTGAAGTCGAAAAAGAGTTGGCGCTTAGGCGGCCTCTTTCTCGGAAAGCGTTTTGAGGATACCGGCCAGTTTGTTGCCACCGCTCTGAAGAGCCGAGATAACATTCTTGGCGGGCGATTGCAGCAGACCGATGAGTTCACCGAGCAGTTCCTGCTTGCCTTTGAGGGTCGTGAGACCTTCGAGCTGGTCGGAACCGATATAGATGCTGGCATCTACATAAGCGCCTTTCAGCACCGGCTTGGGGGTAACATTGCGGCCGTAAGCCTGCGATTTGTAGAAGTCGCGCAGCAATTTGGCAGGAGCCGAGCCGCTCTCCGTGGAGAACAATACGCCCGACTGGCCTTTCAGCGCGGCATCCATTTCCGACGTGTCGTGGCCGAGGGTATCAAGCGCTTTCCGGATGAAGGTATTTTTGTACACCTTGTATTCCAGACCGCGGTTGAACGCCAGACGACGGAAGTCATTGATTTTCGCCACCGACATCACCGAAGCATCGACAATGTAGAACGAGTTGTGCGATTGCATTTTTCCGCTCAACTCATCCACGAGGGTTTGTTTTTCTTCCCGAGTCATGTTTGGTTGGGTTAATTAGCTAGCGGAATTGACTTGGCTGTCCACCGGAACGGCGGGCGACATCGTGCTGCTGAGCGTGATGCTCTTGATGTAGGTACCTTTCGACGACGAAGGCTTCAGGCGACCCAACGTCTGGATTACTTCCAGAGCGTTTTCGGCCAGCATGCTCGGGTCGAACGATACTTTACCCACGGAGCAGTGAATGATACCGGTTTTGTCAACTTTGAAGTCGATTTTACCAGCTTTCACTTCCTGCACCGCCTTGGCTACGTCGGTCGTTACGGTACCCGACTTCGGGTTCGGCATCAGACCACGGGGACCGAGCACGCGGCCCAGACGACCTACCTTGGCCATAACGGCGGGCATGGTGATGATGACGTCGATATCGGTCCAGCCTTTCTCGATTTTCGAGATATAGTCGTCCAGACCCACGAAGTCGGCACCGGCGGCGAGGGCTTCGGCCTCCTTGTCGGGAGTCACGAGCGCCAGAACGCGAACGGTTTTGCCGGTGCCGTGGGGCAGGGTGGCCACGCCACGAACCATCTGGTCTGCTTTGCGAGGGTCCACGCCGAGGCGAACGTCAATATCCACTGAAGCGTCAAACTTGGTGTAGGTAATGTCCTTCACCACGATTGCTGCTTCCACGAGGCTGCGCATTTGCGTCAGGTCGTGTTTGGCAAGGGCTTCCTTGCGCTTTTTACTTACTTGTGCCATCTGTTTTTTCTCCGTTTAATTATTCAGCAAAAGGAGAAGTGCCACTGATGGTGATACCCATGCTGCGGGCCGTACCAGCTACCGATTTCATGGCTGACTCCACCTTAAAGGCGTTCAAGTCAACCATTTTCGTTTCGGCAATGGTGCGTACTTGGTCCCATGTCACGGAGCCCACCTTGTTACGGTTCGGCTCTTTCGAACCGCTCGTCAACTTAGCAGCTTCCATGAGCAGCACCGGAGCCGGTGCCGTTTTCACCACAAAGTCGAACGACTTGTCGGTGTACATGGTGATGAGTACAGGACAAACTTGGCCTGCTTTATCTTGGGTGCGAGCATTAAACTGCTTGCAAAACTCCATGATGTTCAAGCCTTTGCTACCAAGTGCAGGTCCTACCGGCGGCGATGGGTTCGCTGAGCCTCCCTTTATCTGCAAGCGCAGATAACCTCTGATTTCTTTGGCCATTTGATTGGTTAGTCTGGGGCTCCTGCGTCGTAACTCGCGCTTGCCTCAGTTTAGTAAACTCCTATTTGGAAGCCCCGCCGACCCGGAGCAATTAGTCGGCGTGGTATAATCGATGGGTTATTAAACCTCTTTTTCTACTTGGGTGTAGCTGAGTTCTACCGGCTGCGAACGGCCGAAGATTTTCACCACTACATTGAGCTTCTTACGCTCTTCAAATACTTCATCCACGTTACCGGAGAAGCCGTTGAAAGGGCCATCCACTACTTTCACGAGTTCGCCCACTACATAAGGCTTGTCGAGGGTAGCGGTGGTCTGCTGTTCGGCTTCGTCCACAATTCCGAGGATGCGATTCACTTCGGTGATATGCAGCGGAACGGGCTTGTTGTTCGAAGCGTCCTTTTTGTCCTTGTCGCCAAGGAAACCAATCACGCCGGGCGTACTGGTGATGATGTGGTCAACCTCACCGTGACCGAGGTCGGCGTGGATGATGATGTAGCCGGGGTAGAGGTTCCGCTCGCGGACGCGCTTCTTCCCGTTGCGCATCTCAAACACCTTCTCTACCGGAATCAGTACCTGCGGCACAAGCTCGGTCAGATTATGCCGGCCGAGCTCCGTTTCGAGGTAGTTTTTGGCTTTTTTCTCCTGGCCGCTCACGGAGCGCACCACGTACCATTTCAATTCGCCCATCTTGATTGCTGATTAGCGAAACGAGTTGTAAAATGCTTTAAGTACCGACTCAAAGCTGACATCCATGACGCCTACCACTACGGCAAACACGAGCGAACCGATAAGCACCAGACCGGCACTCTTTTGGAGTTCCGTCGTCGAGGGCCACGTTACGTTGTAGCGCATCTCCTCGATGGTGGTGCGGAAATAATTGCTCAGTTTGTCCATTGTAATGGGAAAAACAGCGTTGCCGCTGATGACGACATGGAGCGGACCAACTGGCCCAAATTGCACGAGTGGAGAGATTCGAACTCCCGTCAAAGGTTTTGGAGACCCGTATGCTACCGCTGCACCACACTCGTTTGTTGACATTCCCGTATAGCGCATTTCGCTAAAGGGAGTGCAAAGGTAAGAGAAACAGAAGAGAAAACAAATACTTGCTTCTGTTTCAGCGTAAAAAAGCCGCCCCCGAATTGTCGAGAGCGGCTTTTTTTACTGATTAAGCCGGAGCTTAGTCGAGAACTTCGGTTACCTGACCGGCACCTACCGTACGGCCACCCTCACGGATAGCGAAACGCAGGCCTTTCTCCATTGCCACCTTGTTGATGAGCTCAACGGTGATGGTGATGTTGTCGCCGGGCATTACCATTTCAACGCCCTCGGGGAGGGTGATGATGCCGGTAACGTCGGTGGTACGCAGATAGAACTGCGGACGGTAGTTGTTGAAGAACGGCGTGTGACGGCCACCTTCCTCTTTCGAGAGAACGTAGACTTCAGCCTTGAACTTCTGGTGAGGAGTTACCGAACCGGGCTTGCAGATAACCATACCGCGACGGATGGCTTCTTTTTCAATACCACGGAGCAGCAGACCTACGTTGTCACCAGCTTCGCCACGGTCGAGGATTTTGCGGAACATTTCCACACCCGTAACCGTCGACTTCAGGCCGGCAGCAGCGCCCATACCCAGGATGTCAACTTGCTCACCCGAGTTGATGATGCCGCGCTCGATACGACCGGTGGCAACAGTGCCACGGCCAGTAATCGAGAACACGTCCTCAACCGGCATCAGGAAGGGCAGGTCGGTCAGACGAGCAGGAATCGGAATGAACGAGTCAACCGCGTCCATCAGTTCTTCGATTTTGGGAACCCAGTTGGCATCGCCGTTCAGGCCGCCGAGGGCCGAACCCTGGATAACCGGAATGTTGTCGCCGTCGAAGTCATAGAACGAGAGGAGTTCGCGGATTTCCATTTCCACCAGCTCGAGGAGCTCGGGGTCATCCACCATATCCACTTTGTTCATGAACACTACCAGCTGAGGAACACCTACCTGACGGGCGAGCAGGATGTGCTCACGGGTCTGGGGCATTGGGCCGTCGGTAGCAGCTACCACGAGGATAGCACCGTCCATCTGGGCAGCACCGGTTACCATGTTCTTCACATAGTCGGCGTGACCGGGGCAGTCAACGTGCGCGTAGTGACGGTTAACCGTCGAGTACTCCACGTGCGAGGTGTTGATGGTGATACCACGCTCTTTCTCTTCGGGGGCGTTATCAATCGAACCGAAATCACGCTTTTCGGCCAAGCCTTTGCCGGCCAGCACCTGCGTGATAGCAGCGGTCAGGGTGGTCTTGCCGTGGTCGACGTGACCGATGGTACCGATGTTTACGTGCGGCTTGGACCGGTCAAAATTTTCTTTAGCCATTGTAAAGAGTAAAAAAGAGGTGGTGAAGTGAATTTGAGGTAAAAATCGGAACCTACACGAAGAAAGCGAGACTCAGCCCCTACTGTAATAGAAAACTGTGCGTCGCTTGCCTGAGAGAACCGAGCCGACAAGCGGAATAATTCCGATTACTGGGCTTGTGTAATAATCTGAGCCATTTATGGGATTTGAACCCATGACCTCTTCCTTACCAAGGAAGTGCTCTACCACTGAGCTAAAACGGCTTATTCTTTCAATTAACACTTGTCAATCAACATTTAACAGCAGTGCATTCGGCAGCCTGACGGTCTGTTAGATGATAACTGTTAATTGTTAAATGAGATGAGCGGGAGACGAGGTTCGAACTCGCGACCTGCAGCTTGGAAGGCTGCCGCTCTACCAACTGAGCTACTCCCGCAGATGGCATCCTACTAAAAAATGTGGGGGTAACAGGACTCGAACCTATGAACCCGAAGGAGGTGAGTTACAGTCACCCGCAATTGCCACTATGCGATACCCCCATTTTTTGACGCTCCCCAGCCGATTGCCAAGAAACGATTCCCTTTTGTTTTGCTGCCACCGAAGTAGTAGTGTTTCGTAAGGAGTCGCAAAATTAGCGTTTTTCTGACACAAGGCAAGGGGTGAGGCAAAAAAAGCTGTTCTTTTTTTGCCTCGTCTGCGGAACTAGCTTCTACATAAGGTTATAAATTGCTTTTAATTTATCGTCCGTTTCCTTCTCGCGGATATTCTGGAGCGTGGATTTGAGGCTGGGGGTGCTGGGCACGAGCAGCGCCAGACCGTGGTAGGCCCCGAGGCGCACCTCGTAGCGGGGGTAGGTGCGGGCATATTCTTCGAGCACTTTCAGGCCCTTATCGCGCTCGACGGGTGGGATGTTGGCCATAAGTGCCCCGAAGGCCTGGAAGTAGCCGTAGAGGTCGGCTTCGGCTACCTCGGGCAGGCGGCGCAGAAACCAGGGATACTGGTCGAGATGGCCGTTGAGGGCGTAGAACCTGGCGATGGCCAGGATGAGCGGGCTGCTGCGGGTGTTTTCGATGGCCGCGATTTGCTGCCTGGAATTGGCTTCGGGGTGCTTGGCCAGGATTTCGATGGCGGCAGCCGACACCAGGATAGAACTATCGGCCACGGCAGCACCGTATATGTTGCCATAGTCACCGTCGGAGAAGGCGGCCAGGGTTTTAAGGGCCTGGACCCGGACGCGGGAGTTGGGGTCGGTGCCAGCGAGGCGCACGATGTCTTTGCGCATACCAGTGGGCTCGGGGCCACGGTAGCCGCGCAGATGTTCGAGAGCGAGGCGGCGTACGCTCCAGAACTTGTCGTTGAGGGCGTTGCGCATGAGGCTGCTCACGCTCAGCTGGTCGGTTTTGTTTTGCAGCAGGTTCATTGCTTCGGCCTTCTGCTGGTAGTTGTGGGCGTGGTAGAACTGAAATAGCAACTCGTCCTGGGTGCGCTCTTCGTCCATCTGGGCCAGCAGCTGGGTTTCGTTGTCGAATTTCACCAGCACAGGCTTCTGGCTGGTGGGCAGCAGGAAGGTCTGGTCGACTCTGGTGATGGTGATACGGTGCTCGGTGGGCTGGTTGCTGCCAGTCCAGACGGCTACCGTCACGGGCAGGCGGTACACGGGCTGCAAAACGGTATCCTGCACCTGCTGCACGCGCAAAGCGACCTGGCCGTTGGCGTAGGTGTGGGAAATGCGCAGCTCGGGATGGCCCCGGCGCATGAACCACTGGTCGAAGAACCACATCAGGTCCTCGCCGGTGGTTTCCTCGAAGGCTTCGCGTAGCTTGGAGATTTCAACGGCGGAGAGCTTGTTGCGGGTGAGGTAGTAGTTCAGCGAAGCATAGAATGCGTCGTCGCCCACATGTTTGCGCAGCATGTGCAGCACGCGCCCACCCTTGTCGTAGGAGTGGCGGTCGAGCATGTCTTCGCGGTTGACATAGCTGTAGCGGATGAGCGGCTCGCGCTTGTTCACGGCCTCTTCGAGGTAATTGTTAATTTTCAGCTCCTGGATGAGGCTGGCTTCATCGTCGCCGTACTTGCGCTCGGCCCAGAGGTATTCGGAGTAGTCGGCGAAGGACTCGTTCAGGGGCAGGTTGCTCCAGCTTTCGCAGGTCACGTAGTCGCCGAACCATTGGTGGAACAGCTCGTGCACGACCACAAACTCGCTGGTCTGGTAGTTGGCATCGAGCAATTCGCGCTTGCTGGCCTGCACAAAGCTGCCGAAGGTGGAAGCGGTAGTGTTTTCCATGGCTCCGCTGATGTAATCGCGCACGGCCACCTGGGCATATTTGGGCCAGGGAAAATCCACGCCCAGTTTTTTGGAGAAGAAATCGAGCATTTCGGGCGTGCGGCCGAACACGGCGCGGGCCGTGCCGGCGTATTGCGGCTCGACGTAATAGTCGAGGGGCTTGCCATGCCAGGAGTCGCTGACTACGGCGAAGTCGCCAACGACCATAGAGGCCAGGTAGGGCGCGTGCGGCTCGGTCAGCCTCCAGGTGTCGGTACGGGTGCCGTCGGGGTTGGCGTGAGAGGAGGTAAGCAGGCCGTTGGAAAGCGTTTTGAACTGGCTCTCGACCGTCATGCTGATTTCCTGAGTCATCCGCTGATTGGGTTTGTCGATGGTCGGAAACCAGCAGGAGCTGGATTCGGTCTCGCCCTGCGTCCAGATTTGGCGGGGCTTGTTTTTCTCCAAACCCAGCGGATTGATGAAGTACAGGCCCTTGTCGTTGGTGATGGCGGCCGAGCCTCCCTGGGGCAGCTCGTTGGGCTTGGCCACGTACACGATGCGCACCTGATAAGGCGTGCTGCGCGGGTACGGATGGTCGAGCGCGATGACGAGCTTACGACGATTGTAGTTGTACGTCAGGTTTTTATTTTTCTTCTCCCCCATCAGCTCCACTTTCTGAATATCGAAGCCTTTGGCATCAAGCGTCAGCTCGGTTTGGGGATAGAAATGCGAGCGCAGCGTGAGCATGGCCGTGCCCAGCAGGTGCTGTTTCTTGTAATCGAAGCGCACATCGAGCCGGGTATCGACCACGTCGGTGAGGACGGTGGCAGCAGGATGCAGGGGCGCATCGGCCGGCAACCACGAGGGAACAGTAAGGCCGGACGGGGCCGGAGCCAGGGCAACGGCTGGCGTTGGCTTTTTGTGCACAGGTGGCCGGGCGATGGCCTTGCCAGCTGATTGCGCATCAGCCACTGGTGTGTTGCACAATAAAAACAAGCTCGTGAGGCCTGGAATCAGATACTTCATGCCAACAAGTACGGGCGAAAAACGCCTCAATTTCCGAATTAATTTGAGATTTGGCCTACCTTTAACCCCGGTTCACTCCTACCCCAGCCCCCTCCAATGTTCCAAATCAACACCGGCGCCAACCAGCAGTGGGAAGTCGATTATCGTAGTCCGGATGCCGTGACGCTTAACAGCGAACCATTTGCCTGGAATATTTCCGACCTGGGGGGCGGGCGGTTCCATATTCTTCACGAAGGTCGCTCCTTTAATGCCGAGGTTATTGAAGCGGACTACGCTACCAAGAATATTGTTCTCAAACTAAACGGGCAGCGGGTGGAGCTGCAAGCCAAAGACCGGTTCGACCTGCTGCTCGAACGCCTGGGCATGGCAAATGCCGCGACGACCAAGGTGAACGAACTGAAAGCGCCCATGCCGGGCCTCATCGTCGATATCCGGGTGCAGCCCGGCCAGGCCGTGCTTAAGGGCGACCCGCTACTGGTGCTGGAAGCCATGAAAATGGAGAATATCCTGAAAGCACCCGCCGATGGCATCGTGAGCGGCCTCAAGGTGGTGCTGCGCGATAACGTGCAGAAAGGCCAGGTGCTGGTGCAGTTCGCCTAGCCTCCGCGCGAGCCATTATTATTCGACTTCATTCATTTTTACGCCTTGAAATACAATCGCATCCTCCTCAAGCTCAGCGGCGAAGCGCTGATGGGCCAGCAGCAGTACGGCATCGATGCCGAGCGGCTGATGCAGTACGCCTCCGAAATTAAGGCTGTGGCCGCCACGGGTGTGCAGGTGGCCGTCGTGATTGGCGGTGGCAACATCTACCGCGGCGTGCAGGCCGAAGCCTTCGGCCTCGACCGCGTGCAGGGCGACTACATGGGCATGCTGGCCACGGTCATCAACTCGATGGCCCTGCAAAGTGCCCTGGAAAAGCTGGAAGTGAGCACGCGCCTGCTCTCGGGCCTCACCATTCAGCGGGTCTGCGAGCCCTACATCCGGCGGCGCGCGGTGCGGCACCTGGAAAAGGGCCGCGTAGTCATATTCGGGGCTGGTATTGGCTCGCCTTACTTCACGACGGATTCGGCGGCTTCGCTGCGGGCCATCGAGATTGAGGCCGACGTGGTGCTGAAAGGCACCCGCGTGGACGGCATTTACACGGCCGACCCGGAGAAGGACCCGACGGCCACGCGCTATCCCGAAATCACGTTTGACGAGGTGTTGCGCAAGAACCTGAACGTGATGGACATGACGGCCTTCACGCTCTGCAAGGAAAATAACCTGCCCATCATCGTGTTCGACATGAACACACCCGGTAACCTGGAGCGCCTGCTGGGCGGCGAGCCAATGGGCACGCTGGTGAGCGCCGGCGGCACTGGCCCCGGCCGCGATGGCCGCAAGCCGGCCCTGGATGCCACCCAGAGCCTATTGCAGCCGCTGGTAGGCAACCAGCCCGAACAAGCGTAAGAAATTTTGAATGTTGAGTTTTGAGGGTTGAATGAGTATTTCAGCCCCCAACTCAACGTCATTCAACATTCAACCCTCAAAATTCAACCCTTCTAAAAAGATGGACGAAGAAATTCAGTTTTACCTTGATGAGCTGGCCGAGTCGATGGCCAAGGCCCTGGCGCATGTGAACGTGGAAATGAGCCGCATCCGGGCCGGCAAGGCCTCACCGGCCATGCTCGATGGCTTGCGCGTGGATTACTACGGTACGCCTACGCCCGTTGCTCAGATTGCGAATATCACGGCCCCCGACGCCCGCTCGCTGCTCATCAAGCCCTGGGAGAAAAACATGATTAGTGAGGTGGCCAAAGCCATCAAAAACAGCGACCTGGGCCTGAACCCGGTATCGGACGCGGAGGGCGTGCGCCTGAACATTCCGGCCATGACCGAGGAGCGTCGCCGCGACCTGGTGAAGCAGGCCAAAAACGAATCGGAAGCTGGCAAGGTGCGGGTTCGGGGCATCCGCAAGGATGTGAACGAGTCGCTGCGCAAGCTGCTGAAGGAAGGCGCTTCGGAAGATGCCGTGAAAAGCGCCGAAGAAAAAGTACAGAAAACCACCGACGCTTACATTACGGAAGTGGATAAGACTCTCAGCAAGAAGGAGTCGGAGATTATGACCATCTGATTTGGTCTGCCTGACAATGAAAGAGCCCGGCGAAATTCGTCGGGCTTTTTCATTGTCAGGCAAGGTACCGCAGAGGTGCGCGGCGACGTTTTATTTCAGCAGCTCGGCTTCGACGGCGACGGGCACGAGGTAGCGGATGCTCTGGCCCTGGCGCAGGCTTTCGCGAATGTAGGTGGCCGAAATATCCAGCAGCGGCGCGGCCACGATGCGGGCCCGTGGAAAGGTGGTCAGGCTGGGCAGCAAAGTACCGGGGCGCGGGTACACGTAGAGGTCGATTTCGGCCAGCAGGCGGGCGGCTTCGTGCCAGCGCGGCAGGCCGGGCAGGTTGTCGGCTCCCATCAGGAGCACGAAATCGGCCCCTGGGTGGCGCAGGCGCAGCGCGTCGAGCGTAGCGATGGTGTAGCTGGGACGCGGCAGGCTGAACTCGATGTCTTCGGCGCGCAGACGGGGGTTACCGGCAATGGCCAGCTGCACGAGGTGCAGGCGCTCGGCGTCGGGGCGCAGGTCGGCGGCCTCTTTGAAAGGGCTGTGGGGCGATACCACGAGCCAGACTTCGGTCAAATCGGTGCGCGTGGCGAAGTGCTCGGCCAGAATGAGGTGGCCGGTGTGCACGGGATTGAACGACCCGAACAGCAGGCCGATACGGGTACGGCTCATACCAGACGCAGTTTTAGACGATGGACGGCTCGCCGCTGATGAAATTGCGCACGAGGCGCTCGGCGTGCTCGCAGGCCTCGTCGAGGACGTCGTTGACGACGGTTACATCGAACCGGTCTTCGAACGCGAGCTCGAAATTGGCCTTGTACACACGCGAAGAGATGCTGGATTTGGAGTCGGTGGCCCGGGCATTAAGGCGCTGCTCGAGAACCTCGATAGAAGGTGGACGCACAAAGATGGCCAGCGCGCGGTCCTTGTAAAACTCCTTGATGCTGAGGCCACCCTTCACGTCGACATCGAGAATAGCATGCTGGCCACTGGCCCAGATGCGCTCAATCTCGGACTTAAGAGTGCCGTAAAAGGCTCCCTCGTACACTTCCTCCCACTCCACGAATTCGTTGTGGCGGATTTTATCCTGAAAGTCCTGAACGGAGATGAAATGATAGTCTTTGCCATTGACTTCGGCGCGCCCGCGGCGGTCGCGGGTGCAGGCCGAAATGGAAAAGCTCAGCTCGGGCAGCCGGTCCATGAGGCGGTGCACGATAGTGGTTTTACCAGCCCCGGAAGGAGCCGAGAAAACAATGATTTTGCCTTGCATCGGGCAAAGCTAGCCAGAAGCCGCCGGAACTAGGCCACTTCAACTCCAACACGGGCCATAATTGACTGGTGCAGGCTGGCTGGAATAGGCCGGCGCGAAACGCGCTGGTTCAGAAAACTGATGAACACGCGCTGCTTCTCAAGGTCCTTGAAACAGGGCGAGCAGTCGCTGACATGGTCGTAGAGGTACTCCTCATCGGCCTCGGTCACCGCGTGGCCGTCAATAAATTGGTCTAATACAGTGTTCACTCGGTCGCAGTCGGAGCCATTGTCCGACAGAGCTGGGGCAATGGGGGCCGGCAGGTTGGTTTGTGTAGTAGCAGTTGGTGTCATAATTGAAAATTGTGGGGGAAAGGAATGAATAACAGCGAGGTACAAGGCAGCCGGGCCGCCTTGCTGCTGACGTTAATTATTATCAGCCTCGGTTAGTTCCGTTTCGTCGTCAATTGTATCATTACCATATCCCATTGACTGCGCGTATTTCTCCAGTTTATCCTTGAGAAAGTTACGGGCCCGGTGCAGGCGCGAACGTACGGTACCAATCGGAATATCAAGCACTTTGGCCATTTCCTCGTAGGTAAAGCCTTCGAGGTCGCAGAGAATGATGACGGTGCGGAAATCGACGGGCAAAGAATTCAGCGCACTGGCCACTTCGTCGCCGATGAGGTCGCGGGCCGACTGCTGGCGCATGTCGGACGACGACGCGCCGATTTCGCCTTCGGCTTCCACGTCGTCGGGATTGTAATAGCCCTCAATTTCGCTGTAGTCGACTTTGGCGGGCTGCTTGCTTTTCTTACGGAAGTCGTTGATAAACGAATTCTTCAGGATGCGAAACAGCCAGGCCTTGGCGTTGGTGCCGGGCTCGAAGTACTCAAAAAAGCGATACGCCTTCAGGTAGGTTTCCTGCACCAGGTCGTTGGCATCGTCCTCGTCGAGGGTGAGGCGATAGGCAAAATTGTAGAGCGGGTCGAGCACAGGCATTAGCTCGGCCTGGAAGCGCCGGTCTTTCTCCTCTTTACTCAGTTTAACCCGTTCGGGGGAATCGCTCATGCTGGGGCGGGAAAAATTACAGGCCGAAACCTACAAAAAAATACGGAATGAGAACAAAGTACGGGGTTGGCCGCAGCAACTCGCTAAGCAGGGTGGCCGCGTTGCCTGCTGGGCCGGGGCGGCGGCCTGCGGCTCACCCAAGCCCCAGATAACTACGCCTAACGCACGGCCTGGTGCCCGATGTACGGATTGCGACACTGCCTAGGTTGCACAAAAGCCGACAAGCAGCAAACTAACTAAATGAATACGGCTTTGTTTGCCGACAAAACGCGGGCCTCAGCGGCCCGCTAAGACTTGCCAGGCCAGCACTCGCGCGGCCACAGCCAGCGGCTCGATGGCCCGAATGCAGGTGCAAGCGGCAGGCTGGGGGCGGCAATCCTGGCAAGCAGGCTTATCAAAGACCATAAATTCAGCATTCGGGCCCAGCGGTCCCCAGCGGCCAGGGTGCATAGGCCGGATGGGGGGGTACAGGCCCAGCGCGTGGCGGCCCAGCGCGGCGGCCAGGTGCAGTGGGCCAGTGCTGCCGGCCACGAGGCCATCGGCGGCAGCGATGAAGGCGATGAACTGCGGCAGGCTGAGCCGACCGGTGAGGTCGGCGGCCAGAAAAGCCGCGTTTTCGCGCCGCCATTCGGCCAGCTCCTCCCCTTCCGCCGCCGTGCCGGTGATGAACACGCGGTGGCCGGCCTGATGCAGCAGCCGGGCGAGCTGGCTGAAATTGGCCAGGCCCCACTCGCGGGCGCTGCCCCGACTGCGCGGGTGCAGGATGACGTTGAGCTGGCCGGGGTGGCGTTGGGCCAGCAGCTGCTCCCAGGTTGCAGCCAGCGGCTCGGGGGCTTCGAGGTGCACGAGCGGGACCACGGCGGGCAAGGACGTTTCGGAAGCACCGCCCAGGGGCCGGAGCAGCCGCAGGTTCAGCTGGGCCTCGTGCAGGGGCGAGTGGCGGCGGCTGAGGGCCACCAGCCGGTTGCAGGTAAGCCAGTGCTGCCAGCGGTTGCGCGTGCCGATGCGCACGGGAACGCGGGCCTTTTGGGCCAGCCGGGCCAGCAGCTTGTTGGGGAAGACGTGGATGATGGCGGCAGCTTCGAACTGGCGCAGGGCGGCTACCTGCTCCGTCTCAGGTAGCCGCTCTACCTCATCCAGATTCAGAAAACCATCGACCCAGGGGCAGGCAGCGGCCACGGCGGCCGTGTAGCCGCGGCCGATGAGCACTACCCGGCAACCGGGCAACAGCTCTTTCAGCCGGCCACAAACCGGCAGGGTGAGGACCACATCGCCGATAGCATCGGTGCGGGAAACGAGGAAGGTGGGGCGGGTTTCCAGGCTCATGCTTCGGCGCGTTCGGTGCGGGTTTTCAGCTTGGCGAATTTCAGGAACACGCCCCAGGCTGAGATGCCGGCGATGCACAGGCCAGCGAAACCATCGAGAAAGCCGAGGCGGAAAACGTAGCCGTGCACGAATTTCCAGAGGGGCTTAAGGAGCAGATGGAACAGGCCGACGCGGGTTTTGCCGCGCAGGGCCAGCTCCTGAGCCGTGATGCTGGTGAACTTATTGAGCTGGGTGACGTGCTGGGCCACCGAGTGGTAGCTGTAGTGCAGGGCGTGGCCAGGCAGCGGGGCGGTGGTCTGGCCGGGGTTCACCTCGAATTTCTCGTGCAGCAGCAGGCCCGTCCAGCAGCCCAGGCGACGGTCGTAGAGGCGCAGCTTGCGGTCGGGGTACCAGCCGCCGTGGCGCACCCAGTGGCCGCAATAGTTGGTAAGGCGGGCCAAGGAGTAGGCCGCGTGCTGCCAGTCGGCTCTGGCGGCGCGAATGGCCTGGCGCAGCTCGTCGGTGAGAACTTCGTCGGCATCGAGCTGGAGAACGTGGTCGAACCGGGCCTGGCTGGTGGCGTAGTTTTTTTGCTCGACGTAGCCGGCGAAGGCGTGCTGAATGACACGTGCGCCGTGCCGGCGGCAGATTTCGACGGTGTTATCGGTGGAGAAGGAATCGACTACCAGCACGTCGTCGGCCACGTCGCCCAGTGCTTCGAGGCAGTGGGCAATGTTGGCTTCTTCGTTGAAGGTGATGATGACGACGGAAAGCGGGACGGACATGGGCGGGCAAAGGTACGGGCAGAGCAGAGGCGTTCCGGCAGGCCGCAAGCGTGCATATTTGCCGCTCCCGCAGTCCTTTCCACCGCTGCTGCTTTGCCCCCGGGATTGCTGGGTATGCCCTGGCATAAGGTGTCGGCGCAGTAGCTGCGCCAACCAACCTACGCTGTGCTAGCAGCGTATTTGGAGCGACTACGCCTATGCCAACCCGCCGGCCGTGCGTAACTTGCGCCCATATTCGTTTTCCAACCCAATGAAAAAAACGCTCCTCCCCGGCCTGTTGGCCGCTGCCTTGTTGTCGCTCACGCTGCCTTCGTGCGGCCCTTCAGTTGATAGCGAGGATGACGTCGTTACCGCCAAGCTGCCCGACCTGCCCGCCGCGCCCGACACCACCAAGGGTGCCAAGCAGCCTGCGCAATTCCGCGAGCTGAACTCGGTGAACGCCACCGAAGACATCAAAAAGATGCAGCCGCAGATGTAGACCACGGATTGGCTCGGATTTTAGCGGATTCCACGGATTTTGTGGACGGCGCTGACCGAGGCTGATTATCTGGTTTATTGATTTTTCTGATGTTGATTTATTGGGCCGTTACTGCTGAAGCGGTAGCGGCCCAATTTCTTTTGACTTCACCTTCGTTTCGCATGGATAACAACGTAGTGCTGCGCCGCGGCGTGGAAACCGACCTGCCCCAGGTCCTGGACCTGATTAAAGAGCTGGCCGAATTTGAAAAGGCCCCGGACGCCGTAACCAATACACTGGCCGCTATGCAGCGCGACGGTTTCGGGCCAGAGCCCATCTTTGGCTTTTTCGTGCTGGAAAACGAGGCCGGCGAAATTATCGGGCTGGCGCTGTACTACACGGCCTACTCTACGTGGAAAGGCCGCATGCTCTACCTCGAAGACCTGGTGGTGACCGAAACCGGCCGGCGCGGCGGGCTGGGCCGGCTGCTGTTCGATGCCGTGGTGGCCGAAGCCCGCGCCACCGGGGCCGTGCGCATGAAATGGCAGGTACTCGACTGGAACGAGTCGGCCATTGGCTTCTACAAAAAGCTGGGGGCCAACATCGAAAGCGAGTGGCTCAATGGCAACCTCGACGCAGCACAGCTGAGCCGCTACGAAGTGGCACCGGCTGCCCGGGCCGTGGCCGCCCCCAGCGGTCACGGCCGGTAGCCCAAGGCCCGCGAGGGGCCGGCGGCCATCGGCTCAGGCACTACCGTGCGGCCTATTGCCGCACAAAACGGCGGGTGCCGGTGCCACCCTGCGCATCCTGCCAGCGCAGCAGGTACAGGCCCGGGCGCACCCCGGCCACATCGAGGCTGAGCAGGCTGAGCCCCGCTGATACGTTGAGGCCAGTGGCACGCACGAGGCGGCCCAGCTCGTCATAAATCCGGAAGCTCAACACGCCTGCGGCCGCGGCCGGGTATTGCAGCTGCAGTACCTCGCCCGCCACGGGGTTGGGGAAAATGCCCACCGTGCTCCCCTCGGAACTGAGCAGCACGGGAGCGGCGTTGTCGAGCGAGCCGTCGGGGCGCACCAGGCGCAGGCGGTAGTAGCGCAGGCCGGCGGAGGCCTGGGCGTCGGCGAAACTATACTGGGCGGCGGGCGGGCGCGTGGCCACCGTGCCCACCCGCTGCCAGCCGGTAGTATCGGCCCCGGCGCTGCGCTCGACCACGAAGCTGCTTAGGAAGCACTCGTCGCGGGTGCTCCAGGTGAGCGTGACACCAGTACCAGCTGCGTAGCTGGCTGCCAGCGCCGTGAGCGGAGCGGGCAGTAGCGCCGGCCCGCCGCAGCCCAGGTTGCGAAAGCTGCGCACCCGCAGCACCTGCCGGCCGCCGGCAATGTCGCTGGCAATGTTCAGGGCGCGGGCGTTCTGGCCACGGGCCACGGCGTAGTGCATCACCGCGCCGGGTAGGATGAGGTGGCCCAGCTGCTGGGCGTGGCCCAGCTCATGCACAGCCACGGTTTCGAAGTCGATTTGCGGGCTGATGGCCGGGGACGGGCCAAACTGGAAATTAGCAGCGTCATCGAACTGCATGTCGATTTCCTTCACCCAAAATACCACCGAGCCATCGGGGGCGTAGCAGCCGCGGTAGTAGCTGGTGGTGCGGCCTAGCACCAGCGTGGGCAGCTGGGGGCCCTGGTCGAAGGCCACGACGTTCAGGCCGTCGTCGGCAATGGCGTTGCTGGTACCGGGGGCGCCGTCCCAGTTCATGCCGGTGTTGCAGCGCCACGAGGCCAGGGCGCGCTGCCAGGCCGCCGTGGGGCCCGCCGCGAAGTTGGGGCCAAGCTGGAAGCTGATGCCGCCGCTGGGGTTTTGGGCAATGTGGTTGGGGCGCTGGAGCAGGGTGCCGTCGGTGCTCTCCACGTTGGTGAGGGCGTAGATGACCGTGACGGGCGCGGGGCTTTCGGCCGGCAGCTGGCCATCGGTTGTGACGCGCACCAGGCCAGAGCCAGCCGGCCGGCCGCCGCTGGCCGCCGAGGGCACCCGCACCTGAATGCGGGCGTCGGTCCAGGTGAGGTAGTCGGCGTCGCGGGCTTTCACACGGGTAGCGCCGCCATCGTCGGCATTGCGAAACTCGACAAACCCCGCGCCCCGGCTGCCGCCAAAGCCACTCCCGCTGATGGTGAGCACCGCCCCCACCCCGGCCGGCAGGCTAAGCGGGCTGAGGCTGGCCACCAACGGGGCCAGCGTGCCAGCGGGCCGGGCCACCGCGCGCCCGGGCAACGCGGGCAGGCGGTGCAGCACCCGCCGGGGCTGCCCCGTGAGGCCGGCCAGGCCTTGGTAAAAGGCCGCATCGAGGGCCGGATAGGTGCGGAAGGGCTCAGCCGCGGTGCCATCGGCGGGGTTTACTTCAATAAAACCCTGCTGGCTGCCCACCGGCGTAAGCAAGCGGCCGGCGGCCGGCAAACCGGGCCAGGTGGCCGGCGCGAGGAAGAACACGCCACGCTGGCCGGGCCTGAGCTGCAAGGTGTTGGTGAGGGTTTGCTGGTCGAGCCCCAGGCGGCCGCCTTCGGTGATGAGCACGAGGCCGGTCGTATCAGCGGGCTGGCCCTTCAGCAGCGAAAACACCCGCAGGCGATGCCGGGTAAACAGGCGGCGGTGGCCGGCATCCCAGACGCTCTCGGCATGGCGCACCTGGGCTTCCACAATCAGCGGGGAAAGCTGCACGCGTTGCCCGGGGGCCAGCGGCAGCATCAGGCAGCGGGCTTCGGAGGGGGCGACCGGGGCCTGGGCGCGGGCCGGCGCTACTAGGG
>JANNDE010000279.1:0-2976 GCA_031387395.1 Hymenobacter sp.
GCGGACTCGCAGAGTCCACGCTACATCACACCCGTACCCGACTCGCCACCGCCGACACGGCCAGCCCCATCACCGCAATCAGCACAAACGACACGCGCAAACTCGTTGCGCCCGCCACGAAACCAATCACCGGCGGCCCCAGCAGAAACCCGAAGAAGCCAATGGTGGACACCGCCGCCAGCGCCATACCCGCCGACATATGCGTGGATTTGCCCGCCGCCGAGTACACCAGCGGCACCACCGCCGACGTGCCAAACCCCACCAGCAGAAAGCCCAGCAGCGCCGTGGGCAGCGTGGGCAGCGCCACGGCAATGCTCAGCCCCAGGGCCGTGAGCAGGCCGCTGAGCTGAATCACGCGCTTCGGCCCCAGCCGGTGGGCCAGCCAGTCGGCCCCGAAGCGGCCCAGCGCCATCGTGCTCATAAAGGCCGTGTAGCCCGCGCCCACCCAGTTTTTATCGGCTTGAATGACCTTCTTAAAATACACCCCGCTCCAGTCGAACATCGCCCCCTCGCAGATGAGCGCGCAAAAGGCAATAGCCCCCAGGCCCAGCAGCTCCTTATCGGGCTTCACGAAGATGGGCTGGTTGGGGGCCATGCCCAAATCTTCGCGGATGATGTAGCCTGCGCTCACCGCCAGCCCGGCCAGAATAAATAAGAAAATAAAAACAAAATGCACGCCCGGCGGCACCGCGTGCCCAATCATGAACGAGCCCACGGCCGCCGCCACAAACCCCGCCAGGCTCCATAGCCCATGAAATGAGGCCATGATGGGCTTATGCTGGTAGAGCCGCTCCACGCCCACGGCCTGGGTATTCACCGAGATATTGGTGAGGTTGCCACCCACGCCAAACACCACCAGGCACGGCAGCAGCTGCCAGAGGCTGCCGGCCCAACCCAGCCCCAGCAGCGCCACGGCGTAGAGCCCCACGCCCCACAGCACCACCCGGCGGCTGCCCTGCTTGGCCACCAGCCACCCCGCCAGCAACAGCGACACCAGCTGCCCCAGCGGAATGGCCAGCAGCACGCCGCCCAGCGCCGCCTCCGAAATGCCCATGCGCTGCTGCACGCTCGGAATGCGCGACGCCCAGCTGGCAAAGCACAGCCCCAGCAGGAAAAACAGGGCCCCTACGGCCAGGCGGTGGGTTTTGCGAGAAATATAGCCGGCGGAAGAAACCACTGAAGTCATGTCGGTACCTGCGCCGCACTTGCGGCAATGCCCAGCGCCAAAACGGGGTTGCAGCAGCGTAAAATTAAGCTCTTGCAACGACCTGCCTCCCCGTTAAGTTGCCTGGCAAGCCAAACCGGCAGCTCTGGTGCAGCAATCGTTTCCGCCGGGGCAAAGCCGCCCTATCCCCCAATCGTGGCCATGCTCTCGAAGCTGAGCTGGTGCAGGGGCCGCTGACTTTCGGCCTCGAAGCCGTTGGCGGCCCGGTAGCGGAAGGCGTTGCTGAGGGCTGCCACCATCTCGGCATCGGAAGCGCCGCCGCGCAGCAGGGCGCGGGTATCGAGTACGCCCTGGTCATAGAGGCAGGTTTTGATGCCGCCCTCGGCCGTGAGGCGCAGGCGGTTGCAGGTACCACAGAAGGTGCGCGAGTAGGCCGCGATGATGCCTACCGTGCCCCGGTGCCCGGCAATACGGTACTCAGAAGCCGTGGCCCCGGCGGCCATCTGCACCGGCATGAGCGGGCCGAAATGGGCCTCCAGATGCTGCCGGATGCGGACGTGGTTCCAAGGCAGCGAGGCGAGGCCGGCGGCATGGCTGCCGCCATTAAAGGGCATTTCCTCGATGAAGCGCAC
This sequence comes from Hymenobacter sp., assembly GCA_031387395.1. Taxonomy (GTDB): domain Bacteria; phylum Bacteroidota; class Bacteroidia; order Cytophagales; family Hymenobacteraceae; genus Hymenobacter. Next base: position 1,798 of record JANNDE010000279.1, read on the forward strand.
GTCCACGGGCAGGTCGCGGCTGAGGCCGGCCAGCGGAATCAGGTCGTCGATATTCTGGCCGTCCATCACCACGGCGTTGATTTTTACCTGAATGCCGGCCTCCAGCAGGGCGTGGAAGGTTTCCATCACCTTGGGTAGCTCGTCGCGTCGCGTAATCTGGAAGAACCGCTCGCGGTCGAGCGTGTCGAGGCTGAGGTTCACGGCCTTCACGCCCAGGCGGGCCAGGGCGGGCACGTGCGGCGCGGTGAGCACACCGTTGGTGGTCAGGCTGATATCATCAATACCGGGCAATTGCGCCAGTTGCTCCATGAAGGGCACCAGGTCGCGCCGCACGAAGGGCTCGCCGCCGGTGAGGCGCACTTTGCGCACGCCTAAGCCGGCCAGCAAGCCGGTGAGGCGCAGCATTTCCTCGTAGCTCAGCAGCTCGTTTTTGGGCATGTACTTGATGCCTTCCTCGGGCATGCAGTAGAAGCAGCGCAGGTTGCAACGGTCGGTCACGGCCAGGCGCAGGTATTCCAGCGGCCGGCCGTGCTGGTCGAAGAGGGGCGTAAGGGCCGGCGCGGCCGGCGGGAGTAGGGATGGAAGCACGTTTATCACCAATTTTGCCCGGCTGTACGTAAGACAGGCGACTTATGGTAAACCCCGGACGCCGAAAAGGTGTTCAGGCACCAGCCTAAAGCACCGCCAACGGCCGGTTTTGGCCCAAAATTCACGTCGAAAGATATGTCGTTAAAAGTCGCCCTCTTCGGTATCACCCGCGACATCGTGGGCACGTCCGTCATCGAGCTGCCGGCCCCCGCCCCCGCCACGGTGGGCGCGCTGCTGGCCGAAATGCGCCGCCAGTACCCGGCCCTCGGCGACCTGCGCAGCTGCGCCGTGGCCGTAAACAACGAGTACGCCAGCGCTGAACAGCCGCTGCGCACGGTGGACGAAATTGCCCTCATCCCGCCCGTGGCCGGGGGGTGATGTACCGTGGACTCTGCGAGTCCGCGCCCAACAATATTTACCGATTTCCCGGCCCCATTTTCCTCTACGCGCGGACTCACAGAGTCCACGGTACTTCTATGACCCCTACCCTCGCCATTACCGACCAGCCCATTGACATTGCCGCCGCCCTCGCGGCCGTGCAGACCGATAATGCCGGGGCGGTCAACTCCTTTATCGGCACGGTGCGCAACC
>JANNDE010000284.1:0-1552 GCA_031387395.1 Hymenobacter sp.
GCAAAAACGAAATGGTGGGGTTGAGCTGAGTATGATAAATCTGCGATAGGCAGGCCGCGTAGCAGAGCATGTTGCCGAATGAAATCAGCGCGTTCAACTCGTTTTGGGGCGGTTGGGTGCTGCGCGTGCCAAAGGTGAAGCCGGCCACCGATACCAGCCGCTCGAAGGTGCGGTAATAGGTTTGGCGAATGTTGCCCTCGTAGCCCATTAGCTCGGGCACGGTGGTGGCGTGGGGCAGGGCGGCCACGTACAATTCCATCTGCGCGATTTCGGCGGCCACGTCGCGGCCCCGGCTCTGGTAGTAGCGCAGGTTTTTGAGCAGGTTGAAGGCCGCGCCCTCCACGAACTTGCGGGCCACCGCCAGGCGCTTGGCCGCGCCCAGGTAGTGGCGCGTCTGGGCTACCTGCACCTGGCCGGCCAGCAGGTATTCCTTGGCCATGAAGGAGCCCGTGTAGTGCTCGTAGTAATCGAAAAAATGCACCGATACGCCGTGCTTGCCCAGGAAATTATACAGCGCCGAATTCGCATCGAGCGACCCGAAGATGAAGAGGTCGGCTACGTCCTCAATGGGCAGGAACCGAACCTGCGCATCGGCTCCGGCCTCGTCGTAGGCCGTGTATTTCAGGGTATTATCCTGCCGGCTAAGACGGCCGGGGTTGAAGAGGTAGAAAGTCTTTTTCATCACATGTGCGGGAAGCTTTAGCTGGCACCGCGGGGCCGTTGAAGAGAATAAAAGTGTAATGGGTGGCGACCATACCTCCCCGCTACGGCCCTGCGGTGCCAGCGGCAACTTCCCGCACACTCATTCGCCCGCGTAGCAGAATTCGTAGTAGCTGCAATTTTTGCACAGCGGCTTGTTGATGACGGCCGGGCACCCGGCCCGGCTCGTAACGGCCGTGGCCCCGGCTTCCCATTCAGCCACGGCAATACGGTCGGCATCATCAAGTGCCACGGGCAGGGTCCGGCGCAGCTTGGGGTACTCGAGTACTCCGGTGGGGCCAACTACGCCATGGCGCTCCAACACCACGAGGTAGTATTTGAGCTGTGCGATGCTGGCCGCTTCCAGCTTGTCGCTGCGCTTGATTTCGTGGATGGTGCGCGTGTGCGGGTCGTAGAAGTCGATTTTGATGCCGCCAAATTGAACTTCCCGGTAGCGGACTGCCCGTTGCGGGTAGGCCGTTTCATGTAGCAGGCTACCGTCGGCCACGTTGTCGTGGGTTTGTTGGAAACTCACGCCGTGGTCGAACAGCCACAGCTTACGGTGGCAGATGTGGTAGTAGTTGATGTGCTTGCCGGTGAGGTGCATGGAAGCTGTCTTAGGGCTGAATGAAAGGCAACTCCTGGTAAATAGCTTGGCAGACAGCCTCAAACCGGTCGAGCTGATTCAGAATTACCAATAAGTCGGGGCTGAGCCAGGCACTCAGCTCTTGTATGTGCTGATGCGTTTCACGCAGGTCCGTCAGGCAAGCAAGTTGTTGCCGCAGGCAAATGGGTTCATAGTGGTACACGCGGTTGCGTAGCTTGCGCACGGTAGTTAGGCGCGTGAAAATAT
>JANNDE010000286.1:0-2341 GCA_031387395.1 Hymenobacter sp.
ATGACGATGGCAACCGCTCCACCGGTGAGCAGCCAGCCGGCCCCGATGCCGGGTTGCGCCTGCGGCGAAGCCAGCAACTGGCCGTCACGTTGGAGCGCTGGCGCTGGGCAGCCATTCCGGATGCTGAGTACGTGTTGGTGAACCTGCCCGCCTACCGCTTGGAAGTGGTGCGCCAGGGCCGGGTGCTCCAGACGCACCGCCTGGTTATCGGCCGGCCCGCCAACCCCACGCCCACCCTCAGCAGCCGGCTCACCTCCTTCACCATCGCCCCGGAGTGGCGCGTGCCCCGCCGCATTGCCACCGAGCAGCTGCTGCCCTATTTGCAGGCCAATGCCCAGGTGCATTCCGAGCACGATTTCCTGGCCGATAACAACTACCGCCTCTTCGACGCAAATGGCCGGGAGCTGCGCGGCACCGACGTGGACTGGTCGACCGTGACGGCGCAGAATTTCGCCTACACCATTCGCCAAAGCCCCGGCTGCGGCAACCTGCTGGGCAACGTTATTTTTCCCTTTGCCAACCCCTACGGCATGTACCTCAACGACGGTCCCGACCCGCAGCGGTTTATGCGGCCCTACCGCGCGCTGGGCCATAGCTGCCTGCAAGTGCAGAACCCCATGCAGTTGGCCGCCTACCTGCTTGGCCTAGACGCGGCCCGCGCCGCCCTGCCCACCGAAGCCCAGTGCGAAGCCGCGCCCAAGCCCCGCAACTTCTTTTTGAAGCGGCCGGTGCCGCTCCACGTCCGCTACGCCACCTGCGCAGTCGTGGCCGGCAAGCTTCGCTTTTATGCCGATGTGTATGGGCGGGACGAAACGTTGCGCCAGCAGCTATTTGGCAGCACACCGGCGCAGGCGCAACGATAATGCCCACTGATATTCATGCCTCCTTCGCCCCTCATTTTATGAAAGTTACCGTCTTCAGTACCCTGGCCTTCGAGCGCCCTTTTTTGGAAGGGGCCAACGCCGGCCGCCACGAGCTGCTGTTTCTCGAAGCCCCCCTGAATCCCATCACCGTGGCCCTGGCCCAGGGCTCGCAAGCCGTGTGCGTATTCTCCCCCGACGACGTTTCAGCCCCGATGCTGGCGCAGCTGCACGCCCACGGCGTGCGCTACGTGGTGGTGCGGGCCGCCAGCACCGACAACGTGGACCTGCCCGCCGCCCACCGCCTGGGGCTGCGCGTGGCCAATGTGCCCGACTATTCGCCCTACGCCATCGCCGAGCACGCCGTGACGCTGATGCTGGCCTTGTGCCGGCACCTGCGCCAGGCCGACCAGCAGCTGCGGGCCAACGACTTCTGCCTCGACCAGCTCATCGGCTTCGACCTGCACGGCAAAACCGTGGGCATCCTGGGCGTGGGGCGCATCGGGGGCGTGGTGGCGCGCATTCTGCACGGCTTCGGCTGCCAGCTGCTGGGCGTGGATGTGCAACCCAACCCCGACCTGACCGCCCAATACGGCCTGCGCTACGTGCGCCTGCCCGAGCTCTGCGCCCAGGCCGATATCATCTCGGTGCACACGCCGCTCACCGCCGACACCCAGCACCTGATTGACGACCAGGTGCTAAATCAGCTGAAGCCCGGCGTGCTGCTGGTAAATACCGGCCGCGGCGGCGTGCTCAACACCGAAGCCGCCCTGCGCGCCCTCGATTCGGGCCAGCTCGGCTACCTCGGCCTCGACGTGTACGAGCACGAAAAGGGCCTCTTTTTCGGCAACCACACCCGGGACCAGCTGCGTGACCCCGTCTACGCGAAGCTGCTCACTTACCCCAACGTGTTCCTCACCGGCCACCAGGCCTACCTCACCCGCGAGGCCCTCACCAACATCGCCGATGCCGCCGTGGCCAGCCTCGGGGCCTGGGAACAGGGCCAGCCCGCGCCGCACGAACTGTAAGCGCACTCCCAAACCAGTACCCCCCCTTTCCTTTCTGCATGCAACCGTACCACCTTATTTATCAGAGCCAGTGGATGGTACCGATGGACGACGCCGCCCTCGCCGGCCTACTCCATCAGTGCCGCACCTACAACCAGGCGCATGACATCACCGGCGTGCTGCTGCACACGCCCGAGGGCCGTTTTCTGCAAGTATTGGAAGGCCCTCGGGCGGCCGTCCGGCACCTGTACTACCACGCCATTCTCTCCGATATGCGCCATCACCACTGCCAGGTGCTCGGCGAAGGCTCGTGGCCCACGCGCAGCTTTGCCACCTGGTCCATGGGCTTCCGCCACGCCCAGCCCCACGACCTGCGCACCCTGCTCGGCGAGCCGGCTCCCAACGACCTCGGACTGGTGCCCCGCCCCAACCCCCCGCCCCCCCAAAAGGAGCAAGTGCGCCAATTAGTGGTAA
>JANNDE010000349.1:0-7417 GCA_031387395.1 Hymenobacter sp.
TTCGTGCACGGAACCTCGCCCAGGCGCGGACTCGCAGAGTCCACGCTACGTTGTTACCCCAGCGCCTGGTTCAGGGCGATGATGGCCGGGCGGTAATCCTCGCGGCCCACGATGAACTGCAGGTTGACTTTGCGCAGGGCCACGCCCGCGCTGCGGATATTGATGCCGGCATCGGCCAGGGCCCCGGCGGCGCGGGCCAGCAGGCCGGGCTCGTCGAGGTTGGAGCCAATGAGGCAAACCAGCGCGGCCGGCTGCACGGTCACATTCTCATACTTGGCTTCCAGAGCGGCCATAAGCTGCGGCTTGATGTCTTTTTCCCAAATGAGCATGGTGATGCTGTTGGCACTGGTGGCCTTGAATATGTAGCTCACGCCAAGGTTGTAGAACACCTGCATCAGGTGCAGGTCGAAGCCGGCCGCGCCCACCATCAGCGGGTCGTGGATGTCGATGATGACCACCTTATCGGTGCCGGTGATGACTTCGATGCGCTTGGTGGGCGACACGTAGTCGCGGGTGATGAGCGTGCCGGGGTGGTCGGGCTCGAAAGTATTTTTGATGCGCAGGTCGATGGCGTTAATCTCCAGCGGCTTCGAGGCTTTGGGGTGAATGGCCTCCATACCCACGTCGGCGAGCTGGTCGGCCACGTCGTAGTTGGTGAAGCCGATGGGCCGGCACTGGTCCACGCCCACCAGGTTGGGGTCGGCCGAGCTCAGGTGGTATTCCTTGTGAATAATGGCCTCCTGGGGCCGCACGGCCACGGCAATCTTGCTGAACGTCACTTCCGAATAGCCCCGGTCGAACTCGCGCATGATGCCCTCGGTACCCTTAGTGTAGCCGGTAGCGATGCAGATGGTGCGGGCAAAATCAATATCGGCAAACGCCTGGCGGATGCGCTCGTCAATCGTCAGCGCCTGCGCGTCGTCGAAGCCGCTGAGGTCGACCAGCGTGGCGTGCACGCCCCGGCTTTGCAGGATATTCACAGAGTTAAAGGCCGAGTGCGCCTCCCCTATCGAAGCCAGGATTTCGCGGGCTGCCTGCAGGATGTTGGTGCTGTTGACGTAGCCCGAGGCCAGCACGCTCACGAGGCTGTCGAGGTAGGTCTGGGCCTGGTCGACGCGCTGCTGCATGAAGGCGTCGGCCACGGCCAAATCGAGGCCCAGAGACTCGTATTGCGTATTCAGCGCCTTGAGTTTGGCGGCCACGTCCTGCAGGGCCGCCCGAAACTCCTGGTTTTGGGTGATGTGGTGGTAAACGCCGGGTTCACCGGTTTTCTTATTCTCCAGCAGCCAGTTGGTGACGTTGGCGTAGGCCGACACCACGAAAATACGGTTATACAGCTTCGCGCCCTCGCGGCCGTGGAAGATGATGTTGTCGAGGACATCGGCGAAGGCGGTCATCGAGGTGCCGCCGATTTTTTCTACTGTGAGCATGGGCGTGCGAAACCCCTCACCCCCCGGCCCCCTCCCCGGTGGGGAGGGGGAGCCGAGGCGGCGCGGAACAAGAAAGAGTTGCTACAAAACAAAACAGGCTGCCCGCGCAATCAGCACGAACGGCCTGCAAGGTAAAATCAGAATCAGCGGAATCAGCTTTCCCGGCTATAAATACCCCATTTGAAGCGTGCCGCCGTGGCTACCCCTCGCCCCCGGAGGGGGGGTTGGGGGGCAGAATTGATACGTACTGTTTGCCGGTAGTAAATTGGCAACCAAAAACGCTATGGAGCTAGCTGAATTTTTTCATCAAGTACCCGACCCGCGTCGCGCGCAGGGGCAACGGTTCCCGCTGTCCGCGCTGTTGTGGATGGCGTTTGTAGCCATCGCCAGCGGGTACCAGAGGCTGCGGAAAATGGCCCCGTTGGGACGCAGCAAAGCGGCTCTTTTCACCGCTTATTTTGGGTTGCGCCACGGATTGCCCAGTTACGGAACCTTTCGCGACCTGCTACAGGCGCTCGATAAAGACGCGCGGGCCCAGGCGTTTGGACGCTGGTTTACACCGCAGGCGCAGGCCGGGGACTGGGTGGCCGGCGACGGGCAAAGCCCGCGTTCCACCGTACAAGGAGCCCAGCAAGCCAGCCAGCGCTTCGTGTCCGTGGTGAACCTATATTGCTCGCCCACGGACCTCACGTTAGCCGTGCAGGACGACACGGACAAAAAACGGGCACCGTCGTCGTGACCAGCGGCAACGACTACGTGCTGCCAGTCAAAGGCAACCAGCCTAAAATTTCAAACAGTTCATGCCCTTACCCAGAACGTATCAACTTTGGGGCCAGGGGGGTGAGGTGACCCGCCAGCACGTTCCTATTTCCCATCCTCTGCAAAATCAACATCCAATGGCTATTCTCTCCCAACCCGAGGCGCAGGCCCTCCTGAAAAAAGTCCTCGCCTACAGCACCGCCGACGAGTGCGCGGTGTCGCTGAACGGGCGCACCACCGGCAACATCCGCTACGCCCGCAACAGCGTGAGCACGGCCGGCTCGCAAAACTCCGTGTCGCTGGCCGTCGAAAGTCGCTTCGGCAAGCGCAGCGGCATCGCCACCTGCAACGAGTTCGACGACGCCACCCTGAAACGCTGCGTGCAGCGGGCCGAGGAAATCGCGAAGCTCGCCCCCGAAAGCCCCGAGTACGTGCCCCTGCTCGGGCCCCAAGCCTACGTGAGCCCGCCCTCCACGGCCACCACGCTGCTCACGGCCACCACCCGCGCCCAGGCCGCCGCCGACAGCATGACGCTATGCGCCGCCAAAAACCTCACCGCCGCCGGCTTCCTCGACGGCGGCACCCGCTTCCAGGCCCTGCGCAACTCCAAGGGCCTCGAAGCCTACCAGCAGAGCACCAACACCGACTTTTCGGTGACGGTGCGCACCGCCGACGGGCGCGGCTCGGGCTACGCCATCGCCGACGTGACGGACCCCGCCAGGCTCAACGCCAAAGCCCTGACCCAGCGCGCCGCCGACAAAGCCCTGGGCTCGGTGAACGCCAGGGCCATCGAGCCCGGCAAATACACCGTGATTCTGGAGCCGGCCGCGCTCATGGACGGCGGCGATTTGTCGCTGCTCGGCGGGCTGATGTATGGGCTCGATGCCCGCTCGGCCGACGAGGGCCGCAGCTTCATGACCAAGAAAGGCGGCGGCAACCGCAAGGGCGAAAAGCTGTTCGATGAGCGCATCAACATCTATTCCGACCCCATGAACGCCGAGGTGCCCGGCAGCGCCTTCGACGGCGAAGGCCTGCCCACCAAGCGCCTGAGCTGGATTGAAAAAGGCGTGGTGAAGCAGCTCTATTACTCGCGCTTCTGGGCCGAGAAGAACAAGCAGGCGGCCACGGCTTTCCCCAGCGGCTTCATCATGGCGGGCGGCTCCCAAAGCACCGCCGAGCTCATCAAGGGCACGGCCAAGGGCATCCTGGTCACGCGCCTGTGGTACATCCGCGAAGTCGACCCGCAGACGCTGCTCTACACCGGCCTGACCCGCGACGGAACTTTTTACATCGAAAACGGGGCCATCAAATTCCCCATCAAAAACCTGCGCTTCAACGAAAGCCCGATTATCATGCTCAATAATATCGAGGCGATTGGCCGGCCCCAGCGGCTAGCGGGCTGCCTGATTCCACCGCTGAAAATCCGGGACTTCACGTTCACTAGCCTGTCGGACGCGATTTAATTAATGAGCGAATGGGTGAATGCTGCCTAACTATTCACCCCATCTCCTCATTCACCCATTCACCCATTGAATCAATGCCCTTCACGTTTGTGCGCCTGCGATACCACTCCGGCGACTGGGACGCCGTGGACGAGCGCATGCCCGCCAACCTGCTGCACTCGCTGGTGGAGTATACCAAAGTGCCCGTCGACCCCAAAGAAAAAGTGGTGGCGCTCGACAGCCCCGAGCTGTTCAACTACCCCTTCTGCTACCTAAGCGGACACCGGCTGGTGCAGTTTTCGGGCGCTGAGAAACAGAATTTTACCCAATACGTGCGCAACGGCGGTTTCGTGTTCGTGGACGATTGCAACCACGACATCGACGGCCTTTTTGCCCGCTCCTTCGAAGAGCAGATGCGGCAGTGCTTCGGCAGCGGTGCGCTCAAAAAAATCCCCAACAAGCACCCCATCTACTCCCAGTTCTTCACCTTTAAAGACGGCCCGCCCAACACCGGTTTCGAGTTGAACGGCTGGGGCGACGACCTCGTGCACGACTACCTCAAAGCCGTGGAAATCAAAGGCCGCATCGGCGTGCTGTACTCTAACAAAGACTACGGCTGCGAGTGGGACTACGATTTCCGCAACAAGCGCTTTCTGGCCGAAGACAACACGAAATTCGGGGTGAATATTTTATTGTACGCCCTCACGTAGGGGCGCGTTGCACGCGCCCGAATCGTTGAACGTTCCTAACTATGAGCATTGATTCCGCCCTACCGCCACCACACGACGCGGGCGCGTGCAACGCGCCCCTACCAGACACTGCGGGCGCGGGCGACGCGCCTCTACGGGTGGATTTGCCGCAGCGGCGCTCGGTGCGGCTGCCGGGTTATGATTACAGCCAAGCCGGGTGGTATTTTGTAACCATTGTGGCCGATGACAGACGATTATTGTTTGGCGGCTTTGATGAGGAGCTGCAATTGCGCCCTACGCCCCTTGGCACCATTGTCAGCTTCTGTTGGCACGAGTTCGCGGCGCACTATGCGGCCGTCCACGCCGATTGTTGGGTGCTCATGCCAAACCATGTCCACCTACTGATTGGATTGCTGCCTACCGAATCGCCGAAATCGTTAGGGCAATTAATTGGCGCGTTTAAAGCAACCTGCACCCGCCGGGCGCAGGTTTGGCGAGGGGCTGGCAGCATCTGGCAGCGAGGCTACCACGAACACGTGGTGCGTACGGCGCACGAGTTGGAGATTTACAGGGATTATATCCGGAATAATCCGCGCCGCTGGGTGGAAAAGTGGGGAGGCAGGCAGCCGTAATCATTCGAGAATAGTAAAGCAAGAAATTTTACCCTGACGAAACGGGCGCGTACAACGCGTACCTACCAATGACTGAAGACCAACTCCACTCCCTCCTCGCCAGGCTGCCCGTTCTCAAGGCCGAAATCGCCAAGGTCATCGTGGGCCAGCAAACCGTGCTCGATGAGGTGCTGGTGGCGCTGCTGGCCGGCGGGCACGCCCTGCTGGAGGGCGTGCCCGGCCTGGCCAAAACCCTGCTCGTGCGCACCCTGGCCGCCGCCACCGATTTGCCCTTTCGCCGCATCCAGTTCACGCCGGATTTAATGCCCACCGATATCCTCGGCACTGAGGTTTTGGAGGAAGACCATGGCACCGGGCGCCGCTCGTTCAAGTTCAACCCCGGGCCCATTTTCGCCAGCCTGGTGCTGGCCGACGAAATAAACCGGACGCCGCCCAAAACCCAGGCCGCCCTGCTGGAGGCCATGCAGGAAGGCCACGTCACCTACGCCGGGCAGGAGCACGCGCTGCCCAAGCCCTTCTTTCTGCTGGCTACCCAAAACCCCATCGAGCAAAGCGGCACCTACCCCCTGCCCGAGGCCCAGCTCGACCGGTTTTTGCTGTATGTACGCATTGGCTACCCCACGGCCGAAGAGGAACTGGCGGTGCTGCGCGGCACGACCGGCGCGGCCGGCCTGGCGGTGCGGCCGGTGCTGGGCGGGGCCGATATCCGGGCATTACAAGCCCTCGTGCGGCAGGTGAGCTTCAGCCCCGAGCTGATGGATTTCGTGAACCGCCTGGTGCGGGCCACCCGCCCGGCCACCTCGGCGGTGAAGTTCATCCAGGATTACGGGCGCTGGGGCGCGGGGCCGCGCGCCGGGCAAGCGCTGATATTGTGTGCCAAGGCGCGGGCGCTGCTGCACGGCCGCTTCGCCGCCACGCTAGAAGATATCCGCACGCTGGCCCCGCCGGTACTGCGGCATCGGGTGCTACTGAATTTCAACGCAGAAGCGGAAAACATCACGCCCGATGATGCGGTGATGGAATTGCTGAAAGCCGTATCGATGTAGGGGCGCGTTGCACGCGCCCGCCGGAACCACTGATGCCCGCACCGTATGTATTCCTGACCACGTTTGTTCCTGACCACGCAGTCCCACCGGGCGCGTGCAACGCGCCCCTACATGCTTTCCCCCGAACTTCTGCATGGGTTGAAAAACCTGTCCCTCGCCGCCCGGCAGGCAGCCGAGGGCTTCCTCAACGGCACGCACGCCAGCCGGCGGCACGGCGCGGGCATGGAGTTCAGCCAGTACCGCCCCTACCAGCCCGGCGACGACCTGCGCCGCCTCGACTGGCGCCTGGCCGCCCGCTCGGACCGGTACTATTTGCGCGAGTCGGAAATCGATACCAGCCTGACGGTTCATCTGTTGCTCGATGCCAGCGCCAGCATGAACCACCGCGATGATAACGGCCTGAGCAAGCTCGACTACGCCCGGCTGCTGCTGGCCGCGCTGGCCTGCATTGCCACCCGGCAGGGCGATGCCGTGGGCCTGAGCACCCTCAGCCCCCAGGGCCTGCGCCACCTCGCGCCCCGCGCCGATGCCCGCCAGCTGCCCCGCCTCTACCACGCCCTGGAGACGGCCGAGGCCGCCGGCCCCTTCCCCGCGCCCGAAACGCTGGCTCCCCTCACCGCCCGCCGCCAGCGCGCCCTCACGGTGTGCGTGACTGATTTGTACGAGGAAGGCACCGAAATCAACGGCCTGCTCACGCGCCTGCGCGCCACCAGCGGCGACGTGCTGCTGCTGCACCTGATGGCCCACAACGAGCTGGAATTCACCTATCAGGGAGCGGTTACGTTTCGGGATTTGGAAACCGGGCAAACGCTGCAAATCGAGGCCGGCCCGCAACGTGCCGCCTACCAGCAACAGCTGCAACAGTGGCTGGGCGAAACCGCCCGGCAGGCCCGCCGCCAGGGTTTCGACTACCATTTGCTGGATACCGCGCAGCCGCTGGATGCGGCGCTGCGGGAGTTTATCCGGCGGCGCGGGAATAGCTAGTGGAAATAAGTTAAAAGTTGAGAGTTAAAAGTTAAACCCGCCCAGAATTCTAACGCCGTCTCAAAACCTTTTAACTTTTAACTCTCACCTTTTAACTTATAACTCCTTTTGTTCACCTTGCTTCACCCTGCCGCCCTGCTGGCCCTTCTGGGGCTGCTGGTGCCGGTGGCCATTCATCTCTGGAACCGCCGGCCGGGCCGCGAAGTAGCGGTGGGCAGCCTGCGCTGGCTGGCCGCGGGGGCCAACCGCCGCCTGCGCAACCTGAAGCCCGAGCAGCTCTGGCTACTGCTGCTGCGCGCCGCGCTGCTGGCGGTGCTGGCCGTGGCGCTGGCCGGACCGGTGTGGCGCACGGCGCTGCCCACCAGCCGGGGTGTGGTGTTGCTGAGCGCGGAGGCGGCGGCCCTGCCCGCGTTGGCCGGGCTAAAAACCACCATC
>JANNDE010000365.1:0-4260 GCA_031387395.1 Hymenobacter sp.
CCTGGCCACCCGCTACGAAAAGACGGTCGTTTCCTTCCTCGCCTTTTGGCATATCGGGGCAGCAATAGATTGGCTTAGATAAATAACTGATTTATTAATTGTCCTCACGCTCTAGGGTCGTTGAAAGAAAAGCCGGGCCAACGATGTTCTGCTTGAAACCCTAATTTATTGAGTAGGGCAATAGCTGCTGTATTACTTTTATCCGCGTTAGCTTTTATAGATTTCACTCCAACTTCTTCTAAGAAGCTTATTATTGCTTGATAAGCCTCAAACGTGTATCCGTGTTTTCTATAGGCATGGCGCATCTGTCCCTGCACCGTGACCGGCTCGTATGCGGAATCTATAAAGCATGACCTGATGCCAATCAGTTCATCGGTTTCGCGTAGTGCAATTCCCCATGTAATAGCTTCCTTGTATGCTTGTAATCTGATTAAGTAATCAAATGTATCAGATGCATTATGACGAGTGCCATAATGCATAAATTTTACTATTTTTTCGTCGTTATTCATCTCCTTTATTTCGGAAATATCATAAAGTGACAAATCACGAAGAATCAGCCGCTTTGTTTCAATTACTGGGAATTTTTCCAAAGCTGCGTCAAAAAACGCATCAACATCAATCATGGTAGCAATTCTAGAGGTGGCACTTCAAGGGTGTATACTGTCTACATGACCAGCAAATAAAGGCTCGCGGTTCTGCTTTGTCTTAGGCACAACCCCAAGCAATCCAACCTTCCTGGTTGCGTAACACCTAGCCCAGCAACCGTAGCAGCGTAAAGCCGCCCGTAGCTGCCAAGAGGGCGGGGCTGGTGGGGAAGTTTATTCCGTCGTCTCACCATAGCAGCAAAAACCATTGTTGTGTGCATAGCGGCTAAATGTCTTTTTCAAGTTTAGAAAGAGCCATGGCAGATACTTTCAATCCTCTTGCGATAAGAATATCCTGTATCACAGAGACATCTTTTTTGTCCTTTGCGGACGTAGGCAAGCCGAAAAGTGTTTCCATTTCACTCGATGAGCTATATCCGCTTGCAGTAAGGCGAAGTTCTTCGACGGGACCATCGAGTAAGACTATGTAAGCTGAATCTCCCAAATATGTGGCTATTTCATCAGTTTCAAGAATATTCTTTGAAGATTTTAACCCGAAAATAATTTCAATAGTATTGAAAAAATGGTCCTCAATTTTGGCTGCATAGCGTGGTCCAACCATATTATCGGTAAGCGAGACTGATTTTACGATACCTGTCTTTTTTAAATCCAGCAAACAAGCTTTATGTAAGCGGTCAAAATTGTCATCAGCAAATTGCGTCATTGTCGAAATGGTTAGTTGAAGTGATTCTCAAAAATCGTTGTATGTCGAAATTTAGCTGTGGACAACATTGCGGTGCTCGGAACAGGAAGTATTGCAAGTTAGGATTTTATTATCAGCTTCCGGTAGGTGAGTAACATAGGAGTGGAAGCAGTAGGGTCAGCAGGCAATCAGCCGTAGCAGCGCACAGCCACGCCGTGGGCGCGGGGGTGGCGGCTGGGGCAGCGCATAACCGCGACGCTCCCCGCAGCAGAGCGACTTAGAAAACGCCCGCTACTCCCGCCGCGGCGGCCACGGCGGCGGGGCGGGGGCAGCAGTCACTTTGCTGGCAGCTTGGCGTAGAGCGCTTCCATGCGGGTGATATGCGCGACGGTGGAAACGGCCCACTGGGGCCTCCGGTCAAAAAGCCGGGGCGGATTACCAGGGATGAACTCCACGATTTCAATTGGCTCCTCACCCGAGTTGTCGTAGAGTTGCAGGCGGTCAAAGCAGCGGTAGTTTCGTTTGAGCAGCGACAAGCCGCTGTCGTAGCGGTGCTTGATGAAGGCGGGGGCCACGTCGTGGCCACCTTCCTGCACCCGGCGGGCTACCCGCTCCTGGCAGTCCAGGGCCGATTGCAGGCAGATGAAGCGGCATTCGAGGCGGTAGCCCGATTTTTTCAGGGCTTCGAACAGGGCGTAATCCCGCTCGCTGGCGGCATTGGTTTCGATGACGAACGAGGCGCTTTGGGCTACCCACTGCTCCAGTTGTTTGCGTAGCTCGGCTTCGATGTCGTGGATGCTCAGGCCCTGCTGGTAGAGGGTGTCGCCGTTCAGCCGGGGCACGTCGGCGGCTTCGTGCTGGTAGAGCGAGGTTTTACCAGCGCCGTTGGGGCCAGCCAGGACGAAAGCGCAGGGAGCAAATGCCATGTGAAGCTATTCGGCCAGTACTTCCACGCGGCCGGTACCGGGCCATTCCTGCACCAGGCGGCCCTGAGTGTCGCGGTAGGTCAGGGTAGTATTGGCACTCTGCGCCCGTGCCCGCACAAAGGCCCGAAAGCTGCGCTTGAATTCGGGCGTAGCTACCCGCTCGGCCATGTTGGCTAAGTTGTTGAGCTGCTGCACAATCGTTGGATTTAGTAGGAGCGTAGAGGCCATAATGTGTAGAGGTTAGCAGCAAGTTAACCCCAAAGGTCTGCAAAATGGTGCACGCCGCCGCATCGGGCCACTGACTGTATAGGCACACCTGCCGAAACCTCTGCCACCCCCGCCGCGGCAGCCACGGCGGCGGGGTGGGGGGGGAGGCGGCACAAGGAACCGAGCAACCTCGGCTGCGGGTTTTGCCGTATCTTGCTTACGCCAGATTAGTCAATACAGATAACCCCGCTATGAAAATGAACCAACCAGAAGATGTACCGGCTGACGTGTTGCAGGCGGCGGCGCGTCAGGCTTCCTTGCGGGCCGTGAACGAAAGCCGCGCCCTGGGCCTGACGGTGACCGTGTTTGAAAATGGCCAGTTGGTGCGTGTCTATGCCAACGGGCGGCGCGAAGTAGTGGCCGATGAATACCGCAACACCAACCCTAAAGTCTAGGGTATGGCGGGTGTTACGATACCGCGCCTCCGGCTTTTTGCAGGTCCCAATGGCTCGGGTAAGTCGGCGCTGCTGGAAGAGTTGCGCGGAAAGTTCAACCTGGGCATTTACGTGAATGCCGATGAGATTGAGAAGCTGCTGATGAGACAGAAATTTCTACACGCTTCCGACTATCAGCTACAGGTTTCGCAAACCGATTTTGTTGCTTTTTTGGCGAGTGGTCAAACGGCGGTGGGTACGCAAACCAGTGAGATGTTAGGCTTGCGGATTGCCGATAATATCATCGTTATGCAGCCGGGGGCAGCGGTAAATTCTTATGTGGCTGCGACCGTAGCTGACTTTCTACGGCATCGGTTGCTGGCTGCTGGGGTAAGCTTCACCTTCGAGTCGGTGATGTCGCACCGCTCCAAGCTGGATTTTTTGCGTTTGGCAACTACCAAGGGCTACCGAACCTACTTGTACTATATTGCCACCGAGACGCCGGCGGTAAACGTGGACCGAGTGAGTAACCGGGTGAGTAAAGGAGGGCATGGGGTTTCAACCGAGAAAATAGTGAGCCGCTACGCGAAAAGCCTGGCGCTGCTGGTCGAAACAATGCAAGCAGTAGACCGGGCTTACCTGTTCGATAATTCGGGGGCAGCTATTTGGTGGTTCGCGGAATACGAGCCGAAAAAACTAACGATAATTGGCAAAGAACTGCCGGAGTGGTTCAGGCGAGCGTGGATGGGAGAATAGTTGCTAGAAACTCCCGCTACCCTGGCTGCGGCAGCCACGGCGGCGGGGCGGGGGGATGGAAACCACGCGCAAGCGGCCGGCGTTATCTTTACTTAAACCTGATTTCCTTCGGCCATGTCCATTACCCTTGAATTGAGCGACGAAGTGACGCGGCAGGCCGAGCAGTATGCCCGGCAGCGGGGCCGCACCCTGGCAGCACTGGTGGAAGAATATCTGCGCCAGGTGGTAGCTAAGTCAACTCTGGCCCAACCACTGGCTCCGGCCGTGGCGGAATTGTATGGCATCCTGTCCCTGCCGGCCGATTTCGACTATAGGACGCAACGCGACGAACCGGCTTCGTAATGCGCCATTTCTTTCTGGATACCAACGTCGTGTTCGACTATTTGGGTCGACGCGAGCCGAATGGAGCAGCGGCGGCGGCCTTATTTCAGGCGGCCTACGAAGGCCAGGTTACGCTGCATGTGGCGAGTCTGAGCTTCAGCCACGTTTTCTATACCTTACGCAAGCAATTCGGGGCTCAACCGGCGCGGGAGGCGTTGCGCAAACTGGCGCGGTTGGTGCGCGTGCTGGCCGTGGATGAGGGAGTGGTGCAGGCCGCACTCAATTCCGAATTTGCCGACGTGGAGGACGCGATGCAATACTTCGCCGCG
>JANNDE010000366.1:0-4360 GCA_031387395.1 Hymenobacter sp.
GCCTCGGTTCCGCTCGGCATGACGTTCTTTTTTTCTGCTTCCATGATGCCTTCCACCTCTGCTACTGCTGCCGCTGCTGCCGTTACTTCCGCCCCGGCCGAAACCCCGCGCTTTCCGCGCGCGCTGCCCTTCATCATCGGCAGCGAGGTGGCCGAGCGGTTCAGCTACTATGGCATGATGACGATACTGCCCACCTTTCTGGTGGCGCAGTTCTTCAACCCCACGCATAGCCTGGCGCTCACGGCCGGGGCCGAGGCACGGGCCAACGCGCTGGTGCACTCGTTTTCGGCCTTGGGCTACGCGCTGCCGGTGCTGGGGGCGCTGCTCGCCGACTGGGTGCTGGGCAAGTACCGCGTTATTCTGTATCTATCGATTCTGTACTGCGGCGGGCACGTGCTGCTGTCGGCGTTTAATGATGATTTGGCCGGCTTTCGGCTGGGGCTGCTGGTGGTGGCCGTGGGCATGGGCGGCATCAAGTCGAGCGTAACGGCCAACCTCGGCGACCAGTTCAATCCGGCCAACGCCGGGCTGCTGCCCAAGGCCTACGGCTGGTTTCAGATGAGCATCGACGTGGGCGCGGCCCTGGCCACCATCGGCACGCCGCTGCTGTACCAGCACTACGGGCCAGCCGTGGCCTTCGGCGTGCCGGGCCTGCTGATGGCCACGGCGGCCGGCACCTTCTGGGCGGGGCGGCGACGTTACGTGCGCGTGCCGCCCGTGGGGGTGCGCGCCGGCCTGCGCCAGACCTTCGGCCCCGGCGAAGGCCGCGCGGCCCTGCGCCGGGTAGCCGTGGTGTTCGCCTTCGTGCCGGTGCTCTGGATGCTGAACGAGCAAAGCTCCTCCGAATGGGTGCTCCAGGCCACCCACCTGAACCGCGAGCTGTGGCCGGGCTTCCGGCCGCTGGCCGAGCAGCTGCAGCTCTCGGGCATCGTGTTCGGCATCGGGCTGAACCCGCTGCTTACCTACGGGCTGTATCCGGCCCTGGCCCGGCGCGGGGTGCGCGTCACGCCGCTGCGGCGCATGGGCGCGGGCATGGTTATCGCGGCGCTGTGCGTGGGCATTGTGGGCGCGGTGCAAACGCAGGTGGATGCCGGCGGCCACCCCTCGGCCTGGTGGCAGGTTCTGGCCTACTGCGTGCTGGTGGGCGGCGTCATCATGGTGGCCATTACAGGCCTCGAATATGCCTACACCCATGCCACGCCTTCCCTCAAAAGCCTCACCACCTCGCTGTGGGTGCTCACCATCGCGGCGGCCAACTTCGGGCTGAGCCTGGTGAACGGCAGCATCGCCCGCGGCGGCTGGCTGGCCGGCCTGCACGGGGCCAACTTCTACTGGTTTTCGGTGGGGCTGATGGCCGTGAACGTGACGCTGTTTGCGCTGGTGGCCTCGCGGCTGCCCGAAAAAGTATACATCGCCGCGGGAGCCGCAGAAATGCTGCCTGATGGGTAATCAGAGCCTGGCCGAATACAAGGCAGCCGCACCAAAATGGTTGCCCTCACTGCCAGTACCTGAGCGCCTGTTAAGTAGTCAGCCATAAGTAGTCAGACTTTGTTTAATAAGCTCATAACCATATTTTTATATCTGACTAATGACTACTTAATTCTGACTACCTACTTAGTCACCCCAGGCGGTTGGCATGGCCAGCACCTAATCTGCGTTTCCGGGCAATGGAGGCACATGGATGCATTTTGGTGCGGTTGCCCTGATAATTTTATGCTTGAAATCTTAAAAAGCACCTAATTTGGTGCGGCAGCCCTGATTTACCGGCGATTTTTCACCACCTCTTATTCCTTCGGCATGCGTTTCTGCTTACCCTTTCTCACCGCTCGGCGGGGGCGCACCCTGGCCGTGGCCATGCTTGGCCTGGGTGCCCGGGCAGAGGCTCAAACCCGTATTCTCTTCGTGGGCAACAGCTTCACGCATGGCAAGTACGCACCGGTTCTGCAGTACAACTCGGCAGCCGTGACGGATGAGAACTACGGCCTGCCATCGACTAGCCCGCGCTACCAGAGCGTGGCAAGCGAGCCAGGGCCATGGGGCGGCATTCCGGGCATCTTCCAGAAATTTACCGACGAAGCCGGGTTAAACTACGAGGTGCACATTGAGGCCATCAGCGGCAATTCGCTGCAATACCACTTCAGCAATGCGTTGGCGGTGGTTGCCCAACCGGGCTGGAACAAGGTGGTGCTCCAGGAGATGAGCACCCGGCCGCTGCCCGACAGCCGCACCGGGAGCCGGCTCGCGTTCTACAACTATTCCACCCGCCTGGAGCAGGCCATCCACTCGGCCAACCCCGCGGCCCAGGTCTACCTCTACCAAACCTGGGCCCGCGCCGACCTGACCTACCCCGCCGGTACGCCCTACGCCGGATTTCCCGTGGATACCATGACCGGTGACCTGCACCGGGGCTACTACCAGGCCTACGCTGGCAATGGGCGCTACGCGGGCGTGGCCCCGGTGGGCGACGCCTGGCTCAGTGCCATCGCAACTGGTGTGGCCATGAGCAACCCCTACACGCCGGACCCCAGCAAGCTCAACCTATGGGCAGTCGACTACAATCACCCCAGTAAGTGGGGCGCCTACCTCAGTGCCTGCGTCTTGTTTTACGGCGTCACCGGCGTCGACCCGCGCACATTGGGTGCTGCCGAGCAGGCGGCGGGTGCACTGGGTATCACGCCGGCGGCGGCGGTAGCGTTGCAGCAGGTCGCTTATCAGCAGGGAAACGTGGTGGTGACATCGGCCCGGGTCCCTCGGGGAGCAGCGGCCCCGATGGCGGTGTGGCCCAGCCCCTTCCGTGGCCAGGTGCAGATAGCGGGCTTGGCCGCCGGCCAGACCGTGGCATTGTACGACGCCCTGGGCAAGCGCGTGGCCATAGCGACCATGCCTGCCGCGGGTGCCTTGCAGCTGGCCTTACCCACCCAGCTGCCCGCCGGCATCTATTTGGTGCGCGCCGGCAGCCAATCGCAACGCGTGGCCGTGGAATAGCCACCACCCCGGCCCTGGGTAAACGTTTGGTTCACAAGGCACGTTTGCATTTGGCACGGCGGGCTCCTCACGCTGGAAAGGACGTGCGGAATATTTGCCCGGATAAGCGGGGCGCACGCATCTGACGGCGTTCAGGTGGCAGCGGCGGGCGGGCGTCATGCCGCACCGTAGGGGGTTCGCATGACCTCTGCCGGGCCGGGCAACCAGCGGTTATTGGCTCGGAAGCCGCTCCAAATGCTCCACCTGCTTTTCTGAAACCTCCTTCGTTTTTTCGCGGTCTTACCACCATGAAGCATTTCTTCCTTGCCACCGCACTACTCGGCGGCCTCGGCCTCACCGCCCCCCTGGCCGCTTCGGCGCAGAAAAAACCCACCCCCAAACAAGCCCCCAAGTCCGCCAACGCCGAAAGCGCCATCCGCGAAGCCGACATCGGGCGCGACCTGTTTGGGCTGGCCGGCGACCATTTTCGGGGCCGCGAGGGCGGCACGCTCGATGAGCTGAAAGCTTCGGTGTGGCTCGCCGACCAGATTCGGGCCACCGGCATGCTGCCCGCCGGCGACGATGGCACCTACTTCCAGTGGTTCAACCTGCGCCGCACCCGCCTCACCAGGGCCAGCACGCTGCGCATCGGCACCCACGAAATCAGGCTGAACGAGGACGGCGCGGTCACCGCTCCCACCAACGCCAGCGTGAACGCGCCGCTGGTGTACGTGGGCACCGGCTCGGCTGCCGAGCTAGCCAAAGCCGACATCAAAGGCAAAGCCGTGGCCGTGCAGCTGGCCGGCGCGCCCACCGACGGCATCAGCTACCGGCGCTACATTTTTGGCAAGTTCAGCGGGCTGGCCGGCGAGTTGGCCAAGGCCGGCGCGGTCGCCGTGGTATTCGTATCGGATGCGCCCTCGCAGGCCCTCTACGACCATTGGAGCCACGTTTTTGAGCGCGGCCGCTACAGCCTGCCCGGCGCGGCCAGCACCCAAGTGGTGAGCACGCCGCCCGTGGTATGGCTGCCCGCCAGCGCCGCCAGCTGGGTGCAGCAGGCCGGCCAGCAGCTCACCGCCGAGCTCAAAGTGGAGAGCTTCCAGTACCCGTCGGTGAACATCGTGGCCAAGATGCCCGGCACCGACGTCCAGCTGAAGAAAGAGTACGTCCTTTTCAGCACCCACCAGGACCACGACGGCGTGCGCGCCCCCATTGCCGGCGACTCGATTTATAACGGGGCCGACGACAATGCCACCGGCTGCGCGGCCCTGCTGGCCATCATGCGGGCCTTTAAGCAGCAGCCGGCCCGGCGCTCGGCGCTGTTCGTGTACCAGGGTTCGGAGGAGCGCGGCCTCATCGGTTCCACCTACTTTTCGGCCCACCCCACGGTGCCGCA
>JANNDE010000397.1:0-9659 GCA_031387395.1 Hymenobacter sp.
ACTTCATGTATGGGTTAATTTACGTTAATGACCATTGCAACGTCATGCTGAGCCAAGTCGAAGCATCTCTCCCGCTAATGTAACTAATTCCTTACGCGTAAGATATACTTCGACTTCGCTCAGCATGACGTTCTTTTTTTAACCTTAACCAGCCAGAAAAAAATAGTGCGCACCCTCGCCCTCGACATTGGCAACACGGCCGTGAAGGCCGGTGCTTTCGATGGCCCGCTGCTGCGCGAGATGGCGGGCGGCCTCACGGCGCAGCAGGTGCGGGAGTTGGTGCAGCGCTGGCAGCCGCGGCACGTGGTGGTGGCCTCGGTGGCCGAAGCAGCCGTGCTGGTGGTAGAGGACCTGCGCGACCTGGTGCCGGGCGAAATCCTGGCCTTCAGCCCGGCCACCACGGTGGTGCCGCTGCGCAATGCCTACGCCACGCCCCACAGCCTGGGGGCCGACCGCCTGGCGGCCGCCGTGGGCGCGGCCAAGCTGCGCCCGGGCCGCGATACCCTCGTCATCGACGCGGGTACGGCCCTGAAATTCGACTTCGTGACGGCCGACGAGACCTACCACGGCGGCAGCATTGCCCCGGGGCTGGCCATGCGGTTGCGGGCGCTGCACGCCTTCACGGGGCGGCTGCCGCTGCTGGAGCTGCCCGATGCCGATGCAACGATTCCGCTGGTGGGCGACTCCACTACCGGGAGCCTGCTGAGTGGCGTGGTGAACGGGGCGGTGGCCGAAATCAACGGCTTACTGGCACAGTATCAGCAGCGGCACCCCGGGCTGGGAGTGGTGCTGACCGGCGGCGACGCCGCCTTTCTGGCAGCCCGGCTCCCGAAGTGTATCTTTGTCGTCCCCGAGCTGGTGCTGCTCGGGCTAAATCGGATTTTAGCGTATCATGTTGACAAATAAAGTGATGGAAGGCCGGGTGCTGGGGATGCTATTGACGGGCCTGGCCACGATGGTGGCCGGCGGCGCGCAGGCCCAGGGCCTGGGCAATTCTCCTTACTCGCGCATTGGCCTCGGCGAATACAACGCCAACACCGGTGGCGTGCGCCAGATGAGCATGGGCGGCACGGGCCTGGCGGCCCCCAACGCCGTTAATGTGAATGAGTTGAACCCGGCGCTGCTATACTACACCAGCCGCACCACTTTCGAAGCGGGTTACACTGGCCAGTATAAGACGGTGAAAAATGCCACGGCTTCGAGCCGCAGCGGCAGCGGTACGCTGGGCTACTTTGCCCTGTCGGTGCCGCTGGCTTCGCGCTGGGCGGCGGCCGTGGGGCTGAAGCCACTGAGCGCGGTCGACTACGAGTCGAACATTCTGCAGGCGGTGGCCGGCGAGGCCGGCTCGCAGTCGCTGAAGCAGTACAAGGGCACGGGCGGCGTTTCGGAGGCCTACTTTGGCCAAGGCGTACGCATTGGCAAAGGGATTACGGTGGGCCTCACGGCATCGTACTTATTTGGCACCATGGATGAAACCACCGGTACCACCGTGCAGATTGTGAACAACACCGACCCGCTGGTGAAAGCGGTGGACCGTCAGCACACGCGCTATTCCGACTTTGCCTTCCGGGCCGGGGCGCACTACCGCCAGAAAGTAGGCAAGGCCCTGAGCCTGAACGCGGGCGGCGTGTATAGCTTCGGCCATAACCTGCGCGGCCAGCAAACCAACACCCAGGAGCGGGAGGATGCCGCCACGGCCAGCCTCATCGGTACGGTTATTACGGTGAGCGACGGCCGGGGCAGCACCTACGTGCCCGGCCTGGCCCAGCTGGGCGTGAGCCTGGACAACGACAAAAACTGGAGCCTGAACCTGGACGTGGCCCAACAGCAGTGGTCGAAGTTTTCAAGCTTCAATGCCAAGGGCCCGGCCCTGAGCAACACCATGCGCGTAGGCCTGGGCGGTGAGATTTCGCCCGACCCGGGCTCGGTGGAGCACTACTTCCAGCGCGTGACCTACCGGGCGGGTGTGAGCGTGGCCCAGCTGCCCTACCAGCCGGGCGGCAAGATGCTCTACGACCGCTCGGTGAGCTGGGGCTTCGCTTTCCCGATGCCCACGGCTTCGGCCCTGGAATCGACGACGCTCAGCCTGGGCTTCACCTACGGCCAGCGCGGCAACACCGACGTGCTGAGCAGCGGGGCCAGCAACGTACAGGAGAGCTACATTCGCGGGCAGCTGGGCGTGACGCTCAACAACCGCTGGTTCATCAAGCGCCGCCTGCAATAATCCTGGCTTTAACGCACTCAACTCCCTTGTTTAGACTCTCGCACGGTTTCAGGATGGGCGGGGCCCTGCTGGCGGAGCTGGTCCTGGCGGCCTGCGAAAAGAAGGCCGCCGTGGCCCCGCCCCAGCCCTACAGCGGCCCACTGATGGAAACTACCAACGTGCGCACGCTGGTGAGCGACTCGGCCAAGCTCAAGTTTCAGCTCACGGCCCCGCTGGAGCAGCAGTTTGAAAACAGCGACGTGCTATACCCTAAGGGCGCGGTGGTAACGTTTTATTCGGCCGATGGCAAGAAAACGGTGGTCAATACCCTCACGGCGAAGTACGCGAAGTTCGACAAGGCCAAAAACCTTTACACCATGCGCGGCGACGTGCGCGTAACCAACGTGCCCGAGCAGCAGCGGCTGCGCACGGAGGAACTGTTCTACGACAAAAACAAGCAGTTGATTTACACCGACTCGGCCATGTTTGTGAAGGTGGAAACGCCGACCGAGTACATCGACGGCTACGGCCTGACGGCCAACCAGAACTTCTCGCGCTACAGCATCAAGCGGCCCACCGGCATTCTGGCCAAAACGGGGGCGGGGCTGTAGCCCGGCCGCATTTTTTCTCTTCCTCATGAAATTCGACAAGGACCTGCTACGTACCGTGCTGTTTGCCGTGGGCGTGGTGGCCATGGTCATCGGCATCTACCAGACGCTGCTCTTCAACGACCTGATGCGCAACTACTGGATTTTTATGGTGGCCATGGCCTGCTGGATGCCGCTGCTGTACTGGCGGCAGCAGGAGCGCGTGGCTGCCAAAATTGCCGAGCAGGAAGCCAAGCTGGCCCGGCAGAAGCAGGCCCGCACGCCGGCCAAATCGACCAAAAAGCGCCGCTAGGCGGCCCGGCCCGTTTGTCGCAGAACGTCGTGCAGAGCGCAGCGAAGCATCTTTGCCGCAATAGTGAAATTTGTTTACTGCCGCGGTAAAGATGCTTCGCTGCGCTCTGCATGACGTTTTTGCCAGCAATGAATGCGATGACCGAGCCAGTTAAAACCGGTAATGCTTTGATTGCCGGCCAAATTCTGGTTATTTTGCGCCTCTTTTGACCAACACGGATTCGATTCTCCTACACAAGTAAATGGCTTTAATTAACACGATTCGGGAAAAATCTGGCTGGGCGGTAGGTACCGTGGCCGTCGGGATGCTGCTCTTCATTGTAGGCGGCGACCTGGTGGGCGGCAAAAACCGCCTCTTTGGCCGCAACGACAACGTGGTGGGCGAAGTGGCCGGCCAGAAGGTAGAGCTCAACGACTACAACGCCGCCCTGGAGCAGGCCAAGCAGGCTTTCGTGGCCCAGCAGCAACGCCAGCCCGACGACCAGGCCATGGGCTACCTCCGCGACCAGGCCTGGAACCAGACCCTCTACAAGCTGGCTTTTCAGCCGGAGTGGGAGAAGCTGGGCCTGACCGTGAGCGACGATGAGCTCGTGGACATGGTGCAGGGCGACAACGTGGCCCCCGGCATCCGCCAGGCCTTCACCGATAAGGCCACCGGCCAGTTCGACCGGGCCCGCCTGGTGGAGTATCTGAAAAACCTCGATAAGCTGCCCGCCGAAAACCAGATGGCCTGGCACAACTTCGAAGCCAACCTGCCCGCCGAGCGCCTCGCCAACAAGTACAACGCCCTGCTGAAAAACTCGGTGTACGTGACGTCGGCCGAAGCCAAGCGCTTCAACGATAATCAGAATACCAAGGCCACGGTGAAATACCTGTTCGTGCCCTACGGCAGCATTTCCGATTCGGCGGTGAAGGTGACCGACGCGCAGCTGCAGGCTTACCTCGACAAAAACGCCAGCAAATACAAGGTGGAAGCCGGCCGCTCGATTGAGTACATCACCGTGCCGGTGGTGGCCTCGAAGGAGGACAGCGCCAACGTGAAGGCCTCGATGGCCGAGCTAACCACCCAGTTTGCCTCGGCCCCGGTCGATTCGCTGTTTGTGTCAGCCAACTCGGAGCAGCCTTACAACAAGAGCTTCCGCTCGCCGGCCGACCTGCCCGAGCAGCTGCGCAAGCAGCTGCCGGTGGCCCAGGGCAAAATCTACGGCCCGTATGCCGAAGCGGGAACTTCGACGCTGTACAAAGTAACCGGCGTGAGCACCGGCAAGCAGATGGCGGCCCGCGCCAGCCACATTCTCATCAAGGCCGACGGCACTACGCCCGAAGCCAAAGCCGCCGCGAAGGCCAAGGCTCAGGACATCCTGAGCAAAATCAGGGGCGGGGCTGACTTTGCCGCGCTGGCCCGTCAGTTTGGCACCGACGGCACCAAGGACCAGGGCGGCGACCTCGGCTGGTTTGGCCAGGGCCGCATGGTGCCCGAGTTCGAGAAAGCCATTTTTGCGACGACGACCCCCGGCCTGCTGCCCAACGTGGTGGAAACTTCGTTCGGCTACCACGTTATCAAGGTAACGGCCGCGCCTACCAAGCAAACCTACCAGGTGGCCGAGGTGAAGAAGACCATCACCCCGAGCGAAGCCACCTACGACGCGGCCAACAGCCGCGCCAACGAGCTACGCGC
The DNA here is from genome assembly GCA_031387395.1 of Hymenobacter sp. Classification (GTDB taxonomy): domain Bacteria; phylum Bacteroidota; class Bacteroidia; order Cytophagales; family Hymenobacteraceae; genus Hymenobacter. The sequence continues at coordinate 4,781 of JANNDE010000397.1, forward strand.
CAAAATCACCGACCTGGCCAGCTTCCGCACCGAACTGGCCAAAGACAAAACCCTGCAGAAGCAGGAAGCCAAGAACCTCGATGCCAACGCCAACGCCGTGAACGGCCTGCAAAACGCCCGCGAGGTGGTGCGCTGGGCCTTCGGCCACGGCCCGAACGGCACCACTGCCAAGGTGGGCGACGTGTCGGACGTGTTCACGGTGGGCGACCAGTTTGTGATTGCCGCCCTCACCGACGAGCGCGCCAAGGGCACGGCTACCGTGGCCAACCTGCGGCCCGAGCTGTCGGCGCTGGTGCGCAACGAGGAAAAAGCCAAGCAGATTATGGCCAAGCTGCCCAAAACCGGCACGCTGGAAGAAATGGCCTCGAAGTATGGCCCTACCGCCCAGGTGGGCACCGCGCCCGACGTGATGCTGGGCCAGGGCAGCCTCGCCAACGTGGGCTTCGAGCCCCTGGCCGTGGGCAAAGCCTTCGCGCTGAAACCCGGCCAGCACTCGGCCGCCCTCCAGGGCGAGCAGGGCGTGCTGGTGGTGGAGCCGGTGAGCGTGGCACCCGCCGCCGCCGCCGCCGACCTGAAAGCCGTGCGCACCCAGCTGGCCCAGCAGCGCGCCCAGCAGCAGGACGGCAAGATTTATGAAGCCATCAAGGCCCACGCCAACGTGCAGGACAACCGCGCCAAGTTCTTTTAAGCCGCGCGAAGCCATCGTTTGAAAAGGGCCGTACCTTCGGGGGCGGCCCTTTTTTGTTGCCCGTAGCGCGGACGCTGCGAGTCCGCGTATTGGCCAGATGGGATAGGAGCCCGGCCCGCCAAGTCCGATGAACGAAGCGGGCTAATCCGTACGTTTACCCTCCGCAACCTGCCTGTCCGCTTGTGGTCGGTATCGGGTCCCTTGATTGTTGAAGCTTATGCGTCCTACGTCTTTTTTACTCGCCGCTGCCCTCACGCTTGCCATGCCCGCGCTGGCCCAGCCCGGCCGGAACGGGGCCTGGGTGCCCGCCAGCGGTACCAGCCTGGCGCTGGACTATGCCCGTCGGGGGGAGCATGAGAAAGTCGTGTTTCTGTTCGAGAAGCTGCCGCTGGAGGAGCAGGTGAGCCTGGCCGTATTTCCGGTGTATCTGGAGTCGTTGCAGGCGCTGAAGCGCCACAAGGATGCCGAAAAGCTGGCCAAAAAAGCCGTGAAGCTGCGCCCCGACGATGCCACGCTGGCCGTGACGCTGGGCGCGGTGTACCAGGCGGCCGGTGATGCCCCGGCCGCCGACAAGCAGTGGCAAAAAGTAGTGGCCCAGCTCGCGCCCGCCCAGGTGCTACCGGTAGCGGCCGAGTTCAGCCGCCGCGAGCTGCCCGCCTGGACGGAGAAAACCTATCTGCGCGGCCGGGCCCTGGCCAGGAACGATACCGAGTACGCTCCGCAGCTCATTCAGCTTTATACCCAGACGCAGAACCAGGCCCAAGTGCTGGCCGAAACCCTGCGCCTCGTGGCCCAGGATGAGCGCCAGCTGCCCTTCGTGCGCAACATGCTGCAGAATGCCCTGCACGAGGAAAAAGACTTCGACGCCCTGGAAAAGCAGCTGCTGAGCGCCGTGCAGGACAAACCCGACCAGGCCGCCTACAGCGAGCTGCTGCTGTGGCTGCAGCTGCAGCGCCACGATTTTACCGGGGCGCTGGTGCAGGCCCGCGCCCTCGACCGCCGCGCCCGCAGCGGGGGCGTGCGCGTGCTGGAGCTGGCCGCCATCGCCCAGCAGAATAAGGACTACGAAACGGCCATCGAAGGCTTCGATTACGTGGCGAAGGAGTACCGCAGCGGCCCGTACTACGCGGCGGCCCGCCAGCGGCTGCTGCAGGCCCGCGAGGCCCAGGTGCGCGAAACCTACCCCGTAGACCCCGCCAAAGTGCGCGCCCTGGTGACCGAGTACGACCAGCTGCTGGCCGAGCTGGGCCGCAATGCCAACAGCGCGCCCATCATTCGCAGCCTGGCCAACCTCTACGCTTTCCAATTGAATGACCGGGCGAAGGCGATGACGCTGCTCCAGGAAGTCATCGACATGCCGCGCGCCAGCGACGAGGTAGTAGACGAGGCCAAAGTGACGCAGGGCGACCTGTTTATTTTGAAAGGGGAGCCTTGGGAGGCTACGCTGCTGTATTCGCAGGTGGAAAAGTCGCACAAGGACTCGCCGCTGGGCTACGAGGCCAAGCTGCGCAACGCCCGCCTGAGCTACTACGCCGGCGACTTTAAGCTGGCCCAGAGCCACCTCGACATCCTGAAAGAGGCCACCACCCGCGAAATTGCCAACGATGCCATGCAGCTTTCGCTGCTGATTCAGGACAACACCGTGGAGGATACCCTCGGCCTGGGCCTGAAGGCCTACGCCGCCGTGGAGCAGCTGGTGTTTCAGAACAAGATTCCTGAAGCCATTAAGGGCCTGGATGCGCTGCTGGAGCGTTTCCCTGGCAGCTCCCTGGCCGATGATACGTACTACCTTAAGGCCCGGCTATTGCGTCGCACCGGCGACTTCCCCGGGGCCATGGCCACGCTGGAGCGCATCACCAACAATCCCAAAACCGACGTGCTGAGCGACGACGCGCTGTTTCTGCTGGCCCGCATTCAGGAAGAGGATGTGAAGGACAAGGTGCAGGCCGAGGTGCTGTACAACCAGGTGATTACCAGGTTTCCGGGCAGCATTTACGTGGCCGAGGCCCGCAAGCGCTTCCGCAAGCTGCGGGGCGACGGCGTGCAGTAGGGTTACCGAAGCCACTTAGCCCGCAGCGTAGCCCGCAGCCTTTGCTGCGGTTTGGCGGGTGGCTTTGTGGGCCGCAGCAAAGGCTGCGGGTTAGGTTGGCCGGCGATTACCGAAAAAACACGAACATCAGCGCCAATACCAGCGCAAATACGCCGTACATCAGCACGTCGGTGCCAATGTATTGGCGGTACTGACGGTAAAATTCGCGGAACTTGCGCATGAGCAGCGGGGAGGGCGGGAGGAGGCCCTAAAGGTACGGCGGCCGGCGCGGGGCCCGGATTGGTCGTACTTTTGACACCATTTTGACGAAGTATCCGATGCCTATATCCGCGACCAAGCGCTGGAATTATATCTCCCAACCCGCCCCTGCCCAGGCGCACGTTCTCACCGAGGCCCTCTTCATTGCTCCCGAGATTGCAGCCCTGCTGGTGCAGCGCGGTCTGGCCACGCCCGAAGCGGCCGCCGCCTTTTTCCACCCCGACCTGCGCCAGCTGCCCAACCCGCTGCTGATGCGTGACATGGACCGCGCCGTGGCCCGCCTGGCGCACGCGCTGCAAGCCGGCCAGAAAGTGCTGGTACTGGGCGACTACGATGTCGACGGCATCACGTCGGTGGCCACGGTGATGAGCTACCTCACGCCCCTGTTTGGCGTGGAGCGGCTGCGCGACTACATTCCCGACCGCTACACCGAGGGCTACGGCATTTCGCACAAGGCCATCGACACGGCGGCCGACAACGGTTTTGCGCTCATCATCGCGCTCGACTGCGGCATCAAGGCCGTGGAGCAGGTGGCGTACGCGACCAGCCGGGGCGTCGATTTTATTATCTGCGACCACCACCTGCCCGGCGAGGAGCTGCCGGCCGCCGTGGCCGTGCTCGACCCCAAGCGGGCCGACTGTGCGTATCCCTACAAGGAGCTGTCGGGCTGCGGCGTGGGCTTCAAGCTGATGCAGGCCCTGGGCGAGCACTTGGGCCTGCCCAAGGAGCCGCTGTACGACTTGCTTGATTTGGTGACGGTGAGCATCGCGGCCGACATCGTGCCCATCACTGGTGAGAACCGGGTGCTGGCTTCCTACGGCCTCCGCCGCTTTAATGAGGACGACCACCTGCTGCGCCCGGGCCTGGCCGCTTTGCGCGAGCTGGCGACGCTGCGGGAGGGCGCGCTGGGCATCAGCAGCCTGATATTTGGGTTTGCGCCGCGCATCAACGCGGCCGGGCGCATGGGCGACGCCCGCCGCGCCGTGGCCATGCTACTGGCTCCCGACCAGCAGGAAGCCCGCTACACCGCCGAAGTAGTGGACCAGATGAACCAGCAGCGCCGCGGCTCGGACCAGCACACCACCCAGGAAGCCCTCGACATGATTGCCGGCGACCCGGTGCTGCAAAATGCCCGCGCCACCGTGCTCTACAAGGCCGACTGGCACCAGGGCGTGCTCGGCATCGTGGCCTCGCGCTGCTTGGACCAGTATTACCGCCCCACCGTCATCCTCACGCAGCGCGACGGCAAGGCCACCGGCTCGGCCCGCTCGGTGGCGGGGTTTGACGTGCATTCGGCCTTAGAATCCTGCGCGGCCCTACTCGACCAGTTTGGCGGGCACCGTGCCGCCGCCGGCCTTACACTGAAGGTGGAGAATGTGCCCGAATTCCAGCGACAGTTCGAGCAGGTGGTGGCCGACACGCTCACCACCGAGCACCTGGTGCGGCCCGTCGAGATTTCGGCCGTGCTGCCCATCGGGCGCATCAACGAAGAGTTTTTTGCTGAGCTGCACCGCATGGAGCCCTTCGGCCCCGGCAACCCCAACCCGGTGTTTGCCTCGCAGCGGCTGGTGGCCGTGCCCCACAGCGCCCGCGTGGTGGGCACGGGCCACCTCAAGCTGCGCCTCGCCTCGGCCGACGCCCAGGGACCGGCCCTCGACGCCATCGGCTTCGGCCTGGCCGACTACCTGCCCCAGATTGAGCAGGGCCAGCCCTTCAGCGCCTGCTACACCGTGGAAATGAACGAGTACCGCGGCCAGCGCAGCGTGCAGCTACGCCTGCTGGACGTGCGCTGGGAGTAAACGCTTCGCTTAATGAAGAATGAGGAATGAAGAATTGGAAAGGAGCCGGGAGGTCAGAAATTCCTCATTCCTCATTCCTCATTC
>JANNDE010000404.1:0-2082 GCA_031387395.1 Hymenobacter sp.
AAAGTAAACGTCATCACCCTCGGCTGCTCGAAGAACATCGTGGACAGCGAGGTGCTGATGGGCCAGCTCGTGGCCAACGACTTCGACGTGACCCACGAGGCCGAGAAGTCCGACGCCAACATCGTCATCATCAACACCTGCGGCTTTATTGATAATGCCAAGCAGGAAAGCATCGACACCATCCTGCGCTACGCGGATGAGAAGGAGGCCGGCCGGCTGGATAAGCTGTACGTGACGGGCTGCCTCTCGCAGCGCTACAAGGACGAGCTGGAAGTGGAAATCCCGCAGGTGGATGCCTATTTCGGTACCCTGGAGCTGCCCCAGATGCTGAAGGTGCTGAACGCCGACTACAAGCATGAGCTTATCGGCGAGCGCCTGATTACGACGCCCAAGCACTACGCCTACTTCAAAATCGCGGAGGGCTGCAACCGCCCCTGCTCGTTCTGCGCCATCCCGCTGATGCGCGGCCAGCACGTCGACCGCACCATTGAGGACCTGGTAAAGGAAGCCAAGCGCCTCGCCAGCATGGGCACCAAGGAGTTGATTCTCATCGCCCAGGACCTGACCTACTACGGCCTGCAAGCTTACGGTGAGCGCAAGCTGGCCGATTTGCTCCGCAACCTATCCGACGTGGCCGGCATCGACTGGATTCGCCTGCAATACGCCTACCCTTCGCAGTTTCCGCTGGATGCGCTGGACGTGATGGCCGAGCGCGAAAACATCTGCAAATACCTGGATATGCCCCTGCAGCACGGCTCCGATGCCATGCTCAAGAGCATGCGCCGGGGCATCACCAAGCGCCGCACCATTGAGCTGGTCGATACCATTCGGCAGCGGGTGCCGGGCATTGCGCTGCGCACTACGCTCATCGCCGGCCACCCCGGCGAAACGGAGCAGGACTTCCGGGAGATGTACGACTTCGTGGAGCAGACCCGGTTTGAGCGCCTGGGCATTTTCACCTACTCGCACGAGGAAAACACGCACTCGCACACCCTCGCCGATGACGTACCGGCCGAACTGAAGCAGGAGCGCGCCGACGCCATCATGGAGCTGCAGCAGGGCATTTCGATGGAGCTGAACGAGGCCCGCGTGGGCCAGACCTACAAGGTGCTGTTCGACCGCAAGGAGAGCGGCCACTTTGTGGGCCGCACCGAGTTCGACTCGCCGGAGGTAGATAACGAAGTACTGGTGCCAGTGGAACGCGACACGTTCGTGCGCCTCGGTGACTTTGCGAACGTGAAGATTACGGCCGCCACGGACTTCGACTTGTACGGCCATTTGGTTTAAAATTTCGCACAGAGTTCACGGAGTTTCACAGAGGAAGCTTGCAACGGCTGTCCTCCTCTGTGAAACTCTGTGAACTCTGTGCGAGTATTTCCGATAGACTTTTGTGGGGCCAAGCGGTTTGCTTCGGCAACCACTCTGCACTCCATGCTTATATCGACTCTCTCCTACGCCGAAACCGGTGCCTTTTCGGGCCTGCTGACTGACTACATTACCCAGAAACCCGCGCTGACCCCCTTCTACAACCGCTGGCCCGCGCTGGAAAACTTCGCCGCCCAGATTGCGGAGAAGCAGGCCAGCTACTCGCCCGAGGCGCGGCAGCGGCTGGTAGCGGCGCTGCAGGCGCAGTATGCCGGCGCGGCCCCGGCCGCCGTAGCCGCCAATATTGAGCTACTGGCACAGGCAAGCACCTTCACCGTGACGACCGGGCACCAGCTCAACCTGCTCACGGGGCCGCTGTACTTCATCTACAAAATCGTGTCGGCCATCAAGCTGAGCCGGGAATTGAAGGTGCAATACCCCCAGCACGATTTCGTGCCGGTGTACTGGATGGCCACCGAGGACCATGATTTTGCCGAAATCAACCACTTCTCGCTGTTCGGTAAAACCTACGCCTGGGACGCGGCCGGCACCGGCGGCCCCGTCGGCCGCCTGCCGCTCGACGGCCTCAGTGAGCAGCTGCTGAGCCAGCTGCCGCCCGAGGTTCCGGCTGCTTTTCACGAGGCGTATTCGACTTCAACCAACCTGGCCGAAGCCACCCGCAAGCTGGCTGATGCGCTGTTCGGCGAGTTTGGGCTG
>JANNDE010000420.1:0-10419 GCA_031387395.1 Hymenobacter sp.
GCCGGCAACGCTGGCGGCGGCAAAAGGTACGGGAAATTCGCCGATGACGTGGCGCTCAATCCAGCCGCCGCCCAGCACGTCGTTGCCGTCGTAGAACACGGCAGCCTGGCCGGGCGTGATGGCGTGCACGGGCTCCTCGAAATACACGCGGATTTTACCATCCACTTCTTCCAGGAAAGCAGCGGCACCGTCGTGGTTGTAGCGCACTTTCACCGTGGCCGGCACCAGGCCGCGGCCGGCCAGGCTGGCTGCCTTGCCCATGTTCAGCTTGCCCACCACGGTGGCCGTGCTGGCTAGCTCGTCGTAGTTGCCGAGCACTACTTCGTTGGTATCGGGCCGGATTTCGAGCACGAAGGCCGGGTAGCCCAGGGCCACGCCCAGGCCCTTGCGCTGCCCGATGGTGTAGAACGGGTAGCCCTCGTGCTTGCCGATGACGCGGCCGTTCTTAGTCACGAAGTTACCACCGGCCACGCGCGCCTCCAGGCCCGGCACGCGGCGGCGCAGAAAGCCCCGGTAGTCGTTGTCGGGGATAAAGCAGATTTCGTAGCTCTCGGGCTTGTTCACCAGCTCGGTGAAGCCGCGCCGACGGGCCTCGTCGTAAATCTCGGTTTTGCGCATGCCGCCCAGCGGGAACAGCGTGCGGGCTAGGCTCGCCTGGCTCACGCCCCACAGGGCGTAGCTCTGGTCCTTGTTTTCATCCAGCCCTTTGCTCACCACGAAGCGGCCGGTTTCTTCCTCCTTCCGAATGTTGGCGTAGTGGCCGGTGGCGATGAACTCGCAGCCAAGCTGGTCGGCCCGGCGCAGCAGGGCATCCCACTTGATGTGGGTGTTGCAGAGCACGCAGGGGTTGGGCGTGCGGCCAGCGAGGTACTCATCGGTAAAATTATCGATGACAAAATCGCCGAACTCGTCCCGGATGTCAATAATGTAGTGCGGGAAGCCGAGCGTCACGGCAATGTCGCGGGCATCGTTGATGCTGTCGAGCGAGCAGCAGCCAGTTTCCTTTTTCGAGCCGCCGGCGCTGGCGTAGTCCCAGGTCTTCATGGTCATCCCGACTACTTCATAGCCTTGCTCGTGCAGCAGCACGGCGGCCACGCTGCTATCAATGCCGCCGCTCATCGCGACGAGTACTCTTCCTTTTATTTCGGTGTTCATGGTGGTTTGCAATTCACCCGGAGCTTGAAAGGTTCCGGCCGGCGACTACAAAGGTACCGGACGCTGCGCTTAATGAAGAATTGATAATGAGGAATGAAGAATTATTGGGTGTCGCAATTCCTCATTCTTCGTTTCTTAATTCCTCATTAAGCCGCAGGCGTCACTTCCCCCGTCCTTCCACGATCATCTTCAGCGTGTAGAGCAGCACCCGAAAATCCATCGCCAAGCTCATGTTTTCGATGTAGAGAATGTCGAATTTGAGCCGTTCTACCATCTGGGCCACGGTTTCGGCGTAGCCGTATTTCACCTGGCCCAGCGAGGTGAGGCCGGGGCGCACGCGGTGCAGGTGGCGGTAGTGGGGCGCGATTTTCACAATCTGGTCGATGAAGAACTGGCGCTCGGGGCGCGGGCCCACGATGCTCATGTCGCCCTTCAGCACGTTCCAGAACTGGGGCAGCTCGTCGAGGCGCACCTTGCGCATAAATCGGCCCCATCGGGTGATGCGCGGGTCGTGGTCGGAGCTGAGCGCGGGGCCCTGCTTTTCGGCATCCACGAACATCGAGCGGAACTTGATGATGCGGAACGGGTGGCCGTTGCGCCCAATGCGCTCCTGCCGGTAAAACACCGGCCCGGGCGACGACAGCTTCACCATGATAGCCGTGAAGGCGTAGACCCAGCAGGCCAGCAGCAGAAACAGCGCCGAGCCCACGACGTCAATCATGCGCTTGACCACGACCTGCCACACGGGCAGCAAATCCTGCTTGATTTCGATGAGCGGCGTGCCAAACAAGTGGTTCACCTTCACCGACCCCAGCAGCATCTGGTAGAGGTCGGGCAGGATGCTGATGCGGGCCGGCGAGCCTTCGAGCAGGGTGAGAATATCCTGAATGAGGCGGTGCTCGCTGGGCTCGATGGCGATGACGACCTGCTCGATGTGCAGGGCCCGCACCAGGGCGGGCAGGCGCTGGTAGCCGGCGTGCTGGGGCAGGGCGGCCGCCAGCCCGGGGTCGACGCTGTTGCCCACCGGCGAGAAGCCGACCATGCGCAGGCCCAAGTGCCGGCTCGACCGGCTCAGCTCGTGAAAAGTACTCATTGCCAAGTCATTGGACCCCACCAACAGCGTTGGAAACGAGATGCGGCCCCGACGAATCTGGCCCTGCACGCTGCTCACGGCCAGCGTGCGCAGAATGGCCGAAATCACAAAGTGCAGCAGCAGGTAGGCCGAGAAGGTTTTGTAGTAGGCGTGGTAGTTGGCCACACCCTGGTCGTCGAGCAGCAGGGTGAAGAAGATGACCACGGCCCCGAGCAGCGACACCCGCGCCAGCCGGATAATCTCGGCCAGGCGCGACTTGCGGAACACGTCGCGGTACTCGCCCACCAGCGTGTAGAGCACCGTCCAGAACAGGGCAATCACGCCCGCCGAGCCGGTGAGGTCGAACAGGGCCCCTTCGGTGAAGTGGTAGCCCGTCATTTCGTTGAGCAGGTACTTGCGCAGCAAGTAGAAACACATCCAGGCCAATAGGGCCGCGCCGAAGTCGGCGGCCACGAGCTTGATATACTGAAAACGACGAATAAACTGCAAAGCGGCGGTTTGGGTAGTAATTTCGCGGGCAGTGGCGGCCCACGGCGGCGGGCAAAGGTAGGGCCAACGGGTAGTTGTTGGCCCCGTCGGCCCGGGCCGGGCCGGTTTCGGCCCGGCTTCCGCCCCGTCTTTCGCTTCATGACCTCTTCCCCCTCCCCGCTGCAGGATACTTACCGCCACCAGGGCCAGCGCCGCGCCCTGGCCCGCGAGCTGCGCCAGCGCGGCATTGTCGACGAGCGCGTGCTGGCGGCGCTGGCCGCCGTGCCGCGCCACCTGTTCTTCGAGCCTGCCTTCGAGGCCCACGCCTACCAGGACAAAGCCTTTCCGATTGGCGAGGGCCAGACGATTTCACAGCCCTACACCGTGGCCTACCAGACCCAGCTGCTGGGCGTGCAGCCGGGCCATCGCATCCTGGAAGTGGGCACCGGCTCGGGCTACCAGTGCGCGGTACTGCTGCGCCTCACTTCGCAGGTCGACAGCATCGAGTTCAATGAGGTGCTGTTTGCCCGCACCCGGCAGCGGCTGGCGGCGCTGGGAGCCACCGGGGCGGCGCTGCACCGCGGCGACGGCTCGCTGGGCCTGCCCGCCCGCGCGCCCTTCGACGGCATTCTGGTAACGGCCGGGGCCCCGGGGCTGCCGCCGGCCCTGCTGCGCCAGCTGCGCGTGGGCGGCCGGCTGGTGATTCCGGTGGGCGATGCCCACTCGCAGCGCATGGTGCGCGTAACGCGCGAGGGCCCCGAAAGCTTCGTGCGCGAGGAATTCGAAACCTTCCGGTTCGTGCCGCTGCTGGGGGCCGGCGGCTGGCGCGGCTAGCATGGCACCCGCCCAAGGCCCCAGCCAGCAGCTTGCCCAACGGCGTACCTTTGCACCCGATTAGCCCGGGCCAGCGTACCAGCCCACTTTTTTTCCATTCCACATGCGCAAGCAAAAACCCGTTTCCGACTCGTTCGTCATCATGACCGAGCTGGTGTTGCCCAACGACACCAACACGCTCAATAACCTGATGGGCGGCCGCATGATGCACCTGATGGACATCGCCGCCGCCATTGCCGCCCAAAAGCACTCCAACCGCATTGTGGTAACGGCTTCGGTCGATAACGTCTCGTTTCGCGACAGCATCCGGCTCGGCAACGTGGTGACGCTGCAGGCCCAGGTAACACGGGCCTTCAGCTCGAGCATGGAAGTTCACATCGACGTGTGGGCCGAAGACATTCCCAGCGGCACCAAGATGAAAACCAACGAGGCGTTTTTCACCTTCGTGGCCGTCGACCAGTCGGGCCGCCCCATCGACGTGCCCGAGGCCGTGCCCGTCACGGAAACCGAAATCCAGCTTTTCGACGGGGCCCTGCGCCGCCGCCAGCTGCGCCTGGTGCTGGCCGGCCGCATGCAGCCCGCCGAAGCCCAGGAGCTGAAAGCCTTGTTTGCCATTTAGGGCCGCCGCCGCGCCTAACCCTTCTTCACCGTTTTTTGCTCCTGCCATGTCGACCGAAAAGCTGGCGTTCCTGCAAAATTTCTACACCGACGTCACCCTCTACGTGCCCGCCGAAACGGCGGTGGCAAGCGCTGTAGCTGCGCCCGCCGCCCCCGCCACGGCGGCGGCCCCGGCCACCAGGCCCGCCATAGCAGTAGCCCCCGCCAAGCCGGTTTCGCCGCCCACCCCGGCCCCCGAGCCGCGCGTGAGCAGCATGCCCAGCACCGGGTTCAGCAAGCCCTCGGCGGGCCTCGAACGGCTCACCAGCAGCATCTTGTCGCCGCCAGTGGCCCCGGTAACTTCGGCTCCGGCAGCCCCTTCGGCTCCAGCAGCCCCTTCGGGGCCCCAGCCGGCGGCCACCCCGGCAGGGCTCACGCCGTTTGCCACGCTGGGCAGCAACGCGGCGGGCGTGCTGCTGCTATGCCGGCTGCCGCGCGAGCAGTTCGTGAAGCTGCACCGCAACGTGTTTCTGAACAAAATGCTGCAGGCCCTGGGCTTCGTGATGGAGGATGTGCTGCTGGTGAACGTCGAAAGCGAGCTGCCCGTGGCGCTGGCCAGCCTACGCCAGCAGCTCGATGCCACGCACATCATCGCCTTCGGCAAAAACCTGCTCGACGTGGCCCTGCGCAACACTCAGATTTACGAGCCGGTGCTCTTCTCCAGCCTCAACCTCTCCTACCTGGCCTCGGCCACCATCGAACTGGTGGAATACGACGTGAGCCTGAAAAAACGGCTGTGGCCGGGCTTACAGGCCATGTTTTTGCGCTAAATAGTGTGCAAAGAAAAAGGCCTGCCGGAAAACCGGCAGGCCTTTTTCTTTGTCATTGAACGCCTTATTTCAGCACTTCGGCCAGCTTGGTGTCCAAGGCCTCGCCGCGCAGGTTTTTGGCGATAATGTGACCCTGCGGGTCAATCAGGAATGACTGCGGAATGGCTTTCACGCCGTAGGCGGCCCCGCCGGTGCTGTTCCAGCCGGCCAGGTCCGATACGTGATACCACGTCAGGCCATCCGTCTCAATAGCTTTCAGCCACTTGCCCTTGTCCTGGTCGAGCGACACGGAGTAAATCGTGAAGCCTTTGTCCTTGAACTTATTGTAGGCTTTCACTACGTTGGGGTTTTCCTGGCGGCAGGGGCCGCACCAGCTGGCCCAGAAATCGAGCAGCACGTACTTGCCGCGCAGGCTACTCAGGGCCAGCGGCTTGCCTTCGGGCGTGGCGAGGTTAATTTCGGGAGCCATCGCGCCCTGGGCCGTAGCCCGCATGGGTTCGAGGCGGGCCGTGAGCTCCTTGGTGAAAGGCGACCCGGGGTTGGCCTTGCGCTGCACGGCGGCCACCGAGTCGGCAAACTGAAAATCCTCCTCCGGGTTCAGGAACGCCCCCACGGCAAAGCCGCTCACCACCGAAGTCGCGTTTTTCCGAATCAGCCCCTTGAGCTGCGCGTTATTGCTGCCCTGAATGGCAGCATATTCCTTCTCGACGGCCTTCATCTCGTCGGTTTTGCCGGCCTGGCCGGCGGCATTATAGCGCTTGCCCAGGTCTTCGAGCTGGGTTTTGCTACCGTCCATCACCTGCGTGAGCTGGCGCAGCACTTCGGCATCCTTGCTGCCCTTCACGGTGTAGGTGGCGGGCAGGCTTTTGGCGTCGCCGGTTACCTGCACGTGGGTTTTGTTGTCGAGAAAGAGCAATATCTGGTTACCCTCGCTCAGCTTCAGCTGGTAGATGCCAGCGGCCAGGGTCGTCCCCTTCAGGCTGAATTTACCGTCGGCATCAGTTTTAGCCTGGGTTTTTTCCACGAACTGGTTGCCGGTGAGCTCGCCCAGATGCAGCACGGTACCAGCGGGGGCATTTTTCAGTTGGCCGGCCACTTCGTAGCCGTCGGCGGCAGCGGCATTCTGGCAGGCTCCGGCGAGGCCAAACACGGCGGCGGCCACAAGGGTTAATTTCATGGGGTGGTTCATTGAAGAATAAATATCGGCCCGGGGGCCGGATGCGAGGAACGCAAGTGGGTACCGGAATGGTTTGCCCGCGCCGCCAACCGCGACGAAAGCTATAACAGATGCTTGCTCAATTCCTTGCTCAGCTCCTTGCCGCGCAGGTTTTTAGCCACGATGCGCCCGGTGGGGTCGACCAGCCAGCTGCTGGGAATACTAATTACTTTGTAGGTTTTGGCGGCCGGGCTCTGCCAGCCCACCAGGTCCGAAACGTGCGTCCAGGGCAGGCCATCCTGCTGCACGGCCTGCACCCACTTGGCGCGGTCATCGTCGAGCGACACGGCGTACACCGTGAAGCCCGCGCCCTTCGTTTTGAACTCGTCGTAGGCGGCGCGCACGTTGGGATTTTCGGCCCGGCAGGGCCTGCACCAGCTGGCCCAGAAATCGAGCAGCACGTACTGCCCGCGCAGGCTGCTGAGCTGCACGGCCGCGCCATCAGCGATGGTCAGGGTCAGGTCGGGGGCGAGCGCGCCCACGGCCAGCGCATCCTGGCCGTTCATACTTTCGCGCAGCAGCGGCAGGTAGGGCGAGCCGGGGTGCAGCTGCTCGAGGCGCGGCAGCAGCGCGGCCACGTAGGCCTGCTGGCTGGCCTGCATATGCAGGTGTTTGTAGGCCAGATACGGGGCCAGGTAAGAGGCCTGGTTTTCTTCGAGCAGCGCTTTGAACTGCGCCAGCTGCTTGTCATCGGCCGGCACTTCCTTGAAGCCCAGCCTGAAATAGCGCATGGATTTCTCCGTCAACGCCTGCGCGGGCGAAACGCTGAACGAAAGCCGAACAAAATCATCGGTTTTTTTGGCCGCGACAGTCACGCTGGTACCGTGGTCCAGCGCCAACGGGTTCGTCAACTCCTGATGGCCCACCCGCAGCAGGTACACCGACGGCACCGCCACCGTGCCGTGCAGCCGAAACCGGCCGCTGGCATCGGCCTGGGCCGAATCGAGCACTTCGTTCGCTTTGGCGGGCAACAATTTGCTCATCGGCAGCAGGTAAATTTTCTGGCCCGCCAGCAAGGCACTTTGCCCCTGAATGGTGTAGCCCGGCGCGGTAGCAGGGGCCGTCTGGGCCCGGGCTGCAACGGGTAAAAGTGCCAGCAGGAGCCCGCCGGTGAGGATACGAATGGTGAACATGAGCGCAGAAACGAGGAGTGGAAAGGCAGGAATTCAACGGTTAGAGCGGTTCCTCTATGCAGTGTACAGCGTTAAAAGCTGACAGTTAATAGGTAAAAGCCAGATGGTAAATATTTTAACTTTTAACTCTCAACTTTTAACTTCTTTAAAAAGGGTACACCAACCGGAAAACCGCTGTATCATTCCGAAGCAAGCAGGTTTGCGCCACTACCCGTCGAGGCCGGCGCGCAGCAGCTGGTTGGCCAGCTTGGGGTCGGCTTTGCCGCCGGTCAGCTTCATGAGCTCGCCCATGAACATGCCCGTCAGCGACTTTTTGCCGGCGCGGTATTCGGCTACTTTGGCGGGGTTGGCCGCGAGCACCTGCTGCACGAGGCCGGCCAGCTCGCCGTTGTCGGCTTGCGTGAGGAGACCCAGGCTTCCGGCCGCGCCGGTGGCGTTGGCGGTGGGGTGCTCCAGCAAGTGCGGAAACAGCTGCTTGCTGGCCACCGAGTAGTTCAGCTTACCCGCGTCAATCAGCTCGATGATGCCGGCCAGCTGGGCGGCGTCGAGCGGGAAGTCGGCCATGGTGAGGGCGCGCTCGTTGAGGTAGGACTTCACCGGGCCCATTACCCAGTTGGCGGCCGCTTTGGCGCTCCCGGGCGTGAGGCGGGCGAGGTCGTCGAAAAACAAGGCCACGTCCTTCTGGTCAATCAGCACCGAGGCGTCGTAGGCGTTCAGGCCCAGCTCGCCGGTGAAGCGCGAGTACAGCTGCTCGGGCAGCGCCGGCAGCTCGGCGGCCACGCGGTGCAGCCACTCGTCCGAAATCACCAGCGGCGGCAAATCCGGCTCGGGGAAGTAGCGGTAGTCGTTCAGGGTTTCCTTGCTGCGCTGGCCGTTGGTGGTGCCGGTGGTGGCATCGAAACCGCGGGTTTCGCTGTCGACTTCACCGCCGGCTTCGATAATGGCAATCTGCCGCTCAATCTCGAAAGCAATGGCGCGCTGCACGTTGCGGAAGGAGTTCATGTTCTTCACTTCCACCTTCATACCGAACTGCGCGGCCCCGTGCAGCATCACCGACACGTTGGCATCGCAGCGCAGCGAGCCTTCCTCCATGTTGCCGTCGCAGATGCCGAGGTACTCCACTAGCTTCTTTATTTCGGTGAGGTAAGCATAAGCTTCTTCGCCGGTGCGAATGTCGGGTTCGCTCACGATTTCAATCAGCGGCACGCCGGCGCGGTTCAGGTCCACGAGGGTTTCAGTTTCGCCGGCCAGGTGCATCGATTTGCCCGCGTCTTCCTCCATGTGGATGCGGGTGATGCCGACGTGCTTGATGGAGCCGTCGGGTAGGCGCACGTCGAGGTGGCCGTCGTAGCAAATCGGGGTTTTGTCCTGGGTAATCTGGTAGCCCTTGGGCAGGTCGGGGTAGAAGTAGTTTTTGCGGGCAAACAGGTTGTCGCGCCGAATCTGGCAGTTGGTGGCCAGGCCCATTTTCATGGCAAACTCCACGGCCGTGCGGTTCACCTTGGGCAGCGTGCCAGGGTGGCCGAGGGTGATAACCGATAGGTTGGTGTTGGGGGCCACGCCGTACTCGTTCTCGTCGGCCGAGTACATTTTGCTGTGCGTGAGCAGCTGGGCGTGAACTTCCAGGCCGATAACGGGCTGGTATTTGGCAAGGGTGGCTTCGTCCATAGCGGGTAAAAAAGCAGAATACGGGGGCTTTTCAGGCCTAAAGGTAACGGGTACGAAGAAGCCCCGGCCACTGAACAGCAGCCGGGGCTTCGAAAAAGTTGTGGTTGCGGACGCTAAACCCAGCTCGGCGGCCTACTTCAGCGGCTTGTGCAACTGCTGCATGGCCATCATCTGCTCCAGGTTTTTGCTCATGCCCTCGTTCGAGCCGTCGAGGAAGATGACGTTGCCCTGCCCCTGCTCGGCGAAATGCTTGATGGCTTCGGTCCACATCGAGAAGTACACCAGCGAGGGGTCGAGGTGGTTGTCGGTGACTTGCTGCACGGCCAGCGCCAGGCCCTTCGTGACTTCTTCGCGGAACAGCGCCACGCCCTGGCCCCGCAGCTGGGCCGCGATTTTCTCGGCCTCAGCCGCGATTTTGATGGCGTTGCCCTCGGCTTCGGCGGCCTTGGTTTTGGTGATGAGCAGGGCCTGGCCTTCGTTTTCGGCGGCGGCTTTCAGGTTGTTGCTGGCCACTACTTTAGCCATCGAGCGCATGATTTCCTCGTCGAAGGCGATGTCGTTCAACTGCAAATCAATCAGGTGATAGCCCCAGCCTTCGAGCGTGGCATCGAGCTGGTCCTTCACGTGCAGCACGATTTCACCGCGCAGGCTCAGCACGGCGGCCTGGCGCTGCGTGGCCACGAAGGCCCGGATGCTGCCTTCCACCGTCCGCACCAAGGCCTGCATCAGGCTGGCCTCGTTCACGAATTTAAAGGCCACGTTCTTGATGGCCTCCTCACTCTGGTCGAAGGCCGCGTACACCAGCATCGCCTTGAAGTTGACGTTGGCCTGGTCGATGGTAATGGCCTGGAAATTAAGCTCCAGTGAGCGGTTCTGGATGGAGATGCGCTTGTAAATCGTTTCGATGAACGGCAGCTTGAAATTGAGGCCCGGCATCATTATCCGGCGGTATTTACCAAAAGCCGTGACCACCGCCACCGTGCCCTGCGGCACAATCACGAAGCATAGAAACAGGGCCAATGCCAGCAGCATCAGCACCACAAGAAGAAAGGCAGGCATGAGATTAAGCAGGAAAAAGGTGGATGAGAGCCGAAATGTCGGTTAAAAAAACGGCAACCGACGGGCGGCCGGTGTCGGGGCAATGTATCGACGACGGGTGCGTGCCATTACACCGGGCGGGTACCGGCTTCTACTTGGCACCTACATTCTTTCAAGATTCAGACGCTAGTCATTTGTTTCCGGCCACCAGTTAGGCCGAAAGCGCGGCTATCTTAGCAGCATTGCAGCTGGAAACTGATATCAAGGGGGTTAGCGAGGTCGGAAAAGAAATAGAGCAGGCCGGTGTCACCCCACGAAAAAATCTTCCGTGCTATCAAATTCCAGCCAGAAAACACCCATGGGGCTGGCACTTTGCAGCCAGTGCGC
>JANNDE010000020.1:0-2836 GCA_031387395.1 Hymenobacter sp.
TACACACCAAGCTCGACGTACGCTTCGACTACGCCAAGCGCCATATGCCGGGCAAGGCCTGGATAACCCTCAAGCCCCACGCCTACCCCACCGACTCGCTCCGCCTCGATGCCAAGGGCATGGATATCAACGCGGTGGCGCTGATGAGCGGCGACAAGCAAACCCCGCTGAAATACGACTACGCCGATGGCATGAATCTGCGCGTCAACCTCGGCCGCGTGTTCAAGCCGGGCGAAGAATACACGGTGTACATCGACTACGTATCGAAGCCCGACGAGCTGAAAGTGAAAGGCTCGGCCGCCATTACGGATGCCAAGGGCCTGTATTTCATCAACCCCGACTCGACCGTAAAGGGCAAGCCGGTGCAGGTCTGGACGCAGGGCGAAACCGAAGGCTCGTCGGCCTGGTTCCCCACCATCGACCGCCCCAACCAGAAAACCACCGAGGAAATCTCGATGACCGTGCCGGCTAAGTACGTCACGCTCAGCAACGGCCGCATGGTGAGCAGTACGCCCGCCGGCCCCGGCCTGCGCACCGACGTCTGGAAAATGGAGCAGCCCCACGCCCCCTACCTGTTTATGATGGCAGTGGGCGACTTCAAAATCACGAAGGATACCTGGCGCGGCAAGGAGGTGAACTACTACCTCGAACCCAAGTACGCGCCCTTCGCCAAGCAGATTTTCGGCAACACGCCCGACATGCTGGAGTTCTTCTCCAACCGTCTCGGCGTGGAGTACCCGTGGAATAAATACGCCCAGATTGTGGCCCGCGACTACGTGAGCGGCGCCATGGAAAACACCTCCGCCACGCTGCACGGCGAGCAGGTGCAAATGACCGACCGCGAGCTGATAGACCGCGAATACGGCTCCGAATCGGTGATTGCGCACGAGCTGTTTCACCAGTGGTTTGGCGACTACGTGACAGCCGAAAGCTGGTCCAACATCACCGTGAACGAGACGATGGCCGACTTTTCGGAGGGCCTCTACGCCGAGCACAAGTACGGCCGCGACGCCGCCGACGCCCATTACTACCGCTACCTGCGCCGCTACCTGAGCTCGCCGCGCGACGCCGCCAAAAACCTCGTGCGCTTCCACTACGACGACCAGGAGGAGGTGTTCGACCTGGTGAGCTACCAGAAGGGCGGGGCCATCATGGACATGCTGCGCACTTACCTGGGCGACGACGTGTTCTTCGCCGGCCTGCAGAAATACCTCAAGGATAACGCCTTCGGCAACGGCGAGGCCCACCAGATGCGCCTCGCGTTCGAAGCCGTATCGGGCCAGGACCTGAACTGGTTCTGGAACCAATGGTACTTCGCCCCCGGCCACCCCGTGGTGAGCATCGACTACGCCTGGGACGCGGCCAAGAAGGCCGAAACCGTGACCGTGAAGCAGACCCAGGCCGGCTCGGCCTTCCGCCTGCCCTTCGTCATCGACTACTACGCGGGCGGCAAGGTTCGGCACCAGTCCGTGACCATGACCGAGGCCACCCAGACCTTCACCATGCCCCTGTCGGCCAGGCCGGATTTGGTGAACGTGGATGCCAACAAGAAGACGCTGTGGCTGAAAACCGACAATAAAACCGCCGCCGAGTACGCCTTCCAGTACGCCCATGCCCCCCTGTTCGTCGACCGCCGCGAGGCCATCGACGCGGCGGCAAAGGACCAGACCGTGGCCGCCAACCGCACCACCCTGCTAGCCGCCCTCAACGATAAGTTCTACAATATTCGCCTGGCCGCCGCCGAAGCCCTGAAGCTCGACGACCCGGCCGTGGCCAAAGCCGCCGCGCCCGCCCTGCGCAAGCTGGCCGCTACCGAAAAAGAGCCCTGGGTGCAGGCCTCGCTGCTCGGCGCGCTCGCCAAGCTGAAGGACAAGAAGGACGAGGCGTATTTCAATAAGCAGCTCAGTAACCAGTCGTACAACGTGCAGGGGGCTGCCCTGCGCGCCCTGGCCACCGTGCAGCCCGCCCAAGCGCTAAGCCGCGCCAAAGCACTCGAAGCCAACGCACAAGGCACCGTAGCCCAGTCCGTAACTGAAGTGTACGCCAAGGCTGGCGGCCAGGCCGAATGGGCTTTCGTGCGCGACAAGTTCGACGCGGCCCGCCCCCAGGGCAAGTTCAACATGATGGAGCCGCTGGCTACCATCACCGGCCGCCTCGACGATGCCGCGTCCATCACCGAAGGCATTACCCGCATCCAGGAGCTGGGCGTCAAATACAAGAGCTACGGGCTTGATAAGCCGGTGATGGCCATGCTGCAAGGCATTGCCAAAGCCCAGGCCAGCCGCCCGCAGGCTGCCGCCACCCAACAGGCCGTCGACCAGGCCATGGCCGCCGTGCAGGCTGCCAAGTAGCCGAAGCCGTTGGCCCGGTCCGACTGCCCAGGCAGGCCGCCCGGTTTCTGTTCGGGAGGCCGAAACGGGTGATTCTTCAACCAGCCGGACCGCCCAGGGCGGTTGGACCGACGCACGACCGAAAAAGCCCTGCCGCGCATTGCGGCAGGGCTTTTTCGTGGGCGGATTTCGGCGAAAACGGAACGTGTCGTTACGCCTGCTTCTTCTCGGCCACCGTTTTTTTATCAGCCACCACTACTTCCTTGGCCGGGTTGTGCTTGGGGCCTTCGTAGGAGTTGGCGTCCTTATCCTTGTCCACCTCCGGGGCCACGGCTTCGGTGGCGTAAATGTGCTCCATCTGGGTCATCATCTGGTCACCGTCCACTTTCAGGTCCTTGAGCACGCCGTCGGCGATGTCGTACACGAGGCCGTGCAGGCGGGGCGGGTTGTCGCCGCGCATGGCGTTCTGAATGATGTTGGTTTTGGCCAGGTTGCGCACCTGCTCC
>JANNDE010000460.1:0-10046 GCA_031387395.1 Hymenobacter sp.
GCGGCCCTTCAGCTCGCGGGCCAGGCGGGCCTGCCAGTCGGCGGTGGTCACGGCCGGAAACTCGGCGAAGGAAACGGGTTGGGCGGCCGGGGTGTCGGACATAAGAGCGCGGGCGGAAGTAGCGAAGTAGGCAGCGGGCACCGGGGCCAGGCGGCGGTTGTCGAAAAACAGGCCGAAAGATACCGCCCCCGGCCCGAAACGGCCCTAGCCGCCCTCCCCCGATGCGCCGCTGCCCGGGTTCGCGGCGTAGCTTTGCAAAAGCCTCCTGGGGGCTTTAGATTTTTAATTGTTCGCCTGCTTTCGGCTCCTCATGCTTCATTATTCTTCCCGGAAGGCCCTGAGCCCGCTGCTGCTTGCTCTGGCCCTGGCCACCGGCTGCCAGCGCGCCGCCTACGCGCCCACGACCCACTTCGCGCCCGCCACGAGCCAGCCGGTGGGCAAAACCCAGGCTGAGGACCCCGCCATCGTCGCCATCATCGCGCCCTACCACGACAAGGTAACCGCCCAGATGACCGAGGTCCTTGGCACCGCCCCGCAACCCCTCACTAAAAACCCCGGCGAAAACCAGCTCTCCAACTTCGTGGCCGACCTGCAGCGCACCCGCGCCAGCGCCGAGCTCAAGCAACCCATCGCGCTGGGCGTGATGACCAACGGTGGCCTGCGCGCTGGCTTCGCGGCCGGCCCCGTCACGCTGGGCTCGGTGTTCGAGCTCATGCCGTTCGAGAATGAGTTGGTAGTCCTCGACGCGCCCGGCCCGGTGGTGCAGCAGCTGTTCGACTACGCCGCGCACATCAAAATGGCCATTTCCGGGGCTACCTATACTGTCACCTTCGATGGCATGCCCAAGGACATCCGCATCGGCGGCCAGCCCTTCGACGTGAACGATGCGCGTACCTATCCCATTGCCATTTCTGACTACCTGGCCACGGGCGGCGACAACCTCGCGTTCTTCAGAACCCTCATCCCGCGCCACACCAACGTGCTGCTGCGCACCGCCATCGCCGACCACGTCCGCGCTCTCACAAAGGCCGGCCAGCCGGTCACGGCCCGCATCGAAGGCCGGGTGAAGGCCAATTAGGTTCAATTAAAAATGAAGAATGAAGAATTAAAAATGAGCAATAGCCTTGGTAGGCTTGGTTTCAAATTCTTTGCTAAATTTTTAACTCTCCATTTTTAATTATTCCCATGAAGCGTCGCGAATTTCTCCGCAATTCCCTCCTCGGCACCGCCGGCCTCACCGTGCTGGGCGGCCTGGCCAACTCGGCCGAAGCCGCCGCTACCGCCAAGGCTCCGCTCAAGCTCACCGTTCTGCATACCAACGACATGCACTCGCGCATTGAGCCCTTTCCCGACAACGGCGGACAGTGGGCCGGGCTGGGCGGCATGGCCCGGCGCGCCGCGCTCATCAAGGACATTCGTCGCAAGGAGCCCAACGTGCTGCTGCTCGACTCGGGCGATATCTTCCAGGGCACGCCCTACTTCAACTTCTTCGGGGGCGAATTGGAGTACAAACTCATGAGCCAGATGGGCTACGACGCCAGCACCCTCGGCAACCACGATTTCGACAACGGCCTCGAAGGCCTGCAGCGCCAACTGCCCAATGCCACCTTCCCCTTCCTCATCGCCAACTATGACTTCTCGAAAACGCCGCTGGCCGGCCGTTTTGCCCCGTATAAGGTGTTCGAGAAACAGGGCATCCGGGTGGGCGTGTTTGGCATCGGTATCGAGCTGAGCGGCTTGGTAGCCGATAAAAACTTCGGCCAGACTATCTATCTCGACCCCGTGGCTAAGGCCAGGGAAATGGTGGCCCAGCTGCGCGGCCCCGAGAAGTGCGACCTCGTTATCTGCCTTTCGCACCTCGGCTACAAGTACGAAAGCGCCAAGCTCGACGACCGCAAGCTGGCGGCCCAGGTATCGGGTATCGACCTCATACTCGGCGGGCATACGCACACGTTCATGGACGCGCCCGAGCCCATTGCCAGCCCCGACGGCCACCCCACGCTCGTCAACCAGGTGGGTTGGTCGGGGATTAACCTGGGCCGGCTGGACTATGAATTTTCCATAAAAAACAAGCGCGCCGGGCTGGCAAGCGCCGCCGTAGTGCCGGTTCGGGCGGCCTGCTAAAAGCACGACATACACAAGGCCATTTCGGCTTTTTTAAGTGCGAAGTTTTCCACAATTTTGTCCCCCCCTAAAAAATTGCGTCCTGCCCGGGCGGCTGATTTCGGTCCTTTTTTTGCTCCCGGTTAGTCGCCGGTTTCCTTTCAATCGTTCAAATGCTCAAGGATTTTCGCACGGTTTGGGCTGGCTGCTTGCGCAGCATCTCGGCGGAAATCGGGGAGCAGAGTTTTAAGACCTGGTTCCAGCCCATCGTGCCGGTCGAGCTGAAGGGCAACGTGCTCACCATTCAGGTGCCGAGCGCCTATTTCTACGACTGGCTGGAGGAGCATTACGTGGACGAGCTGCGCCGTGCCCTCTACCAGCAGCTGGGCTCCGAGGGCCGCCTCGAATACAGCGTGGTGGTGGACCAGGGCAACGACCAGACGCCGCCCCGCGCCCTGCACCTGCCGCCTACCCGCAAGCAGGCCGCCCCCGACCCGCGCGACGCGCCCCAGGCCATGCCCGGCACGCCCGCCGGCAACCCGCTGGCCGGCAGCGCCCGCGCCGCCTCGGCCCGGTATGTGAACTCGGGCGCGGTGCGCACCACCCCGCGCGGCAACAATTTCGCCAACGGCGGCGGGGCCGATACGCTGGCCCCGCCCCGTAACCCTTTCGACCAGGCCCGGCCGATGGACGGCAACCTCGTCCCGTCGCAGCTCAACGGCTCGTACACGTTCGACAACTACATCGAAGGTGACTGCAACCGCCTGGCCCGCTCGGCCGGCCTGGCCGTGGCCAACAAGCCCGGCACTACCAGCTTCAACCCCCTGATGGTGTACGGCGGCGTGGGCCTGGGCAAAACCCACTTGGTGCAGGCCATTGGCAACCACATCAAGGCCACCGCGCCCGAGCGGTTCGTGCTCTACGTGTCGGCCGAGAAATTTACTAACCAGTTTATCGACAGCGTGCAGCGCGCGCAGGTGCAGGACTTCGCCAACTTCTACCTGCAGGTCGATGCCCTGATTCTGGATGATGTGCAGTTTCTGGCCAACAAGGGCAAGACTCAGGAGATGTTCTTTCACATCTTCAACCACTTGCACCAGTCGGGCAAGCAGATTGTGATGACCTCCGACCGGCCCCCCAAGGACCTGCTGGGCCTGGAAGACCGCCTGCTGAACCGCTTCAAGTGGGGCCTGACGGCCGACGTACAAAGCCCGGATTTTGAGACGCGGGTGGCCATCATCCGCAACAAGATGGAGCAGGACGGGATTGATATTCCGCCGGACCACGTGGTGGATTACCTCGCCAATTCGGTGCACACCAACGTGCGCGAGCTGGAAGGCGTGATTGCTTCGCTGGTAGCCCAAAGCAGCCTGAGCCGCCG
This sequence comes from Hymenobacter sp., assembly GCA_031387395.1. Classification (GTDB taxonomy): domain Bacteria; phylum Bacteroidota; class Bacteroidia; order Cytophagales; family Hymenobacteraceae; genus Hymenobacter. Next base: position 3,485 of record JANNDE010000460.1, read on the forward strand.
CGACATCGACCTGGAAATGGTGAAGCAGGCCCTGCGCCACATTATCGAGGAAGTAGAGGCCGAAGTCAACCTCGACTTCATTCAGAAGACCGTGGCCGCCTATTTCGGCATCTCGGTGGAGCTGCTGAAGGACAAAACCCGCAAAAAGGAAGTAGTGACGGCCCGGCAGGTAGCCATGTATTTCGCCAAGCACCACACCGCGCACACGCTGAAAACCATTGGTTTCCACTTCGGTGGCCGCGACCATACCACCGTGATGCACTCGGTGCAGACCGTGTCGGACCTGGTGGATTCAGACAAGAAATTTCGTGACCAAGTGGACGAGCTGCGGAAGAAGTTCGCCAAGAAATAGGGGCACCTATTTTCGGCCGGGCCGCGTTACATTTGGGAAAGCCTTTGCCTTATGGAAACCCTTGCCCCGGAAATTTCCGATTACGAGCTCGAACGCGGAAAGCCCATGCCCAGCATAAATCACAGCATCGTTCAACTCAACATCGGATTTGAGTTGAAAACCCGCTATCGGGAGCAATTCCGATTCATGTCGGAAATCAATATCGAGGTAGCGGGTCGGGTGATGGTGCCAGATATCGGCATTTTTGCAAAAATGCCTGTCGACATGGCCAACGATAGTATCGTAGCGCGGCAATTGCCACTCACTACTATCGAAATTCTATCGCCTGCCCAGGCATTTGATGAGTTGGTTGACAAAGCCCGTGCTTATTTCGAGGCTGGCGTAAAGTCTTGTTGGATTGTAATGCCGAAAGCACAGGCTGTTTTCGTGTACAGCGCACCAGGACAATATGAATTCTTCCACAACGCCGAAACCCTGATTGACCCGGCTACTGGCATCGAGCTACTGCTCGCGCCATTGTTTGAATAGGCTCTAAGCCGCCGCCGTCGGGCTCACTTCCTGCAACGGCAGGCTGTGCTTACTGGCAAACTCGCGCACCTGCTCGCGGAAGCGGGCTTTGCGCATCCTGCCTTTTACCTCGCGCAGGTTGAGGGCGTAGATTTCACCGTCTTTCTGGCGCACGCGCAGCACCATGGGCTTGAGCTCCAGGGCGGTAATGTTTTCGGCGGCGAACACCTGCTTGGGGCGGAACAGGCCGTTTTTGTGCACGATATAGCCAGGCGTGAATTCGAGGTAGCTCTGGGTGCCGAAAATGGGTGCGTTGTTCACCAGCACGTAGCCGAGGTACACGAGCGTGAAAACCAGGAATACCCAGTGCAGAAAGTGGTAGTCCTGCGCGCCGGTATTGCTCAGAATCCCGAACAGCACGTAGGCCAGCCAGAACAGGCCAATGGCAAGCTGGCCCCAGAACGGAACGCGGGAGTTGTTGGCGGGGCGAAGGCGGATGCGGATGGTACCAGTGGGCATAGCGACAAATTTAGTTGCTAGTTGCTAGTTGTCGGTTGTCAGGTGCCGAAAAGAACGGAGATTCAGCAAAAGCAAGAACGTCACGCAGAGCGCAGCGAAGCATCTTTACCGTAGCAGTAAATCAAATTACTATTGTGGTAAAGATGCTTCGCTACGCTCCGCATGACGCGGTATTGCCTGTTAATCCAGTGAAAACTAGCCCACGAACGTCGCTTCCAGCGTCATTTTGGGTACGGCGCTCAGCGCTTTCGATACCGGGCAGTTGGCCTTGGCATCTTCGGCGTGCTTCTGGAAATCGTCGGCGGTGATGTTGCCGCCCGTAACGTGGCCCTCAGTGCTGATGTGGATGTGCTCGATGACGGGGTGGCCGTTGTTGGGGTTCATCGTGACCGTGCTGGTGGTCTTGATGTTCTGCACCGAGTGGCCGTGCTTGGTGAGCACGCTGGTGAGGTACATGGTGTAGCAGCCGGCGTGGGCCGCGCCGATGAGCTCTTCGGGGTTGGTGCCGGGTTTGCCCTCGAAGCGGCTCCCGACCGAATACGGGGCGTTGATAACGCCGCTTTGGGTGGTGAGAATGCCGTGGCCTTTGATGTCGCCGGTCCAGTCGGCGGTGCCTTTATGGTCTGCCATGAGTAAGGTAAATGAGTAAGTGAGTAAATGAGTAGGTTTTTGAACCTGGCCACTGAGGCAGCCAAGCCCAAAAGCTTAACGGCGGCCAACGGCACAGGTTGCCGCCGCGCGACCCGCCACCCGCGCCCAACGTACCTTCGCCGCTCTGCCAACGGCCTTTTACTTCGGAATGAATGGGATTGAAAGCCACCCTGAGCCAGCCCCTGGCCCGCTACATCGCCCGCCGCTACGCCCGCTGGCAGCACCGCCCCGAAACCACCCAGCGCGAGCTGCTTGCTAAGCTGACGGTCACGGCCGCCGGCACTGCGTTCGGCCGGGCCCACGAGTTGGGCGGCATCCGCACGCCCGCCGATTTGGCCCGGCAGGTGCCCGTACGCGACTACGAGGCCCTGAAGCCGTACTTCGACCGCACCCAGGCCGGCGAGGCCGACGTGCTCTGGCCCGGCCGGCCGCTGTACCTGGCCAAAACCAGCGGTACCACTAGCGGCACCAAGTACATCCCGATTACGCGGGACAGCATCCCGAACCACATCGACGGAGCCCGGGACGCGCTTTTGTATTACATCTACCGCACCGGGCGCAGCCGGTTTCTCGATGGCAAGCTGATATTCCTCTCCGGCTCGCCGGAGCTGGAAATGCACCACGGCATCCGCACGGGCCGGCTCTCGGGTATTGCCAACCACCACGTGCCGGCCTACCTGCGCCGCAACCAGCTGCCGAGCTACGAAACGAATATTATCGAGGACTGGGAAACCAAGCTCGAGCGCATCGTGGATGAAACGCTGGGCCAGAAAATGACCCTGATTTCCGGCATTCCGCCCTGGGTACAGATGTACTTCGACCGCCTCACGGCCCGTACCGGCCGGCCCATCAAGGACCTGTTTCCCGATTTCAACCTGTTCGTGTACGGCGGCGTCAACTTCGAGCCCTACCGCGCCAAGCTCTTCGAAAGCATCGGCCGACCGGTGGATAGCATCGAGCTGTTTCCGGCCTCCGAAGGCTTCCTGGCGTTTCAGGACGAGCCCGGCAACCCGGGGCTGCTGCTGCTGCTCAACAGTGGCATTTTCTACGAATTCGTGCCCGCCGAGCGGTTCTTCGAGCCCAATGCGCCCCGCCTCACCATCGCCGACGTGGAGCTGGACCGCAACTACGCCGTGGTGCTCACCTCCAACGCCGGCCTGTGGGCCTATTCTATTGGCGACACGGTGCGCTTCGTGAGCCTCGCACCGCACCGCGTGGTGGTTACGGGCCGCATCAAGCACTTTCTTTCGGCCTTCGGCGAGCACGTGATAGGGGAGGAGGTGGAGCAGGCGCTGCGCGAAACCATGGCCCAGAGCCCCGAGGTCGAAGTGACCGAATTCACCGTGGCCCCGCTCGTGAGCGACGACCCCGCCACGCCCTCGCGCCACGAATGGCTGGTGGAATTTGGGCGCGCACCGCACGATGCCGGCGCTTTTGCGGCTGCTTTAGATACGGCCCTGCGCCGCCGCAATACCTACTACGACGACCTGCGCCGGGGCAACATCCTCGTGCCGCTGCAGCTCACGCCGCTGCCCGCCGGGGCCTTCCAGCGCTACATGAAAAGCCTGGGCCGCCTGGGCGGGCAGAACAAGGTGCCGCGTCTGGGGAACGATAGGAAGGTGGCGGAGGGGCTGGCCAAAATGGCTTGAACTATCGCAACTTGTGTTATGCTCCGCCTCGATAAAACCGTTTCCCGCAAAGTGCCGCTTCATTACGATGAGGGTGCGGAAAACCGCGCCCGCTGGCAGGTAATGTCATTTGCTGAAAAGCGGGAGATAGTCTTGGTTTTGCAGCAACGCACCAGAATGCTTCGTGCCTGGAGTGAGCAGGAGCAAAACAGAAATGCTACGCTTCCAGGTGACGAATTGACTAACTGAATGCGCCTCGCCTTCGACCTCGACAACACCCTCATCCGCTGCGGCTACGACTTCCCGCTGGCCACGCCCCAGTGGCGTATACTAGCCTGGTTGCTGAGCAACGAGCAGTTACGCCACGGAATTAAAGAGCTGACTGATTTCTGCCGCCAGCGTGGCTGGGAGGTGTGGGTATACACCACTTCCTACCGTAGCGTCTGGCGCATTCGGCGGCTGTTCTGGCTGCACGGCATCCGGCTCGATGGCGTGGTGAACCAGCAGCGGCACGACCGCGAAGTCCGTGTTCGCTGCACCAAGCACCCGCCCAGCTTCGGTATCGATTTGCTGATTGATGACTCCGAAGGCGTGCGGATTGAAGGAGAGCGGCCCGGCTTCCGCGTGCTGGTGGTAGCACCGGAAGACAAGCTGTGGGCTGGGAAGGTGCAGGCCGCGCTGAAGAAAATAGAACTGACTATTAATTCATGAAAAGAAGCAAAATCATTTTCACCGCCAACCTTGACTTAGATGGGGATGGGGACTGCACCTTTGATGTCGACATAATCAGACCTGATGTAAAAACGCATACTTACTTCTACGGCAATGCTGACACCCTCACTGAGTTTGGGAAAAAGCTTATGGCTTTCCAAAAAGACGCGGCAGAAACGGTCTGTTTTGAGACAGGCTACGCCGAACATCCCTCCGTGTTCGGCTATTTGCGGATAGAAGCTTACTGCGCTTCTCCGGCTGGGCACACGGCCTTACGAATAATTTCCGAAAATGATAAAGAAAGACCCACTGTACCCTACAATTTTAATTCACTGCAAATAAGCAACTTGCGACAAAAACCACCGCGCTAGTACTTCCAGTCGGGCTGTCCACTGCTGAAGGGCGTTGGGTCCGGGACGCGTTATTTCTCGGATTAAATCAAGCCCTCGGCGGCTAAAACTAGTGCTTTTTCGGCCGTGGTTCTTTGTTGCAATCTTTTTCACTTTTCGGTGATAGTGGTTGCCCAGGCTCAGGCACAACGCATAGGCTAAACTGACCAGTGCCACCAGTTTTTTGAGTTTGTCGGGGCACTGTAAGTGGCTGCTTCGCAAGTCAAATCCCCGGCCTTTCAGGTTTTGAAAACACGCTTCAATGGTCCAGCGTTTGCGGTAAAATGGTCCCATAAAAGTCACCGGAACCGTGCCGAATAAAAACAGGTACTCGCCCCCGGCCAGGGCCGTGACCTGGGCCGCGCCCCAGACCCCGTCGACCTGGCACGCGGCCAGTTGGCGGCACTGGCCCGGCTGCAGGCCCCAGTCCCGGATGTCCTGACGGTGGCCCGCCCGATCGGTGAGCTGATGGTGCTTGGGAACGCGCATGACAAAAAACAAATTATTCTCTTTCAAATACTTGAACCACGTGTGGCCCACGAACTCCCGGTCCCCGACCACTAAGCCAACCCGGTGCCGCCCCAGCACCTGGAGGCAAAAATCGAGTAAACGGATGCGGTCTGCCGCGTTGGAATTGCCGCTTTTATTATCCAGTAATTCCCAGCACAAGGGCCAGTGCAAGTCGCCGTGGCCCACCGTGACGAGCAAGATGTTGACCTGGCATTTACCAAAATCCCACTCCGTGCGGTCCACGCACAGCCGCAACTTGACGTGACGGGGCAACAGGCTCACCAGCACCAGGGCCAGGGCCGTATAGTCAAGCGCAACGTGCCGGAAAAAATTCTGAATCCGCGTTTCGTTCGAGGCTGGCTTTACCGCGTCGTTGAGGTGGTGCGCAATTTCACAGAATTGCACCTTTCGACTTTTAAGTAGCCCGATAATGAATCGGGCAACGAACTTTTTGCGTGCCAAATGCGCCACCACGGGCACCCGTTGCAAAACGGTAGTAATTTTGTCGATGAGGCACTGCTTCACGGGAAAGAACGACGATTTGAAGTTGAGGAACTACGAAGGTCGGGCTTTCCCGTTTTTTGCCCAAAATTTCGTGGGGTACAGTAAGAAAGACCTACCCACTATCGGTTTGATTTCTCGATTGTGTCGGAAGCTGCTTCTATAAATCGATTAGGGGCGCTACTAGCAAACTGGAACGTGAGTAACATGCCAGAGATTGTATGGAAAGCCGAAACGAGATGACCAAACCCGCCCTCCACGCCGCCTGCCACGCCTTCATCGAGCAGCGCATCAGCGCCGCCCGCACTGCCATGCAGGCCGCCCAGGAATCCTCCTCCTCCGAAACCAAGAGCAGCGCCGGCGACAAGTATGAAACCGGCCGCGAAATGGCCAACGCCGAGCGCGACCGCAACGCCGCCCACATGCAGCAGGCCCAGCAGCTGCAAGCCGAGCTCGCCCGTATCAGTCCCGACGCCCCCTGCGACACCGTGCGGCCCGGCGCGCTGGTCCGCACGAGCATGGGCACGTTTTACCTCGGCATCAGTGCGGGCAACCTGGAAGGGGCTGATGTTTTCGCCGTGTCGTCGGCCGCGCCGGTGGCTGTGGCGCTCAAGGGCCTGCGGGTGGGAGAGGAGGCGGTTTTTAATGGAAAAACTGTGCGGGTGCTGGCGGTGGAGTAGGGGCGCGTCGTTCTGGCGGCTCACCTCACCCCCTGACCCCCTCTCCTTGGGAGAGGGGGTCAGGGGGCAGAGTTGATAAGTTCTGCTTCAGGGCATGAAATGTTTGAAATTTTG
>JANNDE010000482.1:0-3091 GCA_031387395.1 Hymenobacter sp.
CCGGCCCTGAGCCAGCCATGCCGGCCAGCTCCCCGGTGGTGAGGTTGACGCCAAAAGCCGGTGCTTCGAATTATTCCGCCCCGCTACTCTGCCGCCCCGCACAAGGCTTCTATCAACGCTGTCCGGTTTTTAGCCCAGCCCTTGCGCCAGTGGTGGGTCCCGTGGCGTTAAGTATTGAGGTTGAGTATATTAAAAATAAGTGAGGCAATTCTAGCCTTTGAAGGCAATTTGCCATCAGTGGAAACGCCCGGTAAAATGGCAAAAGGTCTTTTAAGCGCATGATGCCGGCTTTTGATGCGTTCAACCTGTCGCGGGCGGCAGTAACCGAATCGGGCAACGGTTTTGATTGCTGCACGCGAGATGCCTCAGCTACGCTTGGCATGACCGTTCTTTTCCCCTGCTGCCCACTGCCTTTTCCTGCTGCGCTTACTTACAGCGGTTTTTCCGGCTGGTACTTATTCAGCAGCTTCAGCAGTACGCCGTTGGTCCAGCCGAAGCCGTCCTGCAGGGGGTACTCGCCGCCGCCGGCTTTCAGGTGAGGCTCGATGACGTTATATTTCTCCATCAGCTTGCCGGTTTGCTGGAAAACCTCGGTGTTGAGGCCAATCCAGCGGGTGCCGATGGTGCGGGCCAGGGCCCCTTGCTGGTAGCGCTCCAGGCCGTCGATGGCCATGTACTGCAAGGGTGCCCAGGCGTTGGGGGCATCCCACTGCTGGCCGCTGGCGGTGCGGGTAGTGGCCAGCCCGCTGGGCTTCAGGAAGTTGGTTTTCAGGCCGGCGGCTACCTGCTTGCCCTGCGCCGGGGTGGCCAGGCCGAACTCGAGCGGGAATACGCCGGCCAGGGTTTGCCGGGCCGAGCGGCGCTGCTGGCGAAAGTCGTAGTCGACGAACCAGCCGGTTCTAGCATCCCAGCAGTAGGCCAGAATGGCTGTTTTGCGGGCCCGGGCCTTGGCCAGGAAAGCGGCGGCCCGCGCCGCGTTGCCCTGCTGCTGGTAGCCTTTGGCGATGGTAGTTTCGAGGTTGTAGAGCAGGCAGTTGAGGTCGACGGGAATAAGGTCGGTGGTGTGAATGCTGCCTAGCTGGCCATCGGGGCCAAACCAGCGGGTGCTGAAATCCCAGCCCGAAGCGGCGGCGGCCCGCACGTTGCGGTAGAACCGCGCGGGCGGCTGCGGGCTGAGCTTGGCGGCGGCCACGTCCTCGGCGTAGGACTCTTCGCGGGGCTGGTCGCTGACGTCCCAGTAGCGGTTTAGCAGCTCGCCGTGGGGCAGGCGCACGGCGCTGGCGTGGGCGCTGCCGGGCTTCAGGGCTTCGGCACCGGCCATCCAGTAGGCGTATTCGCGCAGCAGCTGGGGCTGGTAGCGGGCCAGCGTGGCGGTGCCACCCTCCAGCCGGGCCAACAGGCTCACCATGCTGGCAAAAAACGGGGGCTGCGAGCGGGTGAGGTAGTAGGTGCGGTTGCCGTTGGGGATGAATCCGTAGGTGTCGAGCAGGTAGGCGAAGTTGTCGACCATGTCGCGGATGACGGGCGTACGGTGGCTTTCGGCCAGCCCCAGCATCGTGAAGTACGAGTCCCAGTAGTACACCTCCCGGAAGCGCCCGCCGGGCACGATGTAGGGCCTGGGCAGGGGCAGCAGCGACGAGTAGCCGGGGCGAGCCAGGCTGTCGGGCCGGCGCTGGAGCACGGTCCAGAGCGTATCGAGGTGGTGGCGCAGGCCGGCGGCCACCTGGCTGTGGTATTGCCCGCCGGCGGTGGCGGGCGGCGTGAAGTGGGCCGCCACGAAAGCCTTGAGGTCGAAGCCAGGGGCGTCTTTTTGCTGGTTGTAGGCCCGCAGTATCTCGGCCGGGTCTTCGTTGGCCACGGCATCCACGAAGGTTTTGTTATCGGGGTAAACGCGGGTGAGCTGCACGGCCTCGAACAGGCCGGGGTAGAGCTGGCGCGGGGAGGGCGGCAACTGCTGCGCGGCGGCGGGGAGGGTAAGGAGGACGACGAAAAGGAGGGAGCGCATGGTGGGGAGTAGTTAAAATGAGTCGGCCAGACGGTTTACCTCACCCCCGGCCCTCTCCTCAGGAGAAGGGAGCTTGACGATTGCGACGACTGCGCCGCCGTGGCTCCCCTCTCCCCAAGGCTTCGCGCTTCAAGCGAACCGGGGTCGGGGGTGAGGTTTTACCGGCCCACCGAGTACGTTTTCCGCCCGGGGCCTATCCCCGTTAGCTTCAGCGACTGCCAGCCGGTGGGCAGCGCGGCTTTCCTTTGGGTGAGGCCGGCGGGCGTGATGTTCAGCCCGCCGAAGCCCATCAGCACTGCTTGCAGCACGCCGCCCGCGCCGGTGGCGAAGTAGGGGTTGGTGCCGCCCTTGGTTTCGGCGATGACCCGGAACGGGGGCAGCAGGTTGGGCTCGTAGGCGTCTTTGAACCAATGCCGGGCCTTATCGGCGTTGCCGAGGCGGGCGTAGAGCAGCGCGAAAATGGCCTGGGTCATGGCCGGGGTACCTTCGTCGGGGATGCGGGTTTCGTAGTATTCGAGGTCTTTGCGCACCTGGGCGGGGTCGGTGATGACGCCCAGCGGGTAGGCCAGCAGGTTCACGTCGCCCTGCTTAATGCCTTCGCCGTGGTAGCTGGCGTGCTCCTGGGTCACGCCATCGGGCATTTTGAGGAGGGGAATATTTCGGGCCACCAGGGCCCAGTCGGGGTCGGCGGGCAGGCCCAGCAGCCTGGCGGCGGCGGCAGCGTTTTGCAGGTTCACGCGGGCGGCGGCGTTGGTAAAGGCGTTGTTGTCCACGTTTTCGGCCCACTCGTCGGCCGCCACCACGTTTTTGATGTCGTTGTGGCCGGGGCCGTTGCGCTCGACGCGGCTGGCCCAGAATTCGGCGGTGGCTTGTAGCATCGGCCAGCCTGTTGAGCGCAGCCAGGCGCGGTCCTGCGTCACGCAGTAGTATTGCCAGGCGGCCAGCGCCACGTCGGCGGTGATGTGGTGCTCGAAGGGGCCGCTCAGGGCCCACACGGGGGTTTCCTCCACGCCGGTGTCGGCGCTTTCCCAGGGGTACATCGCGCCCCGGTAGCCGTGGGCGAAGGCATTGCGCCGGGCCGGCTCC
>JANNDE010000464.1:0-1300 GCA_031387395.1 Hymenobacter sp.
AAAGAGGGCCAGGTTGCGCTGGACCATATTCGCTCAGTAGACAAAACCCGCCTGGTGCGCCGCTTGGGGGCGCTATCCAAGACCACGGCGCAGGCTGTCTGTGACCGGCTACAGGAGCTGTTTCAGTACTGAGGGCTGATGAAGCTGTTTAGAAAGTCAAAGGACTCCCAAAAAAGCGCGAAATTTGAGGTGTAACACTCCTTCTTTCGCATTTTAATGGAAGTCCTGTCCAAAGATATGATTCGCCAATGGATTCTGCCCGCGCTCACCTTCTCCGCCCACGGCCGCCCCTCGGTTGTGGAGCCGGTTGAGCTGGTAGAAGTCATTCTCTACAAGCTCAAAAGCGGCTGCCAGTGGCGCTTATTACCTGTCAAACAGTTTTTTACAGGCGCATCCCTGACCTGGCAAGGCGTGTACGCCCGCTTTACTGCTTGGCGTAAGAACGGGTCCTGGCAAGCGGTGTGGCTCAATCTGTTGCGCGAAAATCACGCCCACCTCGACTGCTCCAGCGTCCAGCTCGACGGCAGCCACACGCCCGCTAAAAACGGGGGGGAAGCCGTCGGTTACCAGGGCCGCAAAAAAGCCCGCACCACCACGGCCCTTTTCCTCTCCGACAACCAGGGCCAGCCCCTGGCCTGCGCCAGCCCGCAGGCGGGCAACCACCACGACACGCACCAGCTCAACGCCTTGTTCGACGAAATCTGCGCCTCACTCGAAGCGGCCAATATTCCCATCGCCGGGCTGTTTCTGAACGCCGACAAAGCCTTTGATACCAAGGACTTTCGCCAGCAGTGCGCCCGGCGAGACATCGAGGCCAACATCCCCCGCAACCGCCGCGCCGCCGACTGGCAGACCGACGACGAGACCCCCTTCGACCCCGAACTGTACCGCCGCCGCGTCGTGGTCGAGCACACCAACGCCTGGCTCGACGGCTTCAAAACCTTGCTCGTGCGCTACGAAACCAGCGTCGGCAATTGGCTGGCATGGCACTGGCTCGCCTTCGTTATCATCTTTTTGCGAAAAATCAACCGAAAGCCGACTTTCTAAACAGCTTCATTGATTGAATCACGCACGGAAAAATGTTTCCGCGCCCGATAAGAGAAGGTCCGCTTCCCCTGGGAGCGGGCCTTTTTATTAAATGAGGAATTGGGAATGAGGAATTAGGACTTACGCACTTTAGGGTAATTTAGAGTAAACCGAACACTCATGCTGACTCAAACCGCTTACATCGAATACTTGCTCAGTACGCCGACCAATTACACCTGCACCCATTTAGCGGCGCATCTGCCGGATGCGAGCC
>JANNDE010000509.1:0-11169 GCA_031387395.1 Hymenobacter sp.
CTGCCGCTCTGGCCCGACTGCTTCGCAGCCGTGCGGGCCGGCCATAAGCCGTTCGACGTCCGCCGCAACGACGAGGGCTTCCAGGTGGGCGACGTGCTGCTGCTGCGCGAGTTCAGCCCCGATGCCAACGACTACACCGGCCGCACCATCACCCGCTGGGTGAGCTACGTGCTCCAGGGCGGCAACTTCGGCATCGAGGCCGAATGGTGCGTGCTGGGTTTCAGCAGCCAGCCGCCCATCCCGGCGGGCATGACGGATATCCGGCTCTGGTAAGGGCTTCAGAAGCTATTTGAGATGGTCTGTTGGACGGTGTAGAGACGCATCTTTGCGTCTTGTCGTTGAATAGGACCAGCCCGACGATGCGGACGACGAGACGCTGTTCAATAACTACCTCAGCGCCGGGGCTGCGCCAAAAACTGCCCGATGTTGTCGTTCAGAAACTTGGCATCGGCGGGATTGGGGGCGGCCCCGGCGGTGTGGCCCCACAGCGACGGGATGGGTTTCAGCACTACGCCCGGGATGAAGGGGGCCTCGTAGCGCGCATCGGTGAGCGGAAAGTAGAGGTCGGTTTCGGAAGGCATGTAGAGGATGGGCACTTTGATGCTGCGCAGGGCTTTTTCGACGTCGCCGCCGAAGCCGGGGGTAGTGCCCACATCGTGCTGCTCCCAGGTGCGCATCTGCAGGATGAGGTCGTTGGCATCGGCCCCGGGAATGAAGTTGGTGCGGTACTCGTGCAGCACCTGGGCGAAGGTGGTGCCGGGCTTACTGTCGGCCTTCCAGAGCTCGCGCCGCCACCATTCCTGCGAGTAGAGCCAAGCCGTCCAGACGGTGGCGAACGCCTCAATGCCCTTGGTGGGCGGCGTGGTGTAGTCGCCATTCTGGAAGGCGGCATCGGCGGTGAGGGCGGCAATCTGGCCTTCGAGGCGCACCACGCCGTGGGGGTAGCATTTGGCCGTGCCCGAGGTGGCCACCAGCAGGTCGGCGAAGGTGGGGTAGCTCACGGCCCACTGGAAGGCCTGCTGCGCGCCCATCGAAAAGCCGATAATGGCCCACAGATGGTTGATTTTCAAGCCCTGGACGAGCAGCTGGTGCACGGCCGCCACGTTGTCGCGGATGGTCATGACCGGAAAGCGCGGGCCGTGGAAGGGCTCTGGCGTGTTGCTGGGCGACGAGGAATGGCCGTTGCCGAATAGCTCGGTGGCCACCAGAAACAGCTTGGTGGTGTCGAGGGCCCGGCCCGGGCCGATGAGCCACTCGTAGCCGCGGTGGTCGGCCAGGTAGTGCGAGGGTAGCAGGATGGCATTGTCGCGGGCGGCGTTGAGGCGGCCGTAGGTGCCGTACACCACGCGGGCCTGAGGGAGCGTGGCCCCGCTTTCGGCGCGGAAATTGGGCAGCATAAAGGTGTGGACTTTGGCGCGGTCGGGGTTGTTCTGAGCGTGCGCGGAGCCGGCAGCCAGGCCCAGCAGCGCGGTGCTGAGGGCAACAAGAAAGTAGCGAAACAGCATAAGCACGAGGGGTGAGCCCGCAGAAGTTTGCGGGCTTCTGTAACTCCGTAGCGCCGGCCGGGTTTACCTTGCTCCTTACCGCCCACCATGCTCCAGCCTTCTTCGCCCGTTATCCGCGCTACGCAGCTGCGCAAAAGCTTCGGCCCGCACGCGGTGGTGCGGGACGTGTCGTTCGAGGTGGCAGCCGGCGAAACGCTGGTGCTGCTCGGCCCCAGCGGCTGCGGCAAAACCACGCTCCTCAAGCTCCTCAACCGCCTTATTGAGCCGGACGGCGGCACCATTGAAGTCAATGGCGTGGACGTGCAGGCCCAGCGGCCCGAGGCGTTACGGCGCGGCGTGGGCTACGTTATTCAGCAGGTGGGCTTGCTGCCGCACTACACCGTGGCCGAGAATATCGCGGTAGTGCCGCGCCTGCTGGGCCATGCCCCCACCGCCATCGCGGCGCGCACAGCGGCGCTGCTCACGCGGCTGCATCTGCCGCCGGCGCGGTTTGCCGGGCAGCTGCCGGCGCAGCTCTCGGGGGGGCAGCAGCAGCGCGTGGGCCTGGCCCGCGCCCTTGCCGCCGACCCGCCCATTATCCTGCTGGATGAACCCTTTGGGGCCCTCGACCCCATTACCCGGGCCAGCATCCGGCGCGAGTTTCGGGAGCTGGAGGAATTGAAAAACAAGACCGTGGTGCTCGTGACGCACGACGTGACTGAGGCCTTCGAGCTGGCCGACCGCATCATGCTGCTCGATGGCGGCCGGATTCAGCAGCTGGGCACCCCGCGCGAGCTGTTGTTCCGGCCCGCCAACGACTTCGTGCGCCGGTTTTTCGCGGCCGAGCGGCTGGCGCTGCAGCTGCGCACCCTCACGCTGGGGGACGTTTTCGGGCGGAATGGATTGGGGGCTTTTCGCGCTGAGCAAACGGTGTTTGAAGCGCTGGAAGCGCTGACGGGTGCGGGGTCGCCCTCCGCGGTCACCTCACCCCTACCGGGCACGGCCCCTAGCCCCCTCTCCTGCGGAGAGGGGGAACTAGATTTAGTATTGACTAGTACTAATCTAAAGCTAGAAACTAGTCCCCCCTCTCCTGCGGAGAGGGGGCTAGGGGCCGTGCCCGGTAGGGGTGAGGTGAGCGCGGAGGGCGACCCCGCACCCGTCAGCGCTATAACCGTAGCCCAGCTCATGGCGGCCTTCGGCGAAGCCCTGCAACGAGAGGAGGCCGCATGGAAACGCTAGCTGCCCTCTTCACTTTCTGGCGCGAGCAGGCGGGCAAGCTCGGCGAGCAAACCGTGCAACACATTGGTCTCACGGCGGGCTCGCTGCTGCTGGGGGTGCTGCTGGGCGTGCCGCTGGGGCTGTTTTTGTCGCGCCGGCCGCGCTGGGCGCCGGCGGTGCTGGGGGTGGCCGGCGTGCTGCAAACCGTACCTAGCATCGCCCTGCTGGGCTTCCTGATTCCGCTGCTGGGCATTGGGCCGAAGCCGGCTATTTTCGCGCTGTTTCTGTATTCGCTGCTGCCCATTATCCGCAACACGTTCGAGGGTATCCGGGGGGTGCCGCCGGCCGTGGTGGAGGCCGCCCGGGGCCTGGGCCTCACCGATGGGCAGGTGCTGCGCCGGGTGGAATTGCCGCTGGCGCTGCCGGTGCTCATGGCCGGCATCCGCACGGCGACGGTGATAAACGTGGGCGTGGCAACGCTGGCGGCTTACGTGGCGGCGGGCGGGCTGGGCGAGTTCATTTTTGGCGGCATCGCCCTGAATAATCCGGTGATGATACTGGCCGGGGCACTGCCCGCCGCTGGCCTAGCGTTGGCCTTCGACGCGCTGCTGGGCGGCGTGCAGCGGCTGAGCACGCGGCGGCTGGGGCAGGTGGTCGCGGGCGTGCTGGTGGCGCTGCCGCTGCTGGGCGGCCTGTACCTGCTGCCCCGGGCCACGGGCCGGCTGCTGGCCGGCTTCAGCCCCGAGTTCGTGGGCCGGGCCGACGGGCTGCCGGGCCTCACCAAAAGCTACGGCCTCACGCACTTGCCCAGCGTGGTGCTGGCTCCCGCGCTGGTATACGAGGCCGCCCGCCACGCCGACGTGGACGTGATTGACGGCTACAGCACCGACGGCCGCATCCGGGCCTACGGCCTGCGCGTGCTGCGCGACGACCGCCGGGTATTCCCGCCCTACTACGCCGTGCCCGTTATCCGCCCTGGCCTACTACGCGCCCACCCCGAGCTGGGCCCAGTATTGGCGAAGCTGAACGGGCAGATTGCCGACTCGGTCATGACCAACCTGAACTACCAGGCCGACTACCTGCACCAGGACCCCAGGGCCATTGCCGAGGCCTTTCTGAAGCGGCGCGGGCTATGGGCGGCCCCACGCCCGGCCGTGGCGGGCGCGCCGGTGGTGAAGCTGGGCTCTAAGATTTTTGCCGAGCAGTACATTCTGACTGAGATGTACGCCGCCCTCATCCGGGGCAATACCGGCCTGGCGGTGGAAACCAAAACCGGGCTGGGCGGCACCACCATCTGCTTCGAGGCGCTGCGGAGCGGGGCCATCGACATGTACCCCGAATACACCGGCACCGGGCTGCTGGTGCTGCTGCAGCCGCGCCCGGCGGTGGTCGATTCGCTGGGCGGGCGGCCGGCGGCGGTGCTGGGCTACGTGCGGGCCGAGTTTCGGCGGCGCTTCGGGCTGGAATGGCTGGCCCCGCTGGGCTTCAACAACACCTACGCCCTGCTGATGCGCGGGCGGCAGGCCCGGAAGCTGGGAATTGGCAGCGTCTCGGATTTGGGCGGGTATCTGCGGGAGTAGCAAGTACCGTGGCCACTGCGCGTCCGCGCGGCGGAACGTTCAGGCGCGCGGACGCGCAGCGGCCACGGTACTTTCGCCCCATGAAACTCGCTACCGCTACCCCCGCCGACGCGGCCCGTCTCGCCCGCCACGTGAACGCTGCCTACCGCGGCGAAACTGCCCGCCAGGGCTGGACCACCGAAGCCGACCTGCTCGACGGCCAGCGCATCGACGAAGCCGGCGTGGCCGACCTGCTGGCCCAGCCCGACGCGGCCATGCTGCTGGCCCTCGGTGCCAACGGTGAGCTGGTGGGCAGCTTCCACGCCCAAATCAAAGGCCCCGTGGTATACCTGGGCATGCTGGCCGTATCGCCCAGCCAGCAAACCCAGGGCGTGGGCCGCTTCCTGCTGGCCGCCGCCGAGAACTACGGCCGCCAGCACGGCTGCACGCTCAGCAAAATGACGGTTATATCGGTGCGCGCCGAGCTCATTGCCTACTATGAGCGGCGCGGCTACCACCTCACCGGGGCCACCGAGCCGTTCCCAACGGACCCACGCTACGGCAGCCCACGGCAGCCGCTGCTGCTATTGGTGCTGGAAAAGGCGCTGGAGCAGGCAGGATACGGAACGATGTAGAGGCCGGACTTGCCCCCGCCAGTCGTCGAGCCAGAATCGCCGCAACAACGCACACGCCCGGGCATGGCGGCAGGCGCGGCACTACCAGAGAAACCGAAATTTGGCCAACGAGTTGGCGATGTACTGGCCGGCTATCGTGGCGTTTTCGCTGCCAGGGTGCCAGTGCGGCACGGCATCTACGCCCACGAAAAAGCCGGCGCGCACCAGGCACACCGGGGCCGCCGCCGCGGGCGACTGGTAGCAGCCCCGCGTGGCCCGGTGCAGCGAGTGGTGCAGGCAGCCCCGCGCGGCCGGTTACCGTGGCAGCAGGTGGCCCCCCCCCGGAAAAGCATGCTGCAGCGGGCATCCGCGAAGCCGACGCGGCTCGCGGGCGGCAATAATCCAACCGATTGATTTACTTGCGGTGTAGCGTTGCTTCGGCCTCGCGGACGCCAGCTGCAGCATGCCGTTCTTTTAGCTTCCCGCTTCCCGACCATGAACCCCACCACCGCCTTTCCCGCCGACCCCGGCCTCAGCAGCCCCGACCTGGACCCCGTGCCGGCGGCCGGGCGCAGCTGGGGCACCGGCAACTACACCGCCCTCTGGATTAGCATGAGCCTGTGCATTCCGACCTACATGCTGGCCAGCTCGCTCATCGAAGGCGGCATGAGCTGGTGGCAGGCGCTGCTTACCATCTTCCTGGGCAACAGCATTGTGCTGGTACCCATGCTGCTGAACGGGCGGGCCGGGGCGCAGTACGGCATTCCGTTTCCGGTGCTGGCGCGGGCCAGCTTTGGGGTGCGCGGGGCCCAGGTGCCGGCCCTGTTGCGGGCCATCATCGCCTGCGGCTGGTTCGGCATTCAAACCTGGATTGGCGGCTACGCGCTGTACCAGATGGCCGTGCTCTGGGTGCCCTCACTGGCCACGCTGCCGGCCTTGTTCCCGGCCGGCTGGGGGCTGGCGACGGGGCCGGCGCTGCTGTTTCTACTGTTCTGGGGCCTGAACATGTACGTGGTGCACAAGGGCGTGGACAGCATCCGGCAGCTGCTGGTGTTTAAGGCATTTTTTCTGCCGCTGGCGGCGCTGGCGCTGCTGTGGTGGGCCATCGGGGCCGGGCACGGGCTGGGGCCGATTCTGGCGCAGCCGAGCAAATTCACGAGCAGCGCGCAGTTCTGGGCGTTTTTCTTTCCCTCGCTCACGGGCATGGTAGGCTTTTGGGCCACGCTCTCGCTCAATATCCCCGATTTCACGCGCTACGCTACCAGCCAGCGCGCCCAGCAGCTGGGCCAGGCCATCGGGCTGCCGGCTTCCATGACGCTGTTCTCGTTCGTGGGCGTGGTCGTGACCTCGGCCACGCTCGTCATCTACGGCCATACCATCTGGGACCCGGTGGTGCTGGCCGGGCGCTTCGACAGCAAGCTGCTGGTGAGCGCCGCCATGCTGGCCGTGGCCCTGAGCACGCTGGCTACCAACATCGCGGCCAACATCGTGAGCCCAGCCAACGACTTCGCCAACTTCTCGCCCGAGCGCATCAGCTTCAAGGCCGGCGGCTACCTCACCGGCGTTATCGGCCTGCTCATCTTCCCCTGGAAGCTGATTGCCGACCCCTCGGGCTACGTTTTTACCTGGCTGGTGGGCTACTCGGGGCTGCTCGGCCCCATTGGCGGCATCATGATTGTGGACTACTACGTCATCCGCCACCAGCGGCTCAGCCTGCCCGAGCTGTACCAGTACCACGGCCGCTACGGCTACCGGGGCGGCATCAACCGGGCGGCGATGCTGGCGCTGGGGGTGGGCATTCTGCCCAACGTGCCGGGCTTCCTCACCGCCATTGGCGTGCTCGCTAAGGGGGCAGTGTGGCCGGCGCTGGTGGGCCTCTATAGCTACGCCTGGTTCGTGGGCTTTGGGGTGTCGGGTGGGGTGTACTGGCTGCTGATGCGCGGGCAGGCGAGCGCGCCGGCCGCCGCAGTGGCGGAAGCGGCTGCAGCCGCTACATTAGCGCGGTAGCTTTCTCCTCCTAACTCACTTTCCCATGGTCTCGGTAACCCAGCAAGGCGACGATATTCTGTTCACGGTGCAGGGCCTGCACAAGGTCTGGGCCTTCAAAAGCTCGCTCACGGTTCCGCGCGCTCACATTGCCGGGGCCCGGCAGGATGAGGCCGCCGCCCGCGACCTCAACGGCTTCCGCGCCCTGGGAACTTCGGTGCCGTGGGTCATCGAGGCCGGCACGTTCTATCTGTACGGTGAAGGTGGCCTGAAACCCACGTTTGTCGACGTCATGCACCCCGACCACGCCGTCATCATCGACCTGCACGATGAGGACTACCAGCAGCTCATCATCGAGGTGGAAGACCCGGCCGCCGTACTGGCGCTGCTGGGGGCCTAGCACTCCCATGCTTCGCTGGCAAGACGTCCTCACCTACGCCAAATACGGCAATTCCGAACCGCCCCACCGCGTGCGCCACACGGCAGCCGAGTGGGCCCGCCTGCTCACGCCCGCCCAATACCAGGTGCTGCGCGAAGCCGCCACCGAGCCGCCCTACCGCAACGCCTACTGCCGCAGCTACGCGCCGGGCCGCTACGCCTGCGCCGGCTGCGGCAGCCTGCTATTCGCGGCCGAGGCCAAGTACCACGCCATTTCGGGCTGGCCCAGCTTCCGGCAGCCGGCTACCCGCGCCGCCATCCGCTACGCGTTCGACGAGAGCTTCGGCATGCAGCGCATCGAGGCACGCTGCAACGTGTGCGAAGGGCACCTGGGCCACGTATTTGCCGATGGGCCGGAGCCGGCCGGGCTGCGCTACTGCATCAACTCGGCTAGTTTGGTGAGGCTGGCAGAGGATGAGCAGCCCGGCTGAACCAATGGCAGGCTACTCAAACCGCAATGCGTGGAAGGCCGCGCCCGTTGGCTCATCCAGGAGCGGGCCGAGGTCGGCGGGCTTGTCGAACAGATAGAAGCAGTAGGCATCGGCCGCATTTTTCCGGTGCAGGGCGACAATCATGCACCTGGCGTATTTCGGGCCGAACTCCTTGCCGGCCCGCACCATCGTGGTCGTCCCCCAGTCGGCCCCGAACTCCTGCCGTACGGCCTCGGCCGGAAAGTCTTCGGTGACGGGCTCATCCCCGCCGGAGACGTTCAGGGCTACCATGGTCATCAGCGAAGAGTAGAGCTCGTTGGGGTCGGCCAGGTCCTCGCCTTTGGCTTTGGCTTGCTCATATTCGGCCAGCTGCGGGCCGAGCGGCCGAATGGCGTAGCGAACCTCGACGTGTTTGCCCGGCACGCGCACGGCGTACTCGTAATCCATCTGGGCATTTTTCAGCACCGACGTAGGCACGGTGCCAGCCGGCGCTTGAAACATCAGGTGGCCCGCCGCCAGCACCGCCCGGAACCCAGCCGGCAGCGCCGCCGCAACGGCCACCCCGGGCACCGCCCCCGAGTCTGGCAGCGAAGCCGGGGCCGTGGTACCGGCAGACGGTGGGGTAGTTGCGACCCGTTGCGCATCGTGGTCGGCCGACGGTTGGCAGGCCGCTACAAGCAGCGCCAGAGGCCAGAGAACAAGCTTTTTCAATCGAAAGTGGGATGAGGGAATGAAGGCCGCCGCAAGGTAGCCACTCCCTTACTCATGCCATTACCGCAGATTTCGGGCTGGCGTACCCGGCCGGTCGGAGCGACGGGGCAGCGGCTATCGCTTCGCCGGGGCGGGCGCTACTTCTACGCTTACCATATTCTCATATACCGGCCAGCAGCTTTCAGCGGATGGGATTACCTGCCATTGCTTAGAAACAAAATCAAACTCCCAAGTACGGCTTTCGGCAGAGGCACACGGTGGACGTAGCACTACGCCGCTAGGGTGGTAGTCCTCCAGCATAGGCGGGCATCTGTAGAATTTATCGCCTTGTATCAAAGCCTCCAGCCCAACAACAAAATCACCGGGTGGGAGAACAATCTTATACTGCCGTAAATTAAAAGTGTGAGTCTCCCCTATTTTGGGAAAGCACAGGACTACGTTATCGGTCAGCAGATTGCGCATGGGCTTCAGGCTGCTAGTGTCAATTTGATAAATGTAGAGCCGAAATGGGTTGAAGCTAGCCATGCCGTAACCCGAAGGGTAACTCGATGAAGAATTGCTACCGTAGAAACTGATGGCACTCAACGAATCGGCAACAGCTGACGCTTTATGTTTGATAAGCACCGCCATCTGAAATCCTGGCCACCAATTGAACAGCTCGGGCGAGGCATAGGGCCGAATGCTGACAGAATCCGACGCTAGGCAGGTCGCTACAGGTCTGAATTGGTAGTGGTTGCGATGCAACAGAATAGCGAGGCTGTCATTCGTCTTACCCTGGCCAGCTTGGAGCTGTATTTGGCCATCGTAGTAGATGGTGTGCACCACGACATACATACCAGCATATAATACATCGCGGTCGGTACTAGTGAAAGCAAAATGCCCCATTGAATCGGTTAGCACCCGATGCCAATCACATTCTACCAACACATGCGGAACAGGCTTTCTGCTCACCGAATTAAGGACGTAACCAGAGACACTGAAGATTTTCCCGGGGCGCTGGCGATAAGCGGAAGACGCGCAGCCTGCTACAACCCAAAAGGCCAGCAGCACAATAATCAAAAACCGGGCAGACTTCATCGGGCGGAAATGCATTACCGCCCAAGTTACCCGTGCCCGTCCCAACAACCAAAGGCACGGCTACGGCTATCGCTTCGCCGGGGCGGGCTCCACCTCCACGCTCACGGCGCTTTCATAGAGCGGCCAGCAGTTTTCGGCGGCCGTAGCCCGGTGCCAGCCTTTGCCGGTGTTCTCCCAGGTGCGGGTGTTGGCGAAAACGTAGGGCGGGTGCAGCACGGGGCCAGTGGGAACATAGCCAACCATATGATAATCAAGCCAAAAGTGGTCGCCGCTAACCACATACTCCAAAGCTAGAAAAAAGCCATTACTAGACACTTTAACATCATAATCAGTCAAATCATAAGTGAGTGTCCCTTCTGTTGCAGCAGAAACAACAAAATTTTCAGTCAACAAATCTGGGGTGGTCTGGTGAAACAGGAGAGAATTGGGTGGTAACTTCCCGAAGCCATGGAAAAAGCCCCCTCCTCCAAACGGCCGCGCTATGATGCGGCTTTCCGCGCCGAAGCGTTGCGACTGGCCAGCGAAAGCCGCTCCACGCTGGCTGCTGCTCGCGCCCTGAACATCGATGCCAAGCGGATTTATGCCTGGCAGAAAGCGGCCCAACCGCCGCTGCCCGCCGACCCGGCCGAGGCCGCCGAAGTGCGGGCCCTGCGCGCTACCAACAAACGGCTGGCGCAGGAACTCGACATGTTAAAAAAAGCCATCGCCATCTTCTCGCAGCCCCCGACGCCATGAGTATGCTGCACTTCATTGACCAGCAGCGGCCTTTTTACCCCGTCCAGCAACTTTGCCGGGTCCTGGGCGTGGTGCCCAGTCGCTACTATGCCTGGCGGTTGGCGCAAACGGCCGGGGCCGCGGGAACGAGCGAACCGGCCTGGGAATCGGAAATGGTGGCGGTTTTTGACCACCACAAACGCCGCTACGGCACGCGCCGGCTTCGGGTCGAATTGCAGGAAAAGGGCCACCGGGTAGGCCGCCAGGCCTTGCGCACGGGGCTTCGCCGGCACGGGCGGCAGGCGTTGCAGCCCAAGTCCTTCGTCCCGCGCACCACCGATTCGACCCACGGGCAGCGCTGCGCCCCCAATTTGCTGCTGGACCAGCCGCGCCCCACCCAGGCCAACCGGGTGTGGGTGAGCGACATCACCTGCCTGCCGCTGGCCAGCGGGGCCTGGGTGTACCTGTGCGCGTTTCAGGACGTGTGCACCAAGCACGTGGTGGGCTGGCAGGTGCGGGCCGATATGTCCGAGGCCCTGGTCACCAGTGCCTTGCAGCGGGCGCTACTGGCCCAACGACCGGCCCCTGGCCTCATCGTCCATTCCGACCGGGGCGGGCAATACGTAGGCAACGCTTATAAAGCCCTGCTGCGCGGCGCCCAGGCCCAGCTCTCGCACAGCCGACGCGGCGACTGCTACGACAATGCCCAGGCGGAAAGCCTGTGGTCCCGCCTCAAAACCGAGGAGCTCGAAGCCCGTGACTGGCCGGTATTTGCTGACTTAGCCGATGCGCAGGCCAGCGTCGCCGATTATTTTGACTACTACAACCACGAACGCCGGCACTCCAGCATTGGCTATCAGAAGCCGTATCAATTTCACCAACAACAACTTAAAAATATCACCCAATTCTCTCCTGCTTAACTAGACCACCTCAATCT
>JANNDE010000517.1:0-2367 GCA_031387395.1 Hymenobacter sp.
GGCCCAGCCCCCCACAAAAAACCGCCCCGGCCAAACCCCCTGCCGGGTACGGCCCTGCCGGGTACAACCCCGCGCCATCGCCACCAAGCGGCGTAACAGCAGTAAGCAGCGAGTACCAAGAATCTAATGCTTGAACAGCTAATTGCTTGAACAAATTCTTGGCACTTGTTGCTTCTATCCTGCTACTTACCTCCTTGCGCTCTGTGCGACATACTATTCGCGTCACTTCACTTTCTCTCCCATGAAACGAATTCCGCTACTCTTCCTCGCCCTGGCCCTCTCGCCCGCCGCGCAGGCCCAGAAAAAACCAGTGCCCGCCGCCGCTATCGCCAACCAGCCGATGAAGCAGTACATCGACGGCCTGCTGGCGAAGATGACCACGGAGGAGAAAATCGGCCAACTGAACCTGCTCGCGGTGGGGTTCGACGTGACCGGGCCGGTGGTGAGCAAGGACGTGGACGCCAACATCCGCAAGGGGCTGGTGGGCGGCGTGTTCAATACCTACACGCCGGTGGCGGTGCGCAAGCTCCAGGAAATGGCCATCAAGGAGTCGCGGCTGCACATTCCGCTCCTGTTTGGCTACGATGTTATTCACGGGCACCGCACCATTTTTCCCATCGCGCTGGGGCTGGCGGCCAGCTGGGATTTGCAGGCCATTGAGCAGAGCGCCCGCATCGCGGCCGAAGAAGCTTCGGCCGACGGGCTCGACTGGGTATTTTCGCCGATGGTGGATATTGCCCGTGATGCCCGCTGGGGCCGCATCTCGGAAGGCGCTGGCGAAGACCCCTACCTCGGCGCGCGCGTGGCCGAAGCCATGGTACGCGGCTACCAAGGCCCCGGCAACGACCTCAGCAACCCCACCAGCGTGATGGCCTGCCTCAAGCACTTTGCCCTGTATGGGGCCGCCGAAGCCGGCCGCGAGTACAACACCACCGACATGAGCCGCCAGCGCATGTACAACGAGTACCTGCCGCCCTACCGGGCCGCCATCGACGCGGGCGTGGGCTCGGTGATGTCGTCCTTCAACGACATCAACGGCACGCCCGCCACCGCCAACAAGTGGCTGATGACCGACCTGCTGCGCAAGCAATGGGGCTTCGGGGGCTTCGTGGTGACGGACTATACGGCCATCAACGAGCTGATTGACCACGGCATGGGCAACGCCGAGCAGGTGGCCGCCCTGGCCCTGAACGCGGGCATCGACCAGGACATGGTGGGCGAGGAATTTCTGAAATACACGGCCCTGAACCTGAAATCCGGGGCGGTGAGCAAGGCCCAGCTTGATGCCGCCTGCCGCCGCATCCTGGAAGCCAAGTACAAGCTGGGCCTGTTCGCGGACCCCTACCGCAAGGTGAGCGCCGAGCGCGCCGCCAGCACCCTGATGAAGCCCGAGTTCATCGCCGCCGCCCGCGACATTGCCCGCCGCAGCATGGTGCTCCTGAAGAACGAGCGCAGCGCCCTGCCCCTGAAAAAAACCGGCAGCATCGCCCTCATCGGCCCGCTGGCCAACCGGCAGCGCGACGTGATTGGCAGCTGGAGCGGGGCCGGCGACTGGCACCAGGCCGTATCCGTCGAGCAGGGCCTGCGCGCCGCCGCGCCCGGCCTCAAAATCACCTACGCCCAGGGCGCCAACATCGCCGACGACCAGCAGATGCTGGACCGCCTGCAGGCCCACGGCGGCGAACTGGAAATCGACAAGCGCAGCGCCGAGGAGATGATAAAGGAAGCCGTGCAAACGGCCCAGGCCGCCGACGTGGTGGTGGCCGTGGTGGGCGAAAGCCAGGGCATGACCGGCGAGGCCGCCGCCCGCGCCGACATCGGCCTGCCCGGCCAACAGCTGGCCCTGCTGAAAGCCCTGAAGGCCACCGGCAAGCCCCTGGTGCTGGTGCTGATGAACGGCCGCCCGCTGGCCCTGCCCTGGGAAAACCAGCACGCCGATGCCATTCTGGAAACATGGTTCGCGGGCACGCAGGCCGGCAATGCCATCGCCGACGTGCTATTTGGCGACTACAACCCGAGCGGTAAAATCACGGCCACCTTCCCGGTTACCGTGGGGCAGGAACCCATCTACTACAACCACAAAAATACCGGCCGGCCCTACGCCGGCGTGAAGCTCGACAAGTATAAGTCGCGCTACCTCGACGCGCCCAACGACCCGCTCTACCCCTTCGGCTTCGGCCTGAGCTACACCACCTTCACCTACGGCAAGCCCACGCTCAGCAAAAGCACCATCGGCCCCGCCGAAACCCTGACCGTGAGCGTAACCGTGCGAAACACCGGCAGCCGGGACGGCGAAGAAGTGGCCCAGCTCTACCTGCGCGATATGGTGGGCTCCATCTCCCGCCCGGTTGCGGAGCTGAAGGGTTT
>JANNDE010000150.1:0-6126 GCA_031387395.1 Hymenobacter sp.
GCGCCTGCTCCAGCGCAACACCCGCCGCTACGCCAAGCGCCAGCTCACGTGGCTGCGCTGCGATGCGGCTTATCAATGGGTGAATGAGCGAATGGGTGAATGGGTGAATGGGTCGGCGAATTACTCCGAAGCATTCACCCATTCACCCATTCGCTCATTCACCCATTGATAAGCCGCATCGCGGCGCAGCCACGTGAGCTGGCGCTTGGCGTAGCGGCGGGTGTTGCGCTGGAGCAGGCGCACGGTCTCGGCCCAGTCGTATTCGCCATCCAGGAAGCCGAAGATTTCCGAGTAGCCCACGGTTTGCAGGGCGTGGTGGTGGCGGTAGGGCAGCAGGCCGCGCACTTCGTCGAGCAGGCCGGCGGCCAGCATGTGCTCCACGCGCAGGTTGATGCGCTGGTAGAGCGCTTCGCGCTCGCGGGTGAGGGCCACTTTCACATGGCGGAAAAGCGGGTTTTCGGGCGGCGGGCCGGCGGTGTGGAAGCTGGAAAAGGCCCGCCCGGTGGCGCGCGTGATTTCGAGGGCGCGCACCACGCGCTGAGGATTCTGCTGGTCGATGCGGGCGTGGGCCACGGGGTCGGTTTCGGCCAGCTCGGCCACGAGGTGGGGCAGGCCGTGGGCGGCCAGCTCGGCGTGCAGCTGGGCGCGCACGTCGGGCGACACATCGGGCAGGGCGTCGAGGCCATCGGTGACGGCCTGCACGTAGAGGCCCGAGCCCCCGGTGAGGATGACGACGGAGTGCTTTTCGAATAGCTTTTCTAAAACGGCGTGGCAGTCGGTGGCGAAACGGCCGGCGCTGTAGTCTGCGGTAATGCGGTGGCTGTCGATGAAGTGGTGGGGCACGCCCTGCATTTCGGCGGGCGTAGGCTTGGCCGTGCCAATGCTGAGCTCGCGGAAGAACTGGCGCGAGTCGGCCGACACGATTTCGGTGCCGAGCTGCTGGGCCAGCCGCACGCACAGCGCGGTTTTGCCCACGGCGGTGGGGCCGGCAATAGTGAGCAACACGGGGCGCGGGTCGGCGGCGGTGGGCGCGAGCCGGGCAAGGATGGATTCGGGAAGCAGGGGCACGGATTGGGGAATGAAAAGGGAAGCGTTAAAAGGTAAAAAGTCGAAGGCTCTCTCGCTTTCAACGCTTCATTTTTAGCCTTTAACCGCATGAATGGCGCGGGAATGCGAACTACAAAGTTCGTGCTACTCCGTGCTATTGGCTCTACGGCTGGGGCTCCGGAAACGGAGAGGCCTCCTTGGGGGGCGGTTCAAAAATGGTGATGCGAAACTCGACGCGGCGGTTGAGGCAGCGCGTAATTTCGTGCTCGTTGCTGGCAATGGGCTCGGCCCCGCCCAGGCCCAGACCGGTGATGCGGGCCGCTTCTACGCCGTGGCTCACGAGGTAGGCCATTACGGCATCGACGCGCTGCTCGCTGAGGACGAGGTTTTTGTCGGGCGGGCCCACGTTGTCGGTGTGGCCGAGCAGTTCGATGTGCAGGCCGGGGTTATCAACCAGCAGGCGCACCAGCCAGCTCAGGGCGGGGTAGGAGGGGGGCAGCAGTACGGCCTTGCTCTGCTCGAACTGCACCTGGGCCAGGGGCAGGGTTTCGCCCACGGCCAGGGGCCGCAGCAGCACGTCGCGCAGCAGCGGGCCGGGCGCGGCGGGCCAGGTGCTATCGGCCGGGAAGTAGCCGGGGTGCTCCACGTGGTAGCGGTAGGGCCGGCCGGGCGTGGCGCTGGCGTAGGTGAACTCGCCTTTGGCCGAAAGCAGCACGCCCACGCTGCCCTCGGCGCGGTTAAGGCGCAGGCTGGCGGCGGGCAGGGGCTGAAAGGTGGAGGCATCAAGCACCCGGCCCTCCCAGGTGGCGGTAGTGGGCAGGGGCGGGGCCGGGCGCGGCGGGGTGATGACCCGAAACAGGTTGCACCCGGCCAGGTCGGTGTAGGTGCCCTTGCGCAGCTGGGTGGCCTCGTGCCGGGCCAGGACGACGGTGTAGAGGGCGTGCGGGCCGGCCAGGTACAGGCGGCGGCGGCCGGCATCGTCGTTCTGCATCAGCAGGTCGCTGTAGCCGCCGCGGGCGGGCAGGCCGCTCAGGAACAGCTGCTCGGTGAAGGGCATTTGGGTGGGCAGGTCGATTTTCAGGAGCGAGCCATCGGTGCTGTATACCAGGTACATGGTGTTCGAGTCGTCGAGGCAGAAATTGCCGTGGGTGCCGGCGCTGGCGAAGGCGATGTAGGGATAGAACGGCGCTTTCCGCAGCGGGTCGGCGGTCCACAAGGTACTCGCCTTGCCGTCGTGCGGGCTGATGCGCACCAGCAGGTTGGCATCGGAAGCCATGAAGTAGAGGTCGCCGCGGTCGTCGGTGCTGGCCGAAATCCAGACGTTTTCGGGCCCCTGGCGGGGCAGCACCCAGTCGGTGTAAGCGCCCTGGCGGGTGGCGGGGTCGTAGCGATACACCCGCTCGGGGGCGTTGGTGGGGGCTTTAGTTACGGAGTACAGGCAGTTGTCAAACCCCTTGGCCAGGGAGTAGGACTGGAAGGGCAGCACCCGGCGGTGCACCTTGGGCGGGGCCGTGGGGTCGTCGGCCACAAACTCGTGGATGCTACTGCAGTCATCTTCCCAATGGCCGTCCACGTTGCGCAGGGCCGCGATGCCGTACATCTTGCCATCGCAGAGCTGGTCGTCGTAGCGGCGGCTGGGCCAGGGCGTGCTGGTGAACGCGAACGAGGCCAGCAGCGCCTGCCCGGTGGCCAGGTACGTGCTGTCGTGGCAGACGCGGGCCCGGTACTCGACCCGAAACTCGAAGCCGCCGCGCCACAGCTGGCGGCCCAGCACATGGATGCGGCTGCCGGGCCGGGAGCCGCCGTAGGAATAGTCGTAGGCTATTTCATCGAAGCTGGCTCCGGCCCGCTGGTCGAGCCGCAATACCTGCACGAGCGGCAGGCCCCGGATGCGCCGCCGCACCGAGTCGGGCCGGCCCTCGCCGAGCAGGCGGAAGTCGCGCCGGTCGTCGGGCAGCGGCACGATGCGTAGCGTGGCCACCGCGGCCGTATCGCCAGCCCGGAAGGTGGCCGTGGCCCCGGCGGCAGGCGGCTGTTGTAGCTGCCACGGGCTGGCGTAGGTGAGCTGGCCGCGCCCGAGTGCGTCGGTGAACACGGCCTGCGGCGGGGCCGACTGGGCGTGCAGCCCAGCGTGCCACAGCAGCACAGCCAGCGTCAGAAAAAACCTCATAAGCCGGAATAAAAGCACCCCACAGCCGGCCAATGCCATTCTGTAGCGACTGGCAAGATACTGCCCGCCCGCCGCATTGCCCGGCCGGGCCCGGCCACCAGCGGGCCCGGCAAAACAACCGGAAAGCGCGGCTATCGCAGCGCCGGGTACTTTTCGTCGAAGGCCGTCGCATCCTGGTCCGCTTGGGCTGAGGCCAGCCGCTGGCCCGCTGCGCAGGGCCGGCCCACGAAGGCCCCGGCGGCGAGGCAAGCGATGCCGGGCACGAGGGTGGGAAGGCGTTTTTGCAGGAACAGGGCTTCCGCCCCACAACGGCGCACTTGTATTCGCCCGGCGCTTTAGTGCCAGAATTCGGGGCGAAACCCGGACTGGAGGCTGTAGCCCGAGCCGGTTTCGTTGCCGCGCAAGGGCTACCCTCCCCAGTCGAATGAACAACCAGTCTCCCAGCGCTAAAGCGCGGGCAAACGCAGCGCGGCATTACCGCAGTTCTACCACTCCTGCCCACAGCCGGCGTAGCTCCTGCGCCTCGTGCTGCCAGCTCAGCAGCGGCGCGGCGCGGCGGCAGTTGGCGGCCAGGTGCTGGTAGTGGGCCGCGTCGCCGCCGGGCAGCAGGCGGTTGAGGGCGGCAGCCAGGGTAGCGGGGGCGAGGTCGGGCACGAGCTCGGCCACGTCGAACGCGTCGTTGAGGGCGCGGTACTCGGGGAAGTCGATGAGCACCTGCGGGATGCCGGCGTGCACGTAGTCGAAAAACTTATTGGCCAGCGAGTAATAGTAGCTCAGGCCCACGTTCTCCAGCAGCATAATGCCCACGGCCGCCTGCCGCGTCACCGCGCGCAGCCCGGCCGGCAGCACGAACCCCCGGAATTCCACCTTTCCGGATTCCAGTAGCCCCAGCCGCGCCGCCCGGGCCCGTAGCGCGGCCGAGCAGTCGCCCTCGCCGCACAGCACCAGCCGGCCATGCACCTGCGGCATGGCGTCGAGCAGCTGCTCCAGGCCGCGCCCCACGTTCAGGGCGCCCTGGTAGAGAATGTAGCCATCCGTGGCGCCCAGGAAGGGGGCGGGCTCGTAGCGGCTCACGTTGCGCACCACGCCGAAGGGCCGCCCGTAGCGCGCTTCAAACAGCCGGGCCAGGGCCGGGCCCACGGTGTAGGCCAGCCGGGCGCGCGGCACCACAAATTTCTCCACGGCCCGCCACAGGCGCTGCACGGCGGGCCGGGCCACCACCTCGGGCACTTCGGTAAATAGTTCGTGGGCATCGTACACCAGCGGCTGGCCGCCCAGGCGGGCGCGCAGCCACAGGGGCAGGGCGGTGTCGAGGTCGCAGGCGCACCAGGCGGCCGCGCGCTGCCCCAGCAGGTACAGCAGCAGCCGCAGGTTGTATTCGAGGTAAAAAAGCTTGCCGCGTTGAAACCAGCCGCGCAGCCGGTGCTGGGCATAAGGCTGCGGCGTGAGGGGCGGCGAGGCCGGCCGCTGCCAGCCCACCAGCTGCACCCGGTAGCCCGCGCCCGCCAGGCTGCCGCAGATGCGCTGCATGCGCTGGTCGAAGCACAAGTCGGTGGTAACGGCGAAAACCAGCCGGGGGGAAGGGGTGTTGGGCACGGGGCAAAAGCGGGCACGCCGCCCCCAATGGGTCGGCGCTAAGTTTTTTTGTTCAAATTTACAGCCCCGGACTCGCGGCTTCGGAATTATCTTAGCCGGAAATACCTTCCCCGGCTTCTCAAGCTGTTCTTTCATGGCTCCTTTTTCGGCTGCTGCTTCCGCACGTCCCGTTGCTCCCTCCCCGGCCTCGATGCTCGACCAGCTGGGCCAGCTGTACCTGCTGCTCGATACGGAGGGCGTTATCGTGGAAGCCAACGACACCTTCCTCCTCCTGACCGGCTACAGCCGCAAGCAGGTGCTGGGCCAGCGCGGCCACGAAATGTTTATGGCGCCGGGCCAGCGCGAGCAGCGCCGCCGCGATTACCTCGAAGGCCTCGCCACCGAAACCCTGCCCACTACCTACGACCGCACCTTGCTCACGCAGGGCGGCCAGCCCCGCCTGGTGCACTGGCGCACGGGCTACACCCGCGACCCGGCCGGCAAAGTCACCGGCGTGTGGATGAGTGGCCAGGAAGCCAACGAAATGACCCTGGCCTCGCCGGCCCTGGCCAACGACAGCACCCATCTGCAGGACTTTCTCGACAATGCCCAGGACCTGGTGCAGCACCTGAGCGCCACCAACGCCTTTCTGTTCGTGAACAAGGCCTGGAAGGAAAAGCTGGGCTATACCGACGCCGAGCTGGCCACCCGCACCCTGGCCGACGTGGTGCACCCGTACTACAAGGCCAACCTGCTCTACCAACTGCGCAACCTCTACGATGGCGAGCCGGTGAACAAGGTCGAAACCGTGTTTCTCACCAGCCTGGGCAAGCCCGTGCACCTCATTGGCAGCATGAGCGTGGTGCGCGAGGAAGGACAGCCCATGAGCAGCCGCGCTATTCTGCACGACATCACCGACCGCATCAAGGCCGAGCGCCTCCAGAAGGTCTACTACAGTATCGCCAACCTGGCCATTTCGGCCAAGGACCTACCCAGCCTGTACGGGGCCATTCATCGTGAGCTGAGCAAGATTATCGAAACCAGCAACCTGTTCATCGCCCTCTGCGACGATGCCCGCTCGCAGCTGCAGTTCGTGTACCACGTCGACCAGTACCCGCAGAACCGCCCGCAGGCGGCTCAGCCATTTGCCGGCGGCGTGTCCGAATACATCATCGCCGGCGGGCAGCCGCGCTACCTCACCCACGCCGATTTTCAGCAGCTCGTGCGCAGCGGCACGCTCACCATCTTCGGCCAGGTGCCCGAAGTGATGCTGGCCTCGCCGCTGAGCATCGGCGACCGCATTATCGGCGTGCTAGCCGTGCAGGACTACCACC
>JANNDE010000537.1:0-1268 GCA_031387395.1 Hymenobacter sp.
GTAGCGCGAACGTGTAGTTCGCGTCCCGGAATAACCGCTATTTGGCGCGGGGACGCGAGCTGAAAGTTCGCGCTACGAGCCGATGGTTCCGGAACTGTTATATTCGTCACGAAGAGGAACGCGAGAACGGTGTAGAGACGCGACCCTTCGCGTCTCGGCGTTGAACGGTGTTTGACCGGGGCGAACGCCGAGACGCTAACGGTCGCGTCTCAACACCGGCCGGCCGATTTTTGCATGCTACTTCGCGATGAGTGTAAGGAACTGATGTTACGCACCCAGGACGAGATGGCGCCGGGCTCCGCCCTGTGCCGGTTATTGGCAGGCCTCTGGCCTGCGGTCGTTGCCCGACACCCGCGTCTATCGTGCTAACGGGTGGGTCAGAGGCCCACAAATAGTAGACACGGGGCACAGCCCTACCGGGTACAACCCCGCGCCATCTCGTCCCGCGTGCGTAACGTCAGTCAGTAGTAAGATGCTAATACCTTAACAAACAATTGCTTGAAGGATATCTTGTTGCTGCTGTCCTGCTACTTATCAGGCACTGTTTATCATCAACCCAAACGAAATATTTGCTGCGCTTATGCTGATTGTGGGAGCCCAGGGGCACGCGGTGGAGGTTTTACAGTGCCTGACCGATGCTGAGCAGGCAGGAGCCGTATTTTTCGATGACGTGACGCCGAACCTGTCGGGTAAGGTGCTGGGGCAGTTTCCATTGTTGCGCAGCGCGGCCGAGGCGCAGGCTTATCTGGCCCGTACCGATTCGCGCTTTGTATTGGGACTGGGTGGGCCGGGCCGGCGGCGGCACCTGGCCGCGCAGTTCCGGGCGTGGGGCGGGCTGCTTACTTCGGTCGTTGCCGCTACGGCCGTTGTGAGCCCGTTTGCGGTGGTGGGAACAGGGGCCAATATGATGCAGCACACGCTGGTGTCTCCAACGGCCAGCCTGGGTGAGGGGGTGCTGCTTAACGCCGGGGCGGCGGTTCATCACGATTCCGTGGTGGGCGATTACTGTGAAATATCCCCCGGCGCGCGTATTCTGGGCCATTGCCGGCTGGGGCAAGGGTGTTGGGTGGGGGCGGCGGCCGTAATTTTACCCGGCGTGGTGGTGGGGCAGGATGCTATTATCGGCGCGGGTGCCATCGTGACCCGGCCGGTCGAAGCCGGCACCACCGTGGTTGGCATCCCCGCCCGGCTCATGGGCTAAGAAGCTCCTATGTTTGAGTTAGAGCCTGTTAAAAATTAGTGTTTTTGAATATTCTCACTGCTCAAAC
>JANNDE010000611.1:0-12809 GCA_031387395.1 Hymenobacter sp.
GCCGCCCCGCCGCCCGCCAGCAGGCTGCACACCGTGCCCGCCAGCCCGACGGGTGGCCGGAAGTAGCGCTGCCTGAAAATGGGGTTTTCGGCGGCCGGGGCCACGGCAAAGCTGCCCGGCGAAAACTGCAGCGACACATCGCCCACCAGCTTATTGTCGCGGTCGATAACGGCCAGGCTGCAGTAGCTGTCCACGTTCAGGCGGGCATCGGGCAGCAGCAGCACGAAGGCGGCGGCCACCTGCTCGCGCTCGGCAATGCAGTCGTAGTAGGCCGGGGCCAGGGCCACAAACTCGTCGGGCACGGTGAGGTGCGACGTGTGCGCCGGGTAAATCTCGAAGTAGGTGGCCCCGCTGTCGGGGCGGGCGGCCAGGGCCCGGGCGGTGCGCGGCGGGCCGGTGGGGCGGTAGTGCTCGTTGCGCGGCAGCATGGTGCGCAGCAGCTGGCCGGCGCGGCGCTGGGCGCGGGTGATAAAATCAGCCATAGAATAACGGGGGGTTAGCTAAATGATGCGTAAACGCCCGCGGGTGGGGCCGGGCAGGAGGACAAGGCCTGGTCGAGGGAAGTGCGCAGGGCCGTCAGGTCCACGGTCAGGTCTTCGCGCCAGCCGTCGCGGCGTGCGTGCAGGGGGCCGTTGGCGGCTTCGGACACCAGGTAGCGGTGCGCTAGCCCCAGGCGGTGACACAGCTCGGGGTATTCAATTACGGTGAAGTGCTTGGGAAACAGCTCGATGACCGGTGTGCCGGCCGGCGCAAACACCAGGTTGGCCAGGCCCGCGCCGGTGGGGGCCACCACGGCCCGCGCCCCGGCAAACAAGGCCTGCTGCTGGGCAAACGAATAGTGGCTCAGTACGTGGGTTTCGAAGCCGTAGGGGCGCAGCATCTCTTCCACGGCCAGCTCGTTGAGCACGTGCCGGGCGGGGGCGTCGCGCCGGCTCAGGTACACGTAGGGGCCGAAGCGGGGGGGCGGGTCCGGCGGGTGCAGCTCGTGGCGCAGAAACGCGCAGGCCCAGGGCGGCGTGTGGGTACCGGTGCCGCGCACGGGCGAGGTCACCAGCAGCCGGTCGGCCACGAAGTGGCGGTGGGTGCTCAGGTCGAGCACCTGCTCGGCGCGCACGCCCAGGGCCCGCAGCGCATCCATCACGAAGCGCTGCCCACGACTGTACACCAGGAAGTAGTCGATGGAATCCCAGTAGCCGGCCTGCCGCAGCAGGTGCAGGCGGGGCAGCGAGTCAATCAGCCAGTGGTAGTAGTTGCCCACGGCCGCCCCGCCACCCGAGAGCAGGCTGGCCACGGTGCCGGTTATCCGGTACGGCTCGGCAAACCAGCGCTGGGCAAATACGTTGTTTCCCTCGGGCCGGGCCAGGTCCGAGCGTTGCGCGTCGTACTGAAACGAGGCGTCGCCCACCAGCCAGTTGTCGGCGGCGATGGTGGCCACGCTCAGGTGGTTGTCGGCCAGCAGGCGGCCCTGGGCCAGGGCCAGCACAAAGGCCGGGGGCACCTGCTCGGTGCGCTGGGGCTTGGCGTGCAGGCCGCCGTAGTCGCAGATGCAGGCGCACAGGTCGTCGGGCACGCGCAGGTGCGAGGTGTGCGCGGGGTACACTTCGGTATAGGTGGCGCGGTGGTCGTGGGCCGCCAGCCTGCGGCTGCTGGGGTGCACGCCCAGGGGGCGGTAGTGTTCGTGGTGGGGCAGGAACTCGCGCAGCAGGCGGCCCGCGCGCTGCCGCCCGCGGTTCAGGATATCAGGCATGATTGCAGCAGAAAAAGGTGGAAAAGAAGACATGCGGCAGCGCGATGCGCCTAGCCCATGGGCACGGCGGCCTGCCACTCGGCCGAAGCCAGCACCTGGCGCAGCCCGGCCGCCAGCGAAATGCGGTGGTGCCAGCCCAGGGCGTGCATCCGGCTCACATCGAGCATCTTGCGCATAGTGCCGTCGGGCCGCGAGGTGTCGAGCTCAATGTCGCCCGTGAAGCCGGTGAGCCCGGCAATCAGCTCGGCGAGCTCCCGGATGGTGAGGTCTTCGCCGGTACCCACGTTCACGGGGGCGGCGTCGTCGTAGTGGTCCATTAGGTAGAGGCAGGCCTCGGCCAGGTCGTCGACGTGCAGAAACTCGCGGCGCGGGGTACCCGTGCCCCACACCTGCACCGTGGGCCGGTGTTGCCGCACGGCCTCCACAAACTTGCGCAGCAGGGCGGCCATCACGTGCGAGCTTTCGGGGTCGTAGTTGTCGTGGGGGCCATACAGGTTGGTGGGCATGGCCGTAATGAAGTTGCACCCATACTGGGCGCGGTAGGCCTCGCAGAGCTTCACGCCCGCGATTTTCGAAATGGCGTAGGGCTCGTTGGTATGTTCGAGGGGCCCGGTCAGGATATATTCTTCCCGGATGGGCTGCGGGGCCAGCTTGGGGTAGATGCACGACGAGCCCAGGTACAGCAGCTTGCGCACGCCGTGGCGGTGGCTCTCGTGCAGCACGTTGGCCTCAATCATCAGGTTGTCGTAGAGAAAATCGGCCCGCAGGGTGTTGTTGGCCTGGATGCCGCCCACCTTGGCGGCGGCCAGCAGCACGTAGTCGGGCTTTTCCTCGGCAAAAAACCGGCCCACCGCCGCCTGGTTGCGCAGGTCGAGCTGGGCCGAAGTGCGCGTAACCAGGTGGGCGTAGCCGCGGCGCTGCAGCTCGCGCAGCAGGGCCGCCCCCACCATGCCCCGGTGGCCGGCCACGTAGATTCTGGCGTTCTTATCCATGAGAAATAATCGGAATGCGGATGCGGATGCGGAAAAAGCCGGGCCTATTCGTCGTGGTAGCTGAGCACGGCGTGGCCGGCTTGCAGCAGCACGGTATCGCGCCGGAACAGCAGCAGGTCGCTCTGCACCATGTCGCTCACCAGGCCGGCCAGGTCGTAGCTGGGTACCCAGCCCAGCTCGGCGCGGGCCCGGCTGGGGTCGCCGATGAGCAGCTCGACCTCGGTGGGGCGGAAGTAGGCCGCGTCCACGGCCACCACTTCCTGGCCGGGCCGTAGCTGGAAATCGGGGTGGTGGCAGGCCACTACGTAGCCCACTTCGGCCACGCCCTCGCCGGCGAAGGCCACCTCCACGCCCAGTTCGGCAAAGGCCAGGCGCACAAACTCGCGCACCCGGGTCGTTACGCCAGTGGCAATCACGTAGTCGCGCGGCTCGTCCTGCTGCAGCATGCGCCACATGGCCTCCACGTAGTCTTTGGCGTGGCCCCAGTCGCGGCGGGCGTCGAGGTTGCCCAGATACAGGCGGTCTTGCAGGCCCAGGGCAATGCGCACCACGGCCCGGGTAATCTTGCGCGTAACGAAGGTTTCGCCCCGGCGCGGGCTTTCGTGGTTGAACAGGATGCCGTTGCAGGCATACAGGCCGTAGGCTTCGCGGTAGTTCACCGTAATCCAGTAGGCGTAGAGCTTGGCCACGGCGTAGGGCGAGCGCGGGTAAAAGGGCGTGCTTTCGCGCTGCGGCACCTCCTGCACCAGCCCATACAGCTCCGAAGTGCTGGCCTGGTAGAGGCGGGTTTTCTTGCCCAGGCCCAGAATGCGGATGGCTTCGAGCAGCCGCAGCGTGCCCAGGCCGTCCACGTCGGCCGCGTACTCGGGCGTGTCGAAGCTGACCTTGACGTGCGACATGGCCCCGAGGTTATAAATCTCATCGGGCTGCACTTCCTGCACGATGCGGATGAGGTTGGTGGCGTCGGACAAGTCGCCGTAGTGCAGCTTGAAGCGCACGTCCTGCTCGTGCAAGTCCTGGTAGAGGTGGTCGATGCGGTCGGTGTTGAACATCGACGAGCGGCGCTTGATGCCGTGGACTTCGTAGCCCTTGGCCAGCAGCAGCTCAGCCAGGTAGGCCCCGTCCTGGCCCGTGATTCCGGTAATCAGTGCGCATTTCATAAGCAAGCAGGTAAAAGGTGGTCATAGCAGTCTGTGGCGGTCCTTAGTTAGATGAAGCAGAAGCAAGGTAAACAATAATGTTAAGATTCATATATTAAAAATATAATTACCGGGAATTTTTTCAACAAAACCTCATTATTCTACCGGAAAGATACTTTGGTGCCAGCCGTGCCGGAAGCCGCTCACGAGGCTTCAGCACGTTTTTGGTGCGGTTACCTTATTTCTGATAGAACTTCCGCGCTCTTCAGTTTTTCAGCCCCTGCCAGGTACGACCCCGCGGGGGGTGAAAGTGCGGAAATCCTGCAAAAACCAGCCAGCCAAGCCTGGTCGCCGCCTGCGGTCAGGCTGGCTGGCTGACCGGCCCGGGCCCAAATCAAAAAAGCCTGGCCACAGGGGCCAGGCTCTTGAGAAATGCAGGGCGTACGGTGCGCGCTACGGGCTAGGGCAGGGTGGTAGCCCGTTTCCATACTTCGATGCCCGAGAGGTTGGCCGTGCCGCCGGTGGTGCCCACGTTGATGGTGCCATCGGTGACGTTGGCCGTGAACGGGCCGAGGCGGTCCCAGTGGCCGGCCGCGCCGCTGTTGTAGTTCGCGAGCACGGTTTTGCCTTCGAGCGCGATGCTGAACGTTTCGGCATTGTTGTCTTCCCACACGTAGAGGTATACGCTGTAGGTGCCGCTAGCTACGCCGCTCAGGGCCAGGCCGGTGCTGCTGCCGTACATCGACGAGCGAATGACACTGGCGCGGGTAGCGTCGGTGTTCGGCGTGAGGGCGATGTTCTGGTTAGCAAACGTCGACACGCCGGTGGCCCTGAAATTGGCGGCGCTGGCGGCAGCGGCCCAGCTGTGGCCGTCGAGCGTCACGGCGCTACCGCCCAGGTTCACGGCCCGCACAAAGGTGGGCGTAGTCGAGGCCGGGGCCGTGATGGTGACGGAGGAGATGGCGGTGGCAGTGGCCACGCCGGCGTTGTTGGTGGCGCGGGCCGTCAGGCTCAGGGTGCCGGCGGCGGTGGGCGTATAGTTAAACGTGTAAGGAGCGGTCAGGTCCTCGCCCAGCTTGGTGGCACCATTAAAGAACTCCACTTTGCTGATGGTGCCGTTGGCGGCGGCGGCCGAGGCCGTCAGGGCCAGGGCGGTGCCCACGGTGCCGGTGCCCGGGGCCGTCAGGCTCACGGTGGGGGCACCCGGCGTTACGGTGGTGGTGTTCTGCTTCCAGATTTCGATACCCGACACGTTGGCCGTGCCGCCAGTGGTGCCCACGTTGATGGTGCCATCGGTGACGTTGGCCGTGAAGGGGCCGAGGCGGTCCCAGTGGCCGGCCGCGCCGCTGTTGTAGTTGGCCTGCACCGTCTGGCCTTCCAGGGTCAGGCTGAAGGTTTCGGCGTTGTTGTCTTCCCACACATACACGTACACGCTGTAGGTGCCGCTGGCCACGCCGCTCACGGCGGCGCTCACGGCGTCGTCGTACACTGCCGAGCGAATCATGTCGGCGCGGGCCGCGTCGGTGGCGGGGTTCAGGGCTACGGCCGCGGCCGTGAAGGTCCCGCCATTGATGCTGAAGTTAGCGGCCGTGGTGCCATCTTCCCAACTGCGGCCGTCGATGGTAGTAGCGGTGCCGGCCACGTTCAGGCCCCGGAAGAAGGTCGAGTTGGGCGGCGTCGTGGCCGTACCGGTACCGGTACCCGTGCCCGTGCCGCCGCCGCCGGTAGCCGCCGTCACGGTGACGGAGGAGATGGCGGTGGCAGTGGCTACGCCGGCGTTGTTGGTGGCGCGGGCCGTCAGGCTCAGGGTGCCGGCGGCGGTGGGCGTATAGTTAAACGTGTAAGGCGCGGTCAGGTCTTCGCCCAGCTTGGTGGCACCATTAAAGAACTCCACTTTGCTGATGGTGCCGTTGGCGGCGGCGGCCGTGGCCGTCAGGCTCAGGGCGGTGCCCACGGTGGCGGTGCTGGCCACGCTCAGGCTCACGGTGGGGGCGCTGGGCGTGGGCGTAGTTCCGCCGCCGCCGCCGCTGGTACCGCCGGCCCCGAGCGTGATGCCGTTCTGCGACAGTTTCTGCAGCCACAGGGTCCATTCGGCCTGCTCATCGGCCAGGGTCAGCGGGCGGTCGGGCAGGTGGTTGGTGCCCGTGCAGGTGGGGCAGGCCCCGGGGCTGGTATCCTGGCGGTTGGTGTAGGGCGTGTTGCCGCCCTGGAAGAAGAACCCAATGGTGTTGTTCAGCATGTCGTTGTTGAAGAACACCGAGCCCGACTGCTGGTAGGCGTTCCAGAGGCCGGCGGCCGCGTAGCCGGCGGGCATCGGTAAGCCGTTGGGCAGCAGGCCGCAGGTTACCATGCGGTTGTTATAGAAGTGGTTGTCGTGGCCCGAGGCAATGTTCATGGCCGCGCAGGTACTCACCAGCTGGTTGCCGTAGCCATTGATAAAGGCCGTGGCCCCGGCCGCGGTCTGCGCGTCGCCGTCGATGGTGATGCCCGAGCCCGTGTAGTTCGAACCCGTCGCCGGGAACGGGTAGGCACCCTGCACGTAGTTGTCGTGCAGCTTGATGGGGTTGCTGGCCGTGCCGCCCGAGTTGTAGAAGTTGATGTTGTCTTCCACCAGCGAGTTGTTGGGCTCGTTCACCACCTGGTTCCAGGCAATTTCGGCCCCCGCGATATTCAGGCCGCCGTTCACGCCCAGGAAGTTGCAGTACGTGCCCCCGCCGTTGCGGTAGCGGCCATCCAGGTTTTTGGCCGAGTTGTAGCGGATAGTCAGGGTTTGCGCGGTCGTGCCGTTGCCGCCCCACTGGTAAATGTCGATACCGGTCGTCTGCTCGAAGTAATTGTATTCGATGACCACCGACTTGCCCGAGTTCACCTCGATAAAGCGGCCGTGGCGGGTGTTATCGGCGCTCTGCGTGAGGCCGTAGCCCTTGTTGTTGCGCACGATGAGGCTGCTACCGCCATTCTTGGCGTCAATCAGGTCGCCGGCCCCGGCCAGGACGCAGTTTTCGATAATAACCGGTTGGGTCGTCTGGATGGTAATCGCCGGCACGTTGGAATCGGTGCTGCGGTAATTACCCGTGTAGGTGCCGCCCTGGGTAATCACCAGGGGCCCCGAGTAGGCAACGTTGGGTGCCTGGGCCATTGCTGGGTTCAGGCCGGATACGAGGGTGAGAGCGGAGGCTAAGGCTACTGAAAGAATGCCAGCCGCGGGGCGCGATACAGGGGAAAGAGCGGGGGAGTGCTTCGGTTCTTTTTGCATTCTTAGAAAGATTGAAACGGAAAAAATGATTGGCAATGGCCCCTTCAACCCAGCCAAAAATCTATTTGTTCCGACTCGCTTAAGTGGATTCGTTATATATCGTAAAATGCAATTTAAAAATACGGCATCCCATGTTCTCTATTTTGGAAGGCTATAGCCGTCTTTCGTGCAGCCCTTCCGGGGCGGATGGCTAAGCCTATGAGTAGCCGGTTAATTGCCCATATAAATCTCAATCAAAGATTATTAAACCTGTTTTACCCATTCTGATGCAGCATCCGGCTAATGTAATAAGCAGCTGATATCGCATTGCGGACACCCTTTGGGCAGACCCTATGCGCGCTTAATAAATGAGGCGCGCAGCATAAATAAAATTTCCTGTAATTAAAATAGTGCAATTTTTCTAAATATCTATTTATATTGTTAGTGGAAGTTGCTTAATTGGGGCGTTACGCGGGTTTTAATACATAAAATTGAATTAAATCAATAATAAAATTACTCATAAACCGGCGTGCCTCGCCATGGCCGCCACTCGGTAGTGCCAGAACGAGGGCAGACCGAAAGTTGAAACGGCCGGCTGGAGCGGTTTTGGGGTTGGTATATAGGTTAGGTTGAATTAAAAATTAAATATATTGATTTAAAAATTTGTAAATCAATATGTTGGGTGTTTTTAACGCGTTATCTCCCATTCTGTTTATTATACTTGTCGCGAAGTGAAATGCGAAGTGCTCCCGCATAAGTAATCGTGCCTTTGCCGCGCTGGGCAACCTCACGAGACCCCTGCCGGGCACGGCCCCTCTCCAAAAAAGAGGGAGAGCCTGCCAGGCTATTTTACCCGTTTACTTATGCACGACTGCTGAAAATCAGTCGGCCGCTGTAGTGATGCGACTCTTCGCGCCTCCGCGCTGAACGGCGCGGACGCGGACGCGCGAAGGGCCGCGGCTCCACACCCTTCTTGCAAACCGTTTCGCGATGAGTATAGCTCGGAAACCGCTTTAGCGCTGCCTGGCCAGCGCCCCTGGCAGGCGGCCGGCTTCGCCCGGCGGGCCCACCTGCACCTGGGCCTGGCGTAGCTTCTGCTGCCAACGAGCCCACTCGGCCAGCTCGGTTTGCCGCGTTATGGGGCCGTGCAGGTGCACGGTGCCGGTGCAGGGCTGGCAGGCGGTGGGGCTCAGGTCTTGCCGGGTGGGGGTGGTGCCGGCCCAGCGCACGAATCCGATGACGTTGTCAGTCAGCTGGTTGTTGAAAAACACGGTGGCGGGCTGGTGGTAGGCGTTCCAGACACCGGCGGCGGCGTAGGCGGCAGCCAGGCGCGAGCCGTCGGGCAGCAGGCCACAGCTCACGGCGCGGTTGCGGAAAAAGCGGTTGTCGTGGCCGGCCGCCATGTTGAGGGCCGCGCAGGTGCTCACCAGCTGGTTGTCGTAGGCCCACACGAAGGCCGTGGTGGAGAGGGCCGCGCGGCCGTCGCCGTCGAGGGTGATGCCCGAGCCGCTGTAGGTGGGGCTGGTGGCCGGGCAGGGGTAGGCGCCCTGAATGTAGTTGTCGTGCACGCGGGCCGGGCTGCGGCGGGTGCCGCCCGAATTATAGAAGTTGATGTTGTCCTCCACCAGCGACTCGTTGGGCTCGTTGATGACCTGGTTCCAGGCCACTTCGAGGCTGGCCAGATTGGGTAGTCCATTCAGGCCCAGGAAATTGCAGAACGTGCCGCCCCCATTGCGGTAGCGGCCGTCGAGGTTACGGGCTGAGTTGTAGCGCACGGTGAGGGTTTGGGCCGGCGAGCCGTCGCCGCTCCACTGGTAGATGCTGATGCCGGTGGTGTGCTCGAAGTAATTGTGCTCGACGCGCACCGAGCGGGCCGAATTCACCTCCAGGAAATGGCCGTGGCGGGTGTTGTCGGCACTTTGGGGCCGGCCGTAGCCGTGGCAGTTTACTACGGTGAGGCGGGCCCCGCCCCGGGTGGCCTCAATGATGTTGCCGGCCCCGGCCAGCACGCAGTCGCGCAGGGTCACGGGCTCGTCGGTTTCGATGCGCACGCAGGGCACGGCCGAGCTGCTGCTGCCGTAGGTGCCCGAGTAAGTGCCGCCGCGCCGCACCACCAGCGT
The DNA here is from genome assembly GCA_031387395.1 of Hymenobacter sp. Taxonomy (GTDB): domain Bacteria; phylum Bacteroidota; class Bacteroidia; order Cytophagales; family Hymenobacteraceae; genus Hymenobacter. Next base: position 9,234 of record JANNDE010000611.1, read on the forward strand.
GGCCCCGGGCCCGGCGGGCCGGTGCTGGCAGGTGCCGCCCAGCGTGCCCAGCAGGACCAGCGCGGCCAGCAGCAGCCGGCTGGCGGCGGCGTGAGGTTTCATAGCTGAGGGGCCATTTCTGATTCCCAGCGCATGGTTTCCTGGTCCTGAAACACCACGAATTCCCCCAGCGAGGCCACGGGCTGGTCGGGGCGGTGCAGGTGGCACAGGGGCACGCGGCCATAAAAGGAGGCCCACATCGAGTAGGTGCTCAGCGGGCCCACGATGTAGTCGCAGCCGGCCAGGGTGTACATGTCTTCGAGCTCGTGGTTGGTGGCGCGGCCGGTGTCGAAGGCGGCAAAGGCCTCAGCCGGAATGGGTTCGTTGGAAAACAGCAGGAAGCGCACCCGCGTGCCGGCCGGAAATAGGGCCTCAATGTCGTGCATCACCCGGGCGTAGGTGGCGTGCGCGTAGAGGTAGGCCCCGGCGTACCAGCCGGCATAGTCGCCCCGCCGGATGTGCACGCCCACCAGCACGTCGGCGTGGGCGCGGTTGGTGGCCAGCACCCGGGCCACGGCCGCGCGGTGGGTCGCCACGGGCCGGAAAAACTGCCGCAGTAGGTCGGCGTGGCGGGCAAAGCCGGGCTTGTCGCGGTACTGCCAGCCGTGCACCAGCAGCGGGCAGCGGGCATCGTGGGCTAATACCTGAAACCCGGCGTTGTTCAGGTCGACGTCGCCCACCGGCAGGTCGCCCACCAGGCGCAGGCCTAGTGGCCGCACCAGCCCCGGCAGCCGCAGCAGCCCGGTGGCCACGCCCCGCCATTGCAGCATCCGAAACAGCCCCCGCAGTACCGCGCCGGGCAGTTCGAGCTGCACCGTCCGCGGTCCGAAGCGGAAGCTGCGCCGCCCGGCCGTGGCCTCGAAGTAGGGCGCGTACCGCTCAAAGGCCGGAATGGCTAGCTCGTAGCCGGTGTCGGCGGCATTCACCAGGAAGTGGGAGGTTTGCAGCAGGCAGTTGCCGAGCCCGTGGAGGTCTTGCGTGAGGATGACCATGGCGGTGAGTGAGTGAGTGAGTGAGTGAGTGAGTGAGTGAGTAGGTCAGAACGTTGTACTACTGGGACTACAGCGGTTTTCCGGTTGGTATACACTTTTAACTTCTTTTAAAAAGTGTACACTGACAGAGAAACCGCTCTTGCGAAGCCGCGCTCAATGCAAAAAGTAGCCGCCCAGGCGGCGTGCGTAGCCGTTCAGCAGGAAGTAGGGCAGGTAGGGCGGGGGGCAGTTTTTGAAAGTAAAATGCGTGAAGTTGAGCAGATTGCCGCCGCCCCGGATGCCGAATAGGTGCTGCAGGTAGCCGCGCAGGCTGCGCTGGCGGCGGGTTTGTTCCTGCCCACTCTCGTCGGGGTAGGTGCTGAGGCGGGCGTCGTAGTTGCAGAACACCGGGAAGCCGTGGCGGCGGGCCACGCTGGTGTAGTCGAAATCGGCCAGGTAGTGGGGCAGGCGCTGCTCATCGAAGAGCCCGATGGCCTCAATCACGGCCAGCGGAATGAGCAGGCCCCGGCCCGGCAGGTAGCTTACCGGGTGCAGGCCGTGGCGCTCGGCTGGCGGCAGCTCGGCCAGCAGGTCGTGGCGGGTGTTGGTGCGCCAGTCGAGGCGCTCGCCGCCATACACGGGCTCGCCCGAGGCCGCATCGAGCTCCAGGGCCCCGAGCACGGCGGTGGGGTGCTGCGCGGCGCAGGCCAGCATGCGCTCGATGAAGTCGGGCAGGGCCAGCACGTCGTTGTTCATGGTCATCAGGGCGGTGGCACCCAGGGCCAGGGCGCGGCGTAGGCCGAGGTTCACGCCGGCCGTCCAGAACAGGGTGCCGGTGCCGCGCACCACTTCCACCTCCGGAAACTCGGTGGCCAGCATCTGGTCGGTGCCGTCAGTCGAGCCGTCGTCGACCACGATGATGCGGAAGTCAAGGCAGGTTTGCTGGCGCAGCGACACCAGGCAGGCCCGGGTATAAGCCAGGCGATTGAAAACAGGAATGACAACGTAGAGCATAAGGGCGGGCTTACTGCTGACGCCCTCACCTCACCCCCAGCCCCTCTCCTTGGGGAGAGGGGAGCCTGACGAGGGGAAGGATTGGGCACGAGTTGGTTGGTTGGCTTGCGGCTTGCGTTTGGCTCCCCTCTCCCTAAGGAGAGGGGTCGGGGCCGTGCCCGGCAGGGGTGAGGTGAGGGCGTTGGGGCACGCGGCGTAGCAAATCGCGCAGGCGCGACGAGGGCAATTCGCGCCGGCGTTCGGGCGGGGCGGCGGCCGTCTGGCCCGAAACGCCCAGTTGCTGCAACAGGGCCAGCAGGCGGTCGAGGCGCTGGGGCCAGGTCTGGCGCAGGGCAAACTCGTAGCCGGCCCGGCCCATGGCCCGGCGCGCCTCGGGATAGTCGTACACGTACTCCACGGCGCGGGCCATGGCGGCCGTGGCCACGGCCGGCGACGCCACCGAAACCTTGATGGCGGCCGCATCGGGCAGGAAAGTGCGGGCACCCTGGTGGTTGAGGGTGATGATGGGCAGGCCGGTCGCCAGGGCTTCCATGAACTGCGAGGCAAACGAGTCGCGCAGCGAGCCGAACACAAATACGTCGTGGCTGAGCATGGCCGCGTGCACCTCGGCCCAGGGCACGGTGCCGCGCCAGGTTACGCGGCCCTCCAGGCCGTACCGGGCAATCCAGCCGGGCACGAGGTGGCGCATGGGCCCGTCGCCGAGCACGGTGAGGTGAAACGGCACCCGCGCTGTCACCTGCGCCAACGCATCGAGCACCAGCGGCAGGGCTTTGTTGGGGTAGAGGCGGCCCACCCACAACAGGCGCAGCACAGGCTGTCCCGGCCGCTCCGGAAACTTGGCCGCCCGGAACGATTCCGACAGCCCGGTGTCCAGAAACAGCTCGACGCGGGGTGCGCCCAGGCGGCGGGCCAGCGCGGCCGACTCGTCGTTGGAGGCCAGCACCAGCGTAGCGTGGCGCAGGTTCTGGCGCAGGTTGAAGTCGAAAGTGGTGAGCACCCAGGTGAAGGCCGAGCGCAGGGTTTCGGTCCGGAACCAGTCGGGCAGGTACTGGCGGAAGGCAATGGGGGCCTTCTGGGCTCCGCCCACCGGGCCGTACACCAGGGGCTTCCCCAGCCGCCACAGCCACGAGCCCATTTTCAGGCTGCTGTAGGTGGCGTGGTGCACCAGGTCGAAGTCGGTTTCGGCATCGAGCCGGCGGGCCAGCCGCCAGGCCATGTACTGCCACACGTAGTAGTGCAGGTATATCCCAAATTGCCAGCGACACAGAAACTCGGCCCAGCCCGGTACCGCCGACCGAACAAACCGCAGGCGGCCGGTGGCCGGCTCCTGAGCGTGGCCAGCCATGAAATCGGCAATGCCCACCGTGCCGTGATGGGTGGTGAGGCACCACACCTGGTGGCCGCGCCGGGCCATCTCCCAGGCCCAGTGGAAGCCGTTGCCGCACTCGCCGCCCTGGGCGGGGTTGCAGGCATACGCGGAGACGAGAACTTTCATGAGGAGGAGAGGGCCGAAACCGGCGGGTGAGTGAGAGACGAAAACGACCCGGCCGCC
>JANNDE010000625.1:0-4288 GCA_031387395.1 Hymenobacter sp.
CCAGCCCCGCCGTGGACAGCTCCGCTGTGCTGCCACTGAACTCACGCGTGCTCACCAGCTGCCCCAGGCCGTTGCGCAAGCTCACGTGGGCGCCGCTCGCCGGCCCCGCCAGGCGCACGTGCAAGGTACTCTTGGCCCCCACCGGGTTGGGCCATACGCTGAAGACGGTCGCTGTCGCCGCCGTAGTGGCCAACGTGCCCGCCGCCGCCACGTTCACCACGGCCGAGGCCGTGCCGGTGTAGCCGCTGTCATCGGTCACGGTCAGCACCACGGGCACGCCGTTCACGATGGTCGGCGCGTCGGTGCTCCAGCCCGCTCCGCCCGTGAGCGTGCCCGCGTTGGCGGCCACCCCGTTGGCATCGGCCGTGGCCGTACCGGTACCCTCGCCGAAGCGGTAGTAGGCCACCAGCCCGGTCGGGTTGCGCAGCAGGTGCGCGCCTTTGGCGCTGTTGAGCTCGGTGGCGGTGCGGGCCACGTTCCAGACCCGCACCTCGTCGAGGCTGCCGTTGAAGTAATCGGTATTGTTGGTCGAGCCGATGCGCAGGTCTCTGGCATAGAATGTGTTATGGCCGTTGCCGGGTTGGTCGGCCTTGATGGCCTTGCCGTCGAGGTAGAGGGTGCGGGTAGTGCCGTCGAAGGTGGCGGCCACGTGGTGCCAGGCCCCGGCCAGGCTGGGCGTGGGGGCATCGATATCGTTGCCCCACCAATAGTTGCGCAGCCCGCCAGGGGTCAGCATCAGGGCGTTACACGAATTGGTGCCACCAAAAAGACCCCAGCCGATGATGCCACCGTAGTCCATGGCCGTGGGCTTCACCCAGGCCTCGATGGTGTAGTTGCTGTTGCCACTCGGCACGGTGGCGTTATCACCGATGGCCACGTACTGGCGGTTGCCGTTCAGGCGCAGTGCGCGGGCCACCACGGGCGGCCCGAGGTCGGCGGTGGTGAACGTGTTGGGGGCCACGCTCAGCGTAGAGGCTGCCGCCACGCCGCAGTTGGCGGTGCTGGTGGTGTTCACGTTGGTCGGAGCCAGCGTGGCCGTGCCGGCCGCGCTGAGCGTCACCCGCGCGTTCTGGGTCAGGGCCAGGGGTTTCGCGCATAGCGTAAAGACCTGGCTGCTGGCCGCGCTCGTGCCAGCGAGCGTGGTCACGGTCAGCACCCCGGTCAGGGCCCCGACCGGCACCACCAGGCCGCTGAGCTCGGTGCTAGCCGCGTTCACCGTAAAGCTGCCGCTGCCGCTGTTCACGGTGTTGTCGCTGGTGCCCGTGAAAGCGACCCGCGTGGCCCCGCTGAAGCCCGTGCCAATGAGGCTGATTTTGGCCTTCGCTATCGCGCTGGCTGGCCTGATGTCCGTGATAACCACCCCCGCCGCGGGGGGGACCACCGTGAAGGTGCCCGCGCTGGCGCTCACGCTGGTGCCCAGGACCGTCGTGGTGGCCGCCACCGGGCCCGTGCTGGCTCCGACGGGCACCTTGAAGGTGATGGTCGTGGCATTCACCACCACAAAACCGGGCACGGCCACTCCGCTCAGGGTCAGGGCCGTGACCCGGTCCAGAAAGGAGCCCGTGAGCGTCACGGTGACCCCCACCGGCCCGCTGGTGGGACTCATGGCCGTGAGCACCGGCGGCGGCAGCACGGTAAACTGATTCTCCGACAGGCCCAGGCCCGGCGGCGTGGTCACGGCCAGCGTCCCGGTGATGGCCCCGACGGGCACCGTCGCCGTGAGCTCAGTACCGGTCGCGTTCACCGTGAATGTCTGCGCACTGATGCCCCCGAATTGCACCCGCGTCGCGCCGGTAAAGTGGCGGCCCGTAATCGTGACCGACGTGCCGACCAGCCCCTGCGTGGGCGAAAACCCGGTGACGACTGGCAGCAGCGGCACGATGAACGAACCCGACGAGGTGGCCGTACCGAAGGGGGTCGTCACAGCCAGGAGACCCGTGCTCGCATTCGGGGGCAGCGAGAGCGAGAGCTGGGTGGCCGAGTTGACGGAGAAGGTTTCGGCCTCACCGTCATTGAGCGTCACGCGGGTCGTGTTCAGAAAATTGGTGCCCGTGATGAGGACGTACGAGCCGGCCGGGCCGCTGGTGGGCGTGAAGCTCGTGATGGTGGGCGGCAAGCCCACCAGAAACGGGGCGGCCGAGGTGCCCGTACCCGCCGGCGTGGTCACCGTGATGAGGCCCGAGGTGCTGCCCGCCGCCACCTTAGCCGTCAGGCTCGTGGCCGACACCACCTTGACATCGGTCGCCGCCGTGCCATTAAAGCGCACGACCGGGGTCCCGGTGAAGCCCGTGCCCGTGAGCGTGACCACCGTACCTACCGGCCCGCTGGCGGGCGTGAAGCTGGTAATGACCGGGCCGGGGCCGGGGGTAATGGTAAAGTCCGCGTTGGAGAGGTCGAAGAAGTAGTTGTCGGCCGCTTCGACCATGATGCGGGCCGTGGCCGTGGGCGCGTTGGGCACCGTGATGCTGGCCGTGCCGTTGTTATCGAGGCCCGTGGCCAGGGTGAGCGGATAGCTCAGGCCGCCGTCCAGGCTCAGGCGCAGGTTGACTTTGGCGCAGCTCACGGGGGCCAGGTTGGTTTTGGCCACGTCCCAGCGCACGGTCTGGGCGCTGCCGCCGACCCAGCTGGTGCCGGCCGCGTTGGGGGCCGTGACGAGGAAGGGACCGGCGGCCGCGCACACGTTCAGGTTCACCAGGGCGCTGTAGCTCACCCCGCCCACCAGGCCGGCCGCGCCGTTGTGCAGGTCGCGAGCGGTGCAGCGGAACTTGAGGGTGCGGGTGACGGTGGGCAGGCGCTCGCCCTTGGCAAGGGTATTGTTCACTAGCTCGGCTAGGCGGGGGAAGCAGCGGGTGGGGCTGGTGGTCGGCAACCAGAAGCGGAACAAGGGCGAGGTTTCGTTGGTCACCTGCGGCATATCCAGGTTGCCGGCGGGGCCCAGGTCGAGCTCCTCCCAGGAGTAGGTGAGCGGGTCGTTGTCGGCATCGCTGGCCGTAGCCGTGAGCTGGAAGGGCGTGTTGGCGGGCAGGGTTTTGCCGCTGGCCGGCCCCGTCACCACCGGGGGCGTGTTGCCCGTGGCCGTGAGTCTGCCGCAGCCCTTGTCGCTCATCGTGGTTTGAATCTTCTCGTAGCTGCCGGTGTGGTAGGCGAATTCAGGTAAATATTGCACGGAATTGGAACCACCGCCACCGCCGTAGGACATGATGGTGATACCCGCGCCCGGTTCCCAGGCCTCGTATTCGCTGCGGACGGAACTCTCGGCATTGAACGAGTGCGAGGCCCCCAACGCGTGGCCCAACTCGTGGGCCACGTTGCTCCCCAGGAGATTGGGGAAGGTGGTAACCGGGCCGGGGTACACGCCGCATATCTGCGCCTTGGCCGCGCCGCATACGCTGCCTATGTAGGATAGACCCCCGGCCCCAAAGGTGCCCAGCACCAAGCCCAGGTCGTAGTTGGGAATGCCGATGAGCTGGTCCACGTTTTGCTGGTTCTGCCTGAGCAAGACGTTCATGTCGCTATCGGTGTAAGTAACCGGGGGCTGCGGGCCGGTGCCGCTGAGAAAGATGAGTTTGTCGTTGGTGGCCACCAGCACCAGGCGCACGGCCAGCTCCCGCTCAAAAATACCATTCATCCGGCTCACGAGGGTGGCCTGCGTGGCCAGTAGGCTGGCCGTGGTGTTGCCGTTGATGGCAGAAAACCCGGGCGTGCACGCCAGGGCAAAGCGGTAGGTGCGCAGCTGCGCCCCCGAGGACCGGGCCTGCGGGCTGCCGCCCGCTGCCCGCCCGGCGGCCACCCGTGCGGCGCTGGCCTGGGCCTCGGCCGGGGTGGGGGCCGCCACGTTGCAGCGCGGGGCCGGGCCCGCGGCCGCTGTTACGTCCTGCCGGTAGTAGCTCCGGTAGTGCCGCAGGTCGGTCGGGCTGACCGGGGCCATGTCGAAGCCCGGCCCGGTGCCGCTCAGCACCTGGGCGTGAAAGCCCTGGGACGTGAGGTCGAGGCGCACGCTGGCCGTGGCATCGTCGAGGCCCACGCCGGCGTAGGTTTTAATCATCGGGTAGCGGGCGGCCAGCGGGGCTTCCATCACGGGGGCCTCGCGCAGGGCGAAGCGGGCGCTGGTGCCGTCGGGCTGGGGCAGGGCCAGCACCAGCGGGGCGGCCATGGCCCGGCCCTCGGGCGGGGCGGTGGCCAGGGCGGCGCGCAGGCCGGGCTCATCCAGCGTGAGGGCCTGCGACCGGGCGTGGGCGAGCATGGCGGCCGACGACGACGCGGCCGCCGCCGTGCGGGCGGCGGCGTC
>JANNDE010000638.1:0-2448 GCA_031387395.1 Hymenobacter sp.
CCGGCCCGAAGAGCTAACCCGGCTCGAAGACATGATTAGCGAACAGCTGGAAGCCTGGAAAGCTAAGCTGGAAATTGAATTTACGGCCCCGCATGTTGAAGACGCGGTGAAGCTGGAAACGTCGGTGCTGGTGCATGATGGCATACGAACGGACATCGACCGCAAGGGCAATGGATTGCAGCGTTCGTTGGTATTTGCGCTCATCAAGGCGTGGGCCGTTATCATCAAGGAGGAGCGGGAAAAGCGTCGGGCTGAGGACGTGCAGCGGCGGGGCGCGTCGCACTCCACGTATTTCATTTTTGAGGAGCCTGAGCTGTTTTTGCATCCGCAGGCGCAACGGGAGTTATTTGCTTCGCTCAAAGAGTTGTCGCAGGCCGACAATCAGGTGCTTCTCACCACGCATTCCAGCTCGTTTGTGAATCTGGAGGACCACAAGTCCATCGTCATTGTGCACAAAAATGACTTTGTGGAGGGCACCACGGTAGTGCAGTGCAATGAGGAATTGTACCAGCAGGAAGATGAACGCCGACTCTTCGCCTTGCAGCTGCTCATCAATCCGGAGCGAAGTGAGTCTTTCTTTGCTAAGAAAGTCATCATCGTGGAGGGACCGACGGAGAAAGCAGTCATTCCTTTTCTGGCGCAAAAGCTAGGTGTTTTCAAGCACGAATACAGCTACATTGAGGCAGGTGGCAAGGAAGACCTTACGCGCTATATCCACTTGTTCAATTGCTTCCAAATCCGTTACGTGGTGGTATATGACAAAGACCACCAAAACCGCAAAAGCTCAGGTGACTTGAGCCGCGCTGACGAAAGCTCGCAGCATATTGAAAACAAGATTGATGCTGCCTACGGCTCGTCAGTGGTGTTTGAAAACGATATTGAGGAAGAGCTGGGCGTGCTCATTCAGGGTAAGCCAAAGCCTTTCATGGCCATAAAGCAGGTAGCGGACGCTGGCTACCTCCTCCCGGCGCAGTTGGAACAAAAGCTGCGGACCATCTATGCCTGAGTAGATAAGCTAGGAGACGAGCCAAAATGGGTCTGCGAAGGCATTTAATCTGTGACAGTAATGTGCCGGCTGGGCATTAGCTCCCCGTTTCGGCCTTCCGTACCTTCGTCCTCACACCTATTACTACCCCCGCATGCCCACCCTCCACTGGCTTGGTAAAGACAAAGTCATCAACCACCACCAGGACGTGTCGTTTCGCCTCCTCGACCACCAGTACGGCGCGTTGGCCGACGGCACCCAAACCGCCGAGCCCACCGGCAGCGGCAACCAGATTATCCACGGCGACAACCTCGAAGCCCTGAAGGCCCTGCTGCCCCGCTACGAGGGCCGGGTGAAGTGCATCTACATCGACCCGCCCTACAACACCGGCAACGAGGGCTGGGTGTACAACGACAACGTCAACGACCCCAAAATCAAGAAGTGGCTGAGCCAGGTAGTGGGCAAGGAAGGCGAAGACCTTTCCCGCCACGATAAATGGCTGTGCATGATGTACCCGCGCCTCAAGCTGCTGCACAAGCTGCTGGCGGAAGATGGAGCCATTTTTATTTCAATTGATGATAATGAATTGTATAATTTGAAGTCGATATGTGACGAAATAATGGGGGGGGGTAATTTCCTCGGCAACATTATTTGGCAGCACAGCATCCAGGGAAAGAATGATGTAAAGACAATTTCTCTGCACCATAACAATACGCTGGTGTATTGTAAATCAGCTTTTCAGATAAAGAAGCTTGCCCGGACTACCGAACACAACAAAGCATACTCAAACCCAGATAACGACCCACGCGGAGAGTGGCGCAGTGGTGACTTCCGCAGTCCGAACTACCGGGAAAATCTTCGTTATGATTTAGCTACTCCATCAGGAAAAGTCATTGCGCCACCGGAAAAGGGCTGGCGTTGGGAGAAGAATACCTTGACAAAGAAGATTGCCGATAAAGAGGTGATTTTCAATTCGGACGAAACCAAGATTACCCGAAAAATCTATCTGGAAGCGCAGGACGGCCGGGTTGTCGAAAGTATTTGGTTCGGAGCAGAAGTGGGTACAACCCGAGATGCTAACCGATTACTGAAGGAGCTATTTGATGCAGAAGTCCCGTTCAATACGCCAAAACCCGTTGAGTTTCTGGAGCGCATTCTGCGGATAGCCACCGATAAAGACTCCATCGTCCTCGACAGCTTCGCTGGCAGCGGCACCACGGCCCACGCCGTGCTCAAGCTCAACCAGCAGGACGGCGGCACCCGCCAATTCATCCTCACGGAGATGGAAGACTACGCCGAGCACCTCACGGCGGAGCGGGTGAAGCGCGTGATGCGGGGCTACGCCGGCCAGCCCGGCACCGGCGGCAGCTTCGATTACCTCACGCTGGGCGAGCCCGTGTTTACCGCCAACGGCGAGCTCAACGAGCGGGCCGGCCTGCCGGGCCTGCGCCAGTACCTCTACT
>JANNDE010000647.1:0-1611 GCA_031387395.1 Hymenobacter sp.
CCCCGCACCACCGAAACATCCTCTTGGTGCGGGGACGCGAACTACAAAGTTCGCGCTACTGCTTTTCAGCCCTTCCTCATGCCCCTGCCTTTTGCCGATACCCGCAACCTGCTTGCCAAAGCCACTCCGCTGCGGATATGGAATACGCTGGAAGTAGTGGGCTCTTACATGCTGAGCAAGCTCACCGGCCAGGCCCGGCTGCGCGGCCTGCCCATGGCCCTGAGCTTCGAGCCCACCACCAGCTGCAACCTGCGCTGCCCGGAGTGCCCCAGCGGCTTGCGGTCCTTCACGCGGCCCACGGGCATGCTGCAGGGCGACTTGTTCAAGCGCACGATTGATGAGGTGGCCAGCCGGCTGTGGTACCTGATTTTCTATTTTCAGGGCGAGCCCTACCTGCACCCGCAGTTTCTGGAGCTGGTGAAATATGCTTCCGACAAGGGCATTTACACGGCCACCAGTACCAACGCCCATTACCTGAGCGACGATAACGCCCGCAAAACGGTGGAAAGCGGCCTCGACCGTCTCATCATCTCGCTCGATGGCACCACTCAGGACGTGTACCAGCAGTACCGCGTGGGCGGCAAGCTGGAGAAGGTGCTCGAAGGTACCCGCAACGTGGTGAAATGGCGCAAGGAGCTGAAAGCGAGCACGCCGCGCATCATCTTTCAGTTTCTGGTGGTGCGCCCCAACGAGCACCAGATTGACGATGCCCGGCAGCTGGCCGATGCGTTGGGCGTGGACGACGTGTGGTTCAAAACCGCGCAGATTTACGACCACGCGCAGGGTTCGCCCCTCATCCCGACCATCGACTACTACTCGCGCTACCAGAACAACGGCGACAATACCTGGAGCCTGAAAAACAAGCTGGTCGACCACTGCTGGAAGATGTGGCACTCCTGCGTCATCACCTGGGACGGCCTGGTGGTGCCCTGCTGCTTCGACAAAGATGCCGAATACCGCCAGGGAGACCTCAAAACCGAAACCTTCGGCCAACTCTGGCGCGGCCCGAAGTACCAGCAGTTTCGCAGCAGCCTGCTGAAGGGCCGCGACCAGATTGAGATGTGCCGCAACTGTTCGGAAGGCACCAAAGTGTGGGGGTGAAAAAGGGTTGAGCAATTTATTGCTGAATTGCTCACTGATGTTACGCAGCTTGAGGGAAATGGCGCGGGGCTCTGCCCCGTGTCTACTATTTGTGTGCCTCTGGCCCACCCGTTAGAACGGTAAGCGCGGGCATCGGGCAACGACTGCAGGCCAGAGGCCTGCCAATAGTCGGCACGGGGCAGAGCCCCGCGCCATCTCGTCTCGGGTGCGTAACATGAGTTGCTCATTGTTAATTGCTCATTGACAATTGTTCCTGCCGTTCCTGCGCGACAACTAGGAAGCCGTAGCCGAAAATGAACAGGTTGAGGCCGATTTGCAGGCTCAGCATGTCGGCCGTGAGCATGACGGTGGCCTGCACGACGATGAAGAACAGCACGGCCGGACTGCGCCGGGTGGGTGGCCGGAACAGCGGCCCAAACAATACGGCCAGCCATAGTGCCAGGCCCACTACGCCGCCGCCGAGTAGCGCCTCCAGGTACTGGTTATGTACGTCGACGCGGTTGGCGGGGC
>JANNDE010000648.1:0-3252 GCA_031387395.1 Hymenobacter sp.
CCCCGCACCACCGAAACATCCTCTTGGTGCGGGGACGCGAACTACAAAGTTCGCGCTACCTGGGTTGCGGCCGGGGCCGCTTATTTCTTGGTGGCCGGCGCAAATTCAATTGCGCTGGAGTAAGTGCTGGCTTTGCCGAACGACTGGTTGATTTCGTCTATCGCCGCGCGGCTGCTCAGGCGTTTGGGCTTGGTATTGAGAAAAGTACCATCCTCACCCACCAGAAAATACGAAGGCACTTCCTGCAGGGCGTAGGCGTGGGCCGTGGCCGAGCGCAGGCCGCCGCCGGGCACGCGCACCTGCACGCCGGGCAGTTTTTTGATGTTCACGAGCGATTTCCAGGCCTGCTCATTCTCATCAAGGGCCACGTTAATGAACACAATGTTTTTGCCTTCAAACTTGCGCATCAGCTCCTGGGCATAAGCCAGGTCGCGCAGACAGAGGCCATTGGTCGATTTCCAGAAGTTCAGATACACCAGCTTGCCGGCAAAGTCGTGCAGGTGCACCGTGTCGCCGTTGGCCGCCGCCAGCTTGAAATCGGGTGCCGGCGCGCCAATGGCGAAGTCCTTGTGCCGGTCGAAATCGGTGAGTAGCGTGGGGTAATACACGTTGCGGACATCGTAGTTGCGGAAATCGGTCAGCATGGCGGCCGACTGTTTCACGTGGCCGAACCGAAACGATTCCTGCAGAATCCGGCCCAGAATAACGGCGCGGGTGGGGCCGCCGAGCTTCTTCACGGCCAGGGCGTAGCAGGCGGGGTAAAAGTCGGGGTCCGCACGCTGATGCTTGTCCTGGGCTACGGCAAAGTGCACGTAGTTAAGCAGAAATTCGTGGTACAGCTCGCTCTGGGCGGCATTGGGCTCGTTCAGCAGGCCGGGCTCGCGCAGGAAGTTGTAGTAGTCGGGAGCCATTTTCAGGCGGCCTTCGGTGTTCACCACCTGCTCGCGCAGGTCCTGAAACGTCAGCTTGTCGTTGGCGTAGGCGTACACCACTTCGGCGCGGGCATAGTTATAGAAATCCTGCGTGAACGACTGCCTGGCCGCGTGGTCGTCCAGAAACTCCAGCTCGTGCTTGCGGCGATATTCGAGGAAGGACAGAAACGGAGCTTCGTAGAGCTGAATATTGTCGGGCAGCACCTGGAAACCATCGTTTTCTACGAACTGGGCGTCAAATTCCGAGAGGTAGTTATTGGCGTTAGCAGCCTGCTGGCGGTGGCGCTGCTGCTCGGTCAGGTTGCTGCCGTTGCGCAGCTTGGTGCTCAGGCCCGTCGGTACGTCGTTGGCCTTGAACCTAATGGTCGTCGACATATCGGTTCCCTTAAAGCGGACGTCCAGGTCGGCACCTGCGTCGAGAAAGAGCGGTGCGACATCGTCGCCGTACACCAAATCGGCCTTGGTGGGCCCGTAGAGCGGAATCGTCAGCTTGAATTCGCCCTTTCCATTCACCGGCACCCGAATCAGCTTATCCTTGGGGTCGAGCGGGTTCTCGCGCAGCGACACCGCCACCGAGTCGGTAGTTGAGCCACTGATGCGGCCAATGAGCACGGCTTTGCCGGTGGGTTCGGGGGCCGGGGCCGGCTTGGCCATGGGCCGGGGCGGGGCTACGAACGTTTTGACCGGCGCGGAGACTGGGGTAGCCGGTGCCGTGGCGGCAGCGGCGGCAACCGGTGGCAGCTGTGCGGCGGGAGCTGCCACTGCCTTGGCGGCGGTGGTAGCCGGCTTCCTGGTGTGCCTGGAGTGATGCTTATGCTGGCCGTAGCTCAGCAGGGGCGCGGCCACCAGCGCCGCCACCAGCACTCGATGAACATAGGTAGTAAATGATGAAATCATAGCGCGGGATACGAGCGGTTGGCAGGGCCAACGATATTACGGAAGGGGAGAGTGCCGGTCGGCCTAACAAAATTCGCGGTAAAAGCCTATCAGCATTCCGAAGATACGGCTTTTTGATTTATAAAATCCAAATCAGGGTGCCACTTTTTTTTTACCCGTCATTCTATGCTTTAGCCAGGGGGCCGCGTCGCGCTCACGGCCACCCCCTTATCGCGGAGGCCTGGGATTAGCCAAACAGGCCGTCCAGTACTTCATCGAGCCGGCCCACGGCGTAGGTCTTCATGCCTGAGCGATTCAAATCCAGGTTCTTGCCATTGAACTGCGACACGTACATCTCCCTGAATCCCAGCTTCTCGGCTTCGGCCAGGCGCTGGTCGAGGCGCGTCACGGCCCGAATTTCGCCGCTCAGGCCTACTTCGGCGGCCAGGCACACGTGGCCGGGAATGGGCACATCGTTGAGCGACGACACCACGGCGGCGCACACGGCCAGGTCGAGGGCGGGGTCGTCGAGGCGCAGGCCGCCAGCAATGTTCAGGAACACGTCGTGCTGGCCCAGGCGCAGGCCGGCGCGCTTTTCGAGCACGGCCAGCAGCATTTGCAAGCGCTTGCTGTCGAAGCCGGTGCTGCTGCGCTGCGGGGTGCCGTAGGTGGCGGGCGTCACGAGGGCCTGCACCTCCACCAGCAGCGGGCGGTTGCCCTCCAGCGTGGCCCCAATGGCCATGCCGCTCAGGCTTTCGCCGCGCTGCGAGAGCAGAATTTCCGAAGGGTTGCTCACCTGGCGCAGGCCGTCGCCCTGCATCTCGTAAATACCTAATTCCGAAGTATTTCCGAAACGATTTTTGGTGGTGCGCAGGATGCGGTAGCTCATGTGCCGGTCGCCCTCAAACTGCAGCACGGTATCGACCATGTGCTCCAGAATTTTGGGGCCGGCAATGCTGCCATCCTTGGTGATGTGGCCGATGAGCATGACCGGCGTGCTGGTTTCCTTGGCGAATTTCAGGAACTCGGCGGTGCATTCGCGCACCTGGCTCACGCTGCCGGCCCCGCTCTCGACCAGCGTGGAGTGCATGGTCTGAATGGAGTCGATGACGAGCAGGTTGGGCTGCACCTGGTCAATTTGGCGGAAGATGTTCTGGGTGTTGGTTTCGGTCAGGATGTAGCAGCCGGGGTGCTGGCCATCGGCCAGGCGCTCGGCGCGCATCTTAATCTGGGCTTCGCTTTCCTCGCCGCTCACATACAGCACCTTCATTTTGCGCATGCTGAGGGCAATTTGCAGCATCAGCGTGCTCTTGCCGATGCCCGGCTCGCCGCCGATGAGGATGATGGAGCCCGGCACGATGCCGCCGCCGAGCACACGGTTCAACTCGCCGTCGGGGGTGAGGATGCGCGGCTCGTCTTCGGCCAGAATATCGCCCAGCGGGAC
>JANNDE010000667.1:0-1597 GCA_031387395.1 Hymenobacter sp.
CAACCCGGAGTACGCCTTCAGCACCTGGCTGTTTCGCATTGCTACCAACAACTGCATCGATTTCATTCGCAAGAATAAAATCAAAACCATGTCCATCGACTCGGCCATCAAGGTCGACAACGGCGACGAAATCACCATCGATTTCCGCGACAACGACCTGAACCCGGCCGAGCACGCCGTGCGCAACCAGAAAATCGAAATCATGCGCCACGTCGTGTCGCGCCTGCCCGACAAATACCAGCGCCTCGTGAGCCTGCGCTACTTCGATGAGCTCAGCTACGAGGAAATTGCCACCGAGCTCAAAGCCCCGCTCGGCACCGTGAAAGCCCAGCTGCACCGCGCCCGCGAGCTGCTCTATGACATGGTGAAGCACACCAAGCAGATTATTTAATCGTGAAAAAGCCCCGATGTGAGTCGGGGCTTTTTTGTGTCTTTCAGAGAGCGAGGAATATGCAGTAATGCTCCTTTACTCCTCTGTCGAGCGTAGGTCGCGTGGGTCGGGGCGGTGTTCTAGCAGTTCGGCGGGCTGGCAATCCAACGCTTGGCAAATAGCCGCCAGCGTACTAAAGCGCACGGCCTTGGCTTTGCCACTCTTCAGAATGGAGAGGTTGGCCAGGGTGATGCCCACGGTTTCGGCCAGGGCGCTGAGCGTCATCTTGCGGCGGGCCAGCATCACGTCGAGGTTTACGATTATGGGCATCAGATAACGAGTTCGGCCTCCCGGCTCAATTCGACGCCGCGCTGGTACACGGCGGCAATAACGAGCAATACCAAGCCAACTTCCCAGCCCGGCAGGGTGGTTTCGGTATTGAGGCGCACGTAGTGGCTAAGCGGCTCGGCCAGGCCCGGCGACCGAAACGGCGGCACCAGCGCGCGCACGGCAAGGTAGGCCAGCTCCTGTGCAAAATCGAGCCCCAGCACCAGCAAGCCCAGCCCGCGCAGCCGCCGCGCATTGGCAAAGGTAAACGGCGTGGCCGGAGTCACGTCCAGCAATAGCTGCCATAGCAGCCAACTGCCCACCCCAAAAAACACTACCCACGCCAGCGACTGGTAGTCGTTGGAAGCGCCCAGGTATAGCAGCGCCACCCGCTTCACCGTGTTGGGTTCGTGGTAGCGCAATACCGGTGAGTGAGCATCAGTCGCAAGCTCGAAAGGCGTTGTAGCGGCTAATTCGGATAACTGACCGGTGCGTATGGCCCCGTTCCCATAATTGCAGCCACCAACAATTCCCTGCTGAACGGCATGCAAGGTCGGAAAAATGTTAGGGCCGGTTGTGCTCAGCGTAAGCTGCACGGGGTCATTGTCGAAGGCTACCACCGTGCGCCCTAGCAGTAGCACAGCTTCAAAGCCGCCAACGAGTACGAAAATATAAGCCAAGGGCCGAACAAAACGAAGCAGCGAATCCAGAGGAATAATATGCATAGGGAGTGAGGCGTGAATGCTTATACAAAACAAATACATATTTATTGAAAAACAATAAATATGTATTGAATAAAAATGTATTTGTATCGATTATCAGGTCTAAGAATGTGGTAAGCTACTAGTGCCGGACTTTACGTCCGCATTAGCTTAAGTAATGTTACGGGGCCGGTTTGGC
>JANNDE010000775.1:0-4669 GCA_031387395.1 Hymenobacter sp.
TTGGCCCGCCACGTGCGCCGCCACCGCTACTGCCGCGACCTGCTCTACCGCAGCACCGCCGAGCTCACCCACACCGCCATTCACGTCGATACCGGCGTGGCCGTGAAAGTGCGCCCCGACCTCCTCGTCGTCAGTCCCGCCGGCCGCGCCCGCACCCTCATCGACTTCAAAACCACCAGCTGCCCCGACCTGCCGCACTTCCTGGCCAGCGCCGCGCAGTACGACTACGACCGCCAGGCAGCCTTATACCTCGACGCACTGAATGCCACCCGCTTTCTCATTATCGGTGTGCAGAAGCGCAACCCGCACCAAGTGTGGGTGTATGATGCCACGGCCGCCCCCGGCTTCATCGAGCAGGGCCGCCGCAAGTACACGGCCCTGCTGCGTCGCTACGCCGCCCAGCACCAGGCCCGGCAGGAGCAGCAGCCCACCCGCCAAGCTGCTACCGGGCCGCTGGCCCTGGCTGCCTAAAACAAACACCCCGCTGATTGACCCAGCGGGGTGTTTTCGGGGGCTGGTCGCCTCACCTGGTCGCACCCCGCGCCCAAACCGAATTACCGGCCTAAATCTCCTTTAGGATATTCAGGAAGTCGTCCAGCTTGTAGGCCCCGTCCACCACGCGGCGCTCGTACACCATGAAGTAGCGGAAGGCGTTGCCGGCTTTCTGCGCCCAGGTCGCGCCCAGCTTGATTTTCTGCTCCGCGTCGAGGTGGTCGCCCTTGGTTTCCACTACCAGCGTTTTGCCGCTTTTGGTCTGGATGATGAAGTCGGGGTAGTGGTTCAGGAAACCGTTGATGCGGAAACCGCGCCCGCGCTCGGGGTTGCGGGTCCAGAAGGCAATGTTGGGTAGGTTGGCGATTTCGTTGATGACCCGCTCCTCGAAGCCGTTGATTTTGCCCTCCTGCTCATACAGCGACTTGGTGATGTCCTTGCTGGTTTCGCCGGGCGAAATCTGAGCGGGAAAAACGTACATGGGCTGCATGAACGCCCGGTCCTGGTCGAGAAAATCACGGAACTTCTTGTAGGCAAAATCTTCCGACAGCCGCTTAATCTTGTCCTTGATTTTGGCGGTGTAGGTGTACTCGTGGTTGGCGAAGTCGGTGAACTGCTCGTCGCTGAAATCCTCCAGAATGCGCTTGATGTAGCGCTCAATCTCCTTATCGGCAATGGGGTAGAGGTTGCCGATGAGGTCGAGGATACGGCGCGTGAAGTTCTTCACCCGGCTATCCTTGTGGGCCGGGTCCAGGATGTAGGCCATGATGCGCTCCTTGGCGTCGCCGTCGATGCGGGTGAAGGTGGGCGTGGCTTCCTGCTTGGTTTCGTCGAGGTCCACCCGGTAGAGCTCGGCCGACACGCCGTCGAACTTGATGTCCGTATCGGCCTTGCCCAGCGGGAAGCCTTCGAGCAGGTATTCCTTTTCCAGCAGCACGGCCTGGCCGCCCGCGCCGGTATCGAAGAGCGTGGCGGCGGGCTTCTTCCAGAAGAACTGCGGCAGCACCAGCGCGGCAGCCTGCGCCCGAAATATTTCCTTGATGGGGTAGGTCTTCACGAGGGATTGGAGCACGGTGGGCAAGGGCGTGGCCCCACCGGCGGTGCTGGCGGCCACGGTTTTCTCAAATTCGGCCTGCTGGGCCAGGGCCGCTTCGGCAATGGCCTGCACCGCACCCCCGGCGGCCAGCGGGCGGGCCAACGGGTCGGCCTTGAAGTCAGTCCCGGCCGCGCCGACTTCCCCAGCGGCTACTTCCGCAGCGGCCGGCGCGAGCGGCGCAATGCGACTGGTGTCGATATCGGCCAGGTCGTCGGCGGCGGCCGTAGCGGCGGGCGCGCCGAAGTTCAGCGGGGCCTGCACGAAGGTGGCCAGCGGGTCGGGCGCGGGGGCCAGCGCCGTGGCATCGGCCACCTTGTAGTCGCGGGCGCTGAAACCGGCCTTGTTGAGGCCCACCACGATTTTATCCAGCGTTTCCAGGAACTTGCCGGAGGCCGTCAGCACGTAGCTCATGTTGAGCATGGGCGCGGCGTGCGGGGCCACGTAGGGCTGGCGTAGCACCCGGCCCAGAATCTGCTCCACGTCCACGGCCGACGACTTATCGGCCAGCGAGGCCAGAATGTAGGCAAACGGCGCGTCCCAGCCTTCCTTCAGGGCGTTCACCGTGATGATATAGCGCACCTCGCATTTGGGGGAGGCCAGGTCCTCGTTTTTCAGCTCGTTCAGCCCGGCCGTTTTGATGCGGATGTGGCTTTCGGGGATTTTCAGGTCGAGGAGCTTCTTTTTCAGCAACTCGAAGGTGGTGTTGTCGTCGGCCGTTTTGGGCTGGGCCTGAAACAGCACGATGGGCCGGATGTAGCGCCCGCCGGCGCGCTGCTCCTGCCGGGCCTGCAGCTCCAGGTTGCGCTGCAATTGCAGGGCCGAGTTGATGACTTCCGTCCGGTCGTGGTGGTTGTACACGATGACGGGCAGCTTCACCATGTGCTCCTTTTTGAGCGCCAGCGCGTCCACGAAGCTGATGATGTTGCTGTTTTTGCGGGGCGTGGCCGTCAGGTCGAGGATGAAGGCGGGGTTGAGGTTGCGGAGCATGTCCACGCTCAGGTCGCTTTCCGCGTTGTGGCTCTCGTCCACCACCACCACCGGGTTCAGGGCCTGCATCACGCGCATGAGCGTGATGTCCTCGTCGGGGCCGCCGCCCAGCTGGCCCA
The DNA here is from genome assembly GCA_031387395.1 of Hymenobacter sp. Lineage (GTDB taxonomy): Bacteria > Bacteroidota > Bacteroidia > Cytophagales > Hymenobacteraceae > Hymenobacter. The sequence goes on from JANNDE010000775.1 coordinate 2,695, forward strand.
GCAGCGCGCCGAAGGACTGCAGGTTGCCGTTTTCCTGGTACACCTTGCGGTCTTCCTTGTTCCTGGCCCGCAGGCTGTCGAAGCTCAGCACCACCAGGCTCAGCTGCTCCTGCACGCTGCTGGCCGAAAAGCCGCTGCCCTGCAGCAGGGCCGCTTTGTCGTACACCTCCACGCGGCCGGCGAAGTGGGTGTTTATTTTCTGGCGGTACGGGTGGCCGGCATCTTTCAGGTTGCGCAGCGTCTGGTCCAGAATGGTGATGGAGGGCACCAGCCACACCACGGCCTTGGGCCGGCCCACCGGAAAAGCCGCGAAGATGGTGCGCAGCGCGTTGGCCGCCAGAAAGGTTTTGCCGCCCGCCGTGGGCACCTTAATCGTGACGTGCGGCACGCCCGGGACCGTGTTTTTGTAGGGCTCGATGGCCGTGCCCGGAAACGGCTGCAAGGGCGTGCGCGGGTGCGCGGCCCAAAACTCGTGGAAGGCATCGGGCAGGTTCCGGGTGGCCTGCACGCAGTCGAGAAAGCGGGCGAGGTCGGTGATGACCTCCTGCTGGTAGGGTTTGAGCTCCATAGTGGTGGGGCCGCGTCACCTCACCCCCTAGCCCCCTCTCCTGCGGAGAGGGGGAACTAGTTTATAGCTCTAAATTGGTAAGAAGAACTAAAAACTAGTGCTAGTCCCTCCTCTCCGCAGGAGAGGGAGCTAGGGGTGAGGTGACGCGCTAAAACCGCGAAATATCGCGGGGGATTTTCTTGAAAATAATGCCGTGCTGCGTCATAAAATCGCTCGTGAGCAGGCAGTTGTCGGCGTAGATGATGTACTGCCCAGCCCGCGTACGCATGGTGGCCAGGAAGTCGTGGTTGAGCGTCGTCACGGCGTCGGGAGCGTAGTGGAAGTAGTAGGCCGTGTCGACGTGCCGGGCCAGAAAGGCGGCGTTGTCGGCCTCCCCCTCGGTCGGGGCGGGGGGCAGTGCCTGCTTGGTTTCGGCGTAGTAGAGGTACTGGCGCAGGCCCGGCAGGCCGGCCCGCTCGTTCAGCTCGCCGCTGTCGGTGAACACGGGCTCGCCCAGCGTGAGGTAGTCGAAGCTGCCGCCGGTGCCGGGCTGGCCGGCGTAGCCCCGCATCACGCGCTTCACCCGCTCCGCCGTGATGTGCTCGGCGTAGTCTTCCATCTCCGTGAGGATGAATTGGCGGTTGCCGCCGTCCTGCTGGTTGAGCTTGAGCATGGCGTGGGCCGTGGTGCCGCTGCCAGCGAAGCTGTCGAGGACGATGGAGTCTTTGTCGGTGGCGAGTTGGAGGATTCGCTCGATTAATGATGATGGTTTGGGAGTATCAAAAGGATTTTCGGGAAAAATATCCTTCATCTCATAGCGAGCAACTTTATTGTCACCCGCAAACTCCCGGTTCCACCACGTTTGAGCCGTTATGCCGCCTCGTACATCCGACAGAAACTTTTTCTGCATGGGTCTGCCTTTGCCATTGGCTCCAAATGTAATTCTGTTATCCGCGAGTAATTCTGCGAAACGGTCCTTCGAGAATATCCAAGCCCGGCTCTTTGGCGGAAGAAAAATATCGCCATGAGGTCCGGTGATTGGGTAATCAGTATTGGCCGAGTAAGTTTTGGCGGATAAATCACTGGCTCGCCAGATGCCCCGAGGGTCCGCGTCAGGATTCTTAAATGCCTTTAACTGTTCCTCCTGACGGGGAAGAAAATTGGGCCGCCACACACTTTTGTTTTTGGCGTAGCAAACCACATACTCGTGGGTTTCAGATATATACTTGGCATCATTAGCAGGGCCATATTTCTTCTGCCAAACAATGGTAGCTACAAAATTACCCCCCCCATTATTTCATCACATATTGACTTTAAATTATACAATTCAGTGTCGTCAATCGAAATAAAAATTACCCCATCTTCCGCCAGCAGCTTGTGCAGCAGTTTGAGGCGCGGGTACATCATACAGCACCATTTGTCGTGGCG